>CAMBVX010000128.1 GCA_945871085.1 Opitutus sp. GAS368 | reverse complement strand
AACGTCTTCCTCGCCCTCGTCCCCGCGTATCAAGCCGCCGCACTCGGTAAATCCACCGCCAACGCCATCCGTGCCGAGCTCAAATCCATCGCCGCCTGCGTCTGGAACCACGCCCTAACCGCCGACATCCTCAAGCCCGACGACCGGTCCCGCTTCGATTCCCAGATCGCACGTTTCCTCAACATTACTTGGCAAGCCGAGCCCTGGCCCGCCGAGGCAAAGCCCCAAGACGGCAGCGGCCTCGATGCTGCCTGCGCTCTCGCTATGAACGCCCCCTCTAATTCCCCTCTTGCCACCGCCGCGGTGAGCGTCGCCGCCCTCCGCCACATGGCCGAGCACGACATGCCCCTCAACCTAGCCGGTTGAGCGGGCCAGGAAAGTGTTTAGGTGAAACTCACCCAGCGGGTGAGTCGGAAAACGCGCTGGTGCCGGCCGAGGAGGCGGAACTGGTGATCGACACGCCGGGCGGGCGCTATCGGGCTAATTTCGACGAGCGCAGGCCGGTCCGCGCGATGGGGGCGGTTGGACCTGCCGGCGACGGGTCGTCGTGCTGCGGTGTCGGCTGCGGGAGGCGCGCAGTCCGCGCGCCGGCGCCAGTGGGCCCGGCAGGAACTCCGTCTACTGATCCACGCCGGGGTGGAGATCTCCAGCTGCGAGGTCATCGACTACGAATATCAAATCCTCATCACGCACCTGCCCAATGGCGTGGAGACGCTGGCCCCGACGTATCGGGCCCGCGGCGACGCGGAAAACCCGTTGGCCGAACTGAAGAACCAATGGGGCTGGGGTGGCTTCACCACGCAGGTGCTGGCCCCGGGGCCACACACCGCCCGGCTCATCGCCTTGGGGTATAACGGGTGGAGTCTTTACCACCGCCTGGTGGAGCCGGGCCAGCATCACGAAGCGATCACCAGCCGGCCGCGTTCGCTCGGTGACGTCGCTAAACAAAGCGATCATGCCGGGCAACGACGTCTGACGGTGCGGCTCTTGTACGCAGATGCGCCGGACTTAAAACCGCGGATCATCGCGTTCGTGCACTGGTGGCAAGCGCTCCTCACTACTGCGGAGCAGTTCACCCCCGTGGAGCGTTGCACCGGATTATCAGTCGGATCTTGGCCCTAAAGTTCGCGATCAAGGGCCCTGCGCCGCCGAGGTTGCCCGCCCCAGCTTAATCCCTTCGCTCCACCGCGGTCCGCAGCCGCACGACGACCTCGATTATTGGAAAAATCCGCCATCGAGACGGCCGTCAACTGCCGTTTATAGGTTGAACCGCGATTGCGTAGAAATCCTCAGCTCCCTCCCACCTCGCCGAATCAGGCTCTGGACGACCCCAGATTTTGAATTTTGAATTCTCGCATCTGCCATTCCCGTTCTTTCGCTCTCATCACACCGCCCTCCCCGCCTCATGGTCGCACCCCGCCAACGCCACCGCCCAACCGGCCAACATGTGCTGCCCGCTGGTTTCCGCCTCCCCGCACCCGCCTCTCCCGCCGACCCCACGCCTACGCTCCTCGGCCCCACCGCTTCCGCTGGTTTCCCGCCCACCGCCCAAGCCCCGGTGAACTCACCGGCCACCCCTGCGGCGCCCATCAATTACTCACCCTCGTGGCCTACGACATCGCCGATGTAAAACGCCTGCACCAAGTCGCCAAAGTCTGTGAAGACTGGGGGCTGCGCGTCCAATACTCCGTCTTCGAATGCCGCCTCGAAGCCGACTCCTTCGCCCGCTTCTGGACGGAACTCAGCGCCGTGATCCACCGCAAACTCGACCGCATCGTCGCCTACAAAATTTGCACCAAATGCGCCCGCGAGATCCACCGCGCCGGTGTGCAGGAACACTACGAAAAAATCGTGGCCTGTGTTTATTAATCGGTATTACCAACGCCACCACGCTGGCTCCACCTTCCGCGCAGCGAGCGTCGGGGCTGGCCACCCTGGCCTCGGATTTCGTCGGCCCTCGCTTGGTCGGCCAGCCGGCACCCTGCCGCCCGACACCGCAACTCGCTCATTGAAAAAATATTTCACATTTACAACCGCTTTAGTGGGGCGGCTGACACCCGCCGTTGAACGAAAAAAGGGACTGCCGACCCAACGCCTATTTGGGCCTCTGCCCCGCAACCGCTTACCCCGATGCGGTCAGGAGCCCCGCCCGCCCCAGCCGAAAGGTATTGGTGACCTCGTGATCGACCCGACCTCCTCCTCGTGCGGGTGTCAGCCCCCCCCAGCCGAAAGGCATGGGTGACAGGACCGCCATGACTTCGGCCCCGAACACTCCGGCGGTGTCACCCCCCTGTAGGACGACATTCTGAATCCAGCCCGACGACATTCTGAAACCGGCATTGACGCCGCTAGTTTGGAAGCGCCGTCGGTCTGACGTTGGCGAGGCTCGGGGCCTACGCCGGCCCATGATTACCGCGCAACCCGACCAACGGCTGATGAAAACATCCACGACAACGGCGGTGCTGAGCACGGCCGCGATGAAATCCGGGATGCACCGCGCACCGCCAGCGTTTTGGGCTCATCCCGCGCCCTGACTCGCCGCCCGGGCCGTTTCCAGCGCGCTGGCACCCACCGCCTCACGCCAACAACTCCGCGATCGCCGCTCGCAGCACGTCCTCCGTCTCGGGCGCGCAAAACGCAAAATCCACCTCGTAGCCACCCGCCGGAAACTCTGCCCGCGTCGGAATATACCAAGGCCCGCCGTCACCGTAAGCCGCGACCACCACCGCCCGCCCCGGCCGCAACGCCTGCGCGTAGAGCTGAAAATCGACAAACGGTTCCGCCGGCAAATACAACATGGCCAGATCGTCGAGGTGCAGCGCCCCGAGCACGAAGGGCACCCCCCGCGCGCAACGCTCAATCAACGCGAGCTTGAACGCCGGCCTCATCCGCCGCGCGATCGCGTCGCTTTTTTTGTCCATGAGCTCGCGCAACGCACCGCGCCCCAGCTCCGGATTCGGCTGCCACACGACTTCCTTGGTCCGCCAGGTCACGCGCCGCAGCGGCGTCGGGCGCAGCGTCGCCTCGGCCGCGACGATCCCGCGATAAATCCTCTCGGTCAGTCGCTCGCGCGCCGCCGGCGTGCCGTCGTTATATTTGCCCGCCGCGATATTTCCCGCGCAGCCCGTAAAATACAGGTGCGCACAATCCGGCTCTTCCCGCTGCCGCCGTTTCCGCGCCAACCCGCAGAAATCGCTACTCACGCGCCCGTCGCCGTAGTAACTCATCGGATGCGTCGCGTAGCTGTGACACGCCGCCACCTTCGTCACTCCATCGTAAAACGCGATGGTGCGTAGGAGCGGATCGATCACGCCCTCGGGCAACGCCACCAACGCCGGATCCACGCACTTGCTCCCGCGCATCGTCCGTAGCCGGCCCGACCCATCGCGATCCACCCGGCGGTTCGACGCGACTTCCTCGACCCGCGCGCTGCCTGCCGCCACGTGCGTCACCGGTCGCGCCCGCAACAGCGCAGCGGACACCGCCGTGCGTCCGGCCTCCAGACAGCGTTGAAAAAAATCCGCCTCAAAGACCTGCGGCAAATCCCGCTGCTGAGCGACGAGCGCGGCTGCCGCCGGACACACGAGCGGCGCGTTGTGCTGGTGCACACAGTGCACCGCCACGCGATCCGGCGTTGTGCCCGCCGCTTCGGCCAGCGCGCAGCGCCAAGCGCGATGCGCCTCGTTCAGTAGCCCCGTCCAATCCACCGTGCACACGACGATGGGCGCACCCGCCCCGAGCAGGACCAGCCCGATCGCTTCCAACGCATCATCGACCCCACTCACCGGCTTGATCCATCCGCCACACAGCGAGTGTCCGATCGGCGGCGTCACATCCCAACGAAACGCCGCGATCCGCATCCCGCCCTTCGACCCTGCCGCCGCACCGGTCGCACCCGCCGCGTCCGCCCCCAGTAACGACGGCACCAGCGTCCCCGCGACACTGGACGTAACGATACGATCAACAAACCGGCGGCGTGAGAGCGGAGGCATGGCGGAGGAGTGCGGGCGCAAGCCAAGCACGTTTACCCCGTGAGGGGCAACACCATCCTCCGCTGCGCATTATGCCATCGCCGGATAATCGGTGTAGCCCACCGCATCTTGCGTATAAAACGTGCGACCGTCCGGCTCCACCAACGCGACACCGTGCTGCACGCGCGCGACGAGATCGGGATTGCTGACGTAGTGATGCCCGAAGGCCACCGCCGCGAGCGTGCCATCCGTCACCGCTTGCGCACCTTCCGCCGGCGCATACCCCATGTTGCCGATCAGAGCTCCCTTGAACGCAGCCCGCGCCGGCGTCACGACATCGCCTTTTTGAATACCAAAAAAATCTCCGCGCATCAGGTGAAGAAAAGCGATGCCCCGTTGATTGAGCTGGGCCGCCACATAACTCGTCAGCGCCACCGGATCGCTGTCTTTCATATCATTGTACCTGTTCAGCGGGGAAATGCGCACACCCACGCGGCCCGCACCCCAGACGCCGATCACAACGTCGACGACTTCCAGCAAAAGCCGGGCGCGATTCTCGATCGACCCGCCGTAGCGACCGCTGCGCTGGTTGCTGCCATCGCGCAAAAATTCATCGAGGAGATAGCCGTTCGCACCGTGCACTTCCACTCCGTCAAAACCGGCGGCCTGAGCGTTCTGCGCCGCCTGCTTGAAACCGGCGACGATCCCCGGCAGTTCGTCGTCCCGCAGCTCGCGCGGAATCTCGTAGGGCTTTTTGCCCTGCGGCGTATGCGTCTCGTCGTTCGTAATGCGCAACGGACTCGGCGCCACCGGCTGTGCGCCGTTGTTCAAGAGCGAGTGACAAGCCCGTCCGCCGTGCCAGATTTGCAGCAAGATTTTCCCGCCTTTGGCGTGCACGGCCTCGGTGACGGTCCTCCACGCCGCGACTTGTGCGGCCGAATAAATCCCCGGCTCGCGCCCGCCGAACGCCGAGTGGCCGGCCATCGCCATCGTCGCCTCAGCCACGATCAATCCGGCACTCGCCCGTTGCGCGTAGTAGTCCGCCATGATGGCGGTCGGCACGTGATCCGCATCGGCGCGGCAACGCGTGAGCGGTGCCATAACAATGCGGTTGGCCAGCGCCAGCGAGCCAAGGGAAACGGGAGTGAAGAGCGGAGCGTGGTGCATAGAGTGGAAAGCTGAGCGTCGGCTACTGGAAGAACACCCGCTCCGAAGGCAAATCGGTTTTCAAATCTCCACGCCGCGCATTGTTGCCTCCGCTCCGCGTCGCCACCCAACCCGAGCTTGCTCCCTCGTTCGGTTTGGTTACGACGAATCCATTCCCCCCACAGCATTCATCCGCCTCCTCGCGCTGCTCACCGTGCTGACCTCGCCCCTCACCGCCGCCGAACCCCGGCCACTCGCCGGACGCCGCGTCGTCATCAGTGCCGGCCACGGTTATTATCTGAACGACACGTCACGCTGGGTCCTGCAACGCTCGCCCTACTTCGGGATCGTCGAAGATTTCGTCAACCACGACATCGTCACCGACCTCTACGCGTCGCTCCTCGAAGTCGGCGCGGACGTCTACTCCACCCGCAATCTCGATCGCAACGCCGGCCTCGGTGAATCCGGTTTCCCGAAATGGCAGGAGGCCGCGCGCTACCACCTCAAGGCCATCGGCGCCCCCGAATCAGTGTGGAACGGCTCCGGCGGCGGCCACCTCGGCCAGGACATCAACTCACGCCCCCGCTACGCTAATTTCCTCAATGCCGAGTTGCTCGTCAGCGTCCACAACAACGGCGGCCTCGGCACCGGCACCGAGACGTGGTATGAAACCAACAACGCCTCCGCCGTCCAAAGCAAGCGCCTCGCCGACCTCGTGCACGCCGCCGTGATGACCGCGATTCGCCGCGATTTCGATCCCGCCTGGGTCGACCGTCGCGTCAAAGGCGCGGCCGGAACCTACGGCGAAAACTCCGTCGCCACCCGCCCCGCCATTCTCGTCGAGGTCGCGTTTATGGACCGCGCCACCCCCGACAACGCCGCGCTGCAGGTCGACCGTTTCAAACGCATCGTCGCCACCGCCATCCGCGACGGTATCCGCGAATACCTCGTGGGCGCCGTGCCGGCCGCACCCGCCACCTTGCTGGCCGCGAGCGACGCCACCTCCGTCCACCTCGCTTGGACTGACCGCTCCAGCGACGAAACTGGTTTCCGCCTCGAGCGCCAAGCCGCCGCCGGCGGCCCCTGGTCATCCGTCGCCACGGTCGCGGCCAATCTCACCTCGTTTCGCGACTCCTCGGTCACCCCCGGCACCACCTACGTCTACCGCGTGACGGCGTTCAACGCCGCGGGCGACGCCGCAGATTTCGCCAACGAAGCCACCGCCACACTCCTCGCTCCCGCGCCGACGCTCGTTCTCGCCACCGTCACGCCGGCCTCCCCGCAAACGCGCACGTGGGGGCAGGACGTCGAGTTCACCGTCACCGTCACCGATCACGACGGACGTCCGGTCATTGCCCCTTCTCTCCTCGTGCAAGACGGCCTGCGCAACACGACCCTCACTTCGCTGACCGCCGATGCGACCGGGCCACTCACCTTCCGCAGCCCCGTGCCCAGCGGCCAAGCGAACGGCGTCTACGCGTTCACCTTCCAAGCGACCAAAGCGGGCTTCACCACCAGCGCGCCGATTACCCGACAAATTTCCATCAACCAACCCGTTACTCCGACCGCGCTCGCCGGCGCGCCCACGCTCTTCGTCCAACCCGCCCCACTCGCCGCCACGGCTGGAGCGCACGCGAATTTTTCCGTCACCGCCCGCGGCGAGGAGCCGATGTCCTACCAATGGCATTACAACGGCACCGCCCTGCCGGGTGCGACCGCCGCCTCCCTCACGCTGCCCGCCGTCACTCCCGCCCACGCCGGCAGTTACACGGTCGCCCTCACCAATCGCCTCGGCACCACCACGAGTCTCGCCGCACCACTCGTCGTCCATCCCTCCGCTTGGTTGTCCAACCTCTCCGTGCGCACCACGCTCGCCACGGGCCAGACCGTCATCGTTGGCCTCGTCGTCAACGGCGGCGCCAAAGATCTCCTCGTGCGCGCCGCTGGTCCCGCGCTCGCCGGCTTCGGACTCACTAGCGCAATGCCGGATCCGCGCTTGGAACTTTTCCGCGACTCCACGCGCATCGCCCTCAATAACGATTGGCCCGCTTCCCTCGCCACCACGTTCGCCGCCGTCGGCGCCTTCCCCTTCACCGCGGCAAGTCGCGACGCCGCGCTCCTCAATTCCCTCAGCGGCGCCCACACCGTCCAGGCCACGGGCTCGGCTGGCGGCACCGTTTTGATCGAGGGCTACGACGCCGGCACGGGCAGCGCCACCCGCCTCATCAATCTCTCCGCCCGCAATCGTGTCGGCACCGGCGCCGACGTCCTCATCGCCGGCTTCACCGTCTCCGGCACAGGCACGCAACGCGTCTTGATCCGCGCCGTCGGCCCGACCTTGTCCGCCCTCGGCGTGCCCGCTGTTCTCGCCGATCCCCAGCTGGAGCTGAACGACCCCACCGGCGTGATCGCCACCGACGACAATTGGGACGCCGCCCTCGCGCCCGTATTCGCCCAAGTCGGCGCGTTCCCCTTGCCGACCGGCAGTAAGGACTCCGCGCTCATCGCCACCCTCACGGCCGGTCGCAACTACACGGTGCGCGTCTCCGGTGTGAACAACACGGTCGGCGAAGCCCTCGTCGAAGTCTACGAACTTCCCTGACGTCGCTGCGTCTGGCGCACTCCCTCCGCATGAAAACCGAAAAGTCTTTTTTGCAGGTGCTCATTGGCCTGCTCGTCCTCGCGGCGATTTTTTTCGTCATCGAGCGCATCGTGGGTCGCGGACGCAACCGCGCCCAACCCGTCTTCCGCTCCGGCTGGCTCACCGACGTCGTCTACTGGTTCACCACGATTCTGTTCACCAAGCCCTTCGTGCGCCTCATGCTGATCTTGCCCTTGAGTGTGTTGATCCTCGCGAATGTCACCTCCCTCGACGTCGTCAAACTCGGCACCTACGCCGGCTACGGTCCGCTCAGTCGCCAGCCGATCTGGCTGCAGGCAATTCAGATTTATCTCCTCGTCGACTTCACGGCCTATTGGACGCACCGCTTGTTTCACCGCGGACGCTGGTGGCCGTTCCACGCCGTGCATCACAGCTCGGAGGATCTCGACTGGCTCGGCAGTCTCCGCGTCCACCCCGTCAACGACCTCGTCAACAAACTCGCCCAAGTCACCCCCGTCCTCCTCCTCGGCTATAACCCGCTCGTCACGCTCAGCACCGCTCCCGTGCTCACGTTCTACGCGATTTTCCTGCACGCGAATGTGAACTGGGATTTTGGCCCGCTGCGTAGCGTCATCGCGACTCCGGTATTTCACCGCTGGCATCACTCCAAAGATCGCGCCGCGTGGGACAAAAATTTCGCCGGTCTTTTTCCACTCTGGGATCTGCTCTTCGGCACCTACTATATGCCGAAAGATCGCTACCCGGAAAACTTCGGCATCTGCGAACCGATGCCGAAAAGCTACCTCGGCCAGCTTTGGGAACCGTTCGCGTGGCTCCTCCGCCGCAGCAAGAAAGTTGATCCCAAGTAGACCCGCCCGAAAGGCAGGGCCGCGACCGGTCAGTGGTCAAAGGCCATTTTTTCATCAGCGACTGGAATCGTGGCTCCGCGCGAAGGGGATCCCCAAGCAGATCGACCTTGAGCCAAGCACACGCAGGGTCCCGGTCGGCCTAGCATTTCTCCACCAAGGTCAGCGTCCTATCTTTTTCGCCCAAGCGCAGGCGATACCAACGTCCTTTGAACTCTGGACTTTTCGGTAGCCGCGAGCGCCAGCGAGTGGACGGATGACCACTCGCTGGCGCTCGCGGCTACCCGGCAAATCAAAGTCTGAATCTTTTGGGCTATTGATACGAATCGCAGCCGGCAATTTGGCCCCGACATCACGCGCTTTGGCCCATTCGTCCGACTCCACGATGGCGCGTCGCGCTTCATTGGCCGTCCGCTCTAGCTTTGACCGCTGCCCTTCGGCACCAAGCAATGTAATTTCACTGCGGCGGGCCACACGCTCGGCCACATCGCGCTGCATCTTGAAAAGGTCCTTGAACGCCGTGTCGTAGTCCCGGGACCACCGCTGCCGCTGGCTCGCCACGGCGATCAACTGCACGCTGATCCGTCACTGCTCGCCGGCCTTGGTGATGCTGCCTTCGCGCAGCGTCTCAACACCCAGGACGAGACCGATCGCGGGCACGCTGCGCTTGGATTCCCTCGCGCGCTCGGCCGACGAACGCGCGATCACTTCGCGACCGCTGATTTTCGCGAGACAGGAATTCAGCTCCACGGTGAGGCTGCCGGCGAAATACTCGTCCGACGTATCGGGACTAAAATGATCGAACGGCATCACCGCGATCCGATGCTGATCGAGCGAGGGTTTCACCGCCGTGGGCGGGCGCGTCCTTTCGCCCGCATGCTGCACGGAAATCCGCGCTGATTCAGTCGGGCGCTTCACTCAAAAATATCCGCCGGCCGCGAGGGCTACCGCCAAGGCTGCGCCCGCCTCGCCCCATGCCGCCGCCGGGCCTGCTCGAATGGGACGCGGCGGCCCGCCTCCGGAGTGGCCATTATCGCCGCGCTTTCTCCCTGATTTTCAACCACAGATTTCCGTATGAACACAGATGGCTTCGCTGCCTTTATCCGTGTTCATCCGTGAAATCAGTGGTCAATCAGGATGGCGCGAGGGCCCGCCCGAAAATCGAAATCCCGCTTCCCCTCAAAAACGACCGTTGCTCCACTCGCGGCAAACCACTCCCCTGCTCTCCTCCCGCAGCCAGCAACGTTTTCCCATGAAGTCCCTGCTCTTTTTTTTCTTCACCGCCAGCCTCCTCCTCGCCGCCGCACCCGTTCGTCCCCTCGACACGCCGGACGCATGGACATTTGCCGATCCCGCCGCGTGGACCTGGACCAAGGAAGACGGCCAGTCCGTCCTCACGCTGAAACAGCAGCAGGCCTACAAGCCAAAGGTCCGCAGTCCCTTCAACCTCGCGTGGCTCAAAGTCACGGAGTGGAAATCATTCACGCTGACCGTCGAGGGCCAGCTCACGAAATTCGACGCGGGGAACAATGATCTCTGCCTCGCCTTCGCCCGCGAAGACGACACGCGCTTCTACTACGCCCACCTCGGCGAAAAAGCCGACGGCGTTCATCACCAACTCCACCTCGTCGACCACGCCGATCGCCGCGCGATCACTGCCACGCGCACCGCGGGCACGCCGTGGCAGCCCAGTCGGTGGCACCGCCTCAAGCTCGTCCACGATACGGCCACGGGGATGATCACCATTTTCTTCGACGACATGGAAAAGCCGGTCCTCACCGCCCAGGACAAAACGCTGAACCACGGCTGGATCGGCCTCGGCTCCTTCGACGACCTCGGCAAGTTCCGAAATCTCCAGATTCAGGGCGAGAAAAAGTAGTTTTGGTTCCCCTCTGTTTCCGCTGGGTAAATCCGGCGACAGGCATTCTCTGGTTCCCCCTGCAATCCGCGGAGGCCGTTGAGTTCGTCAGGTCGGTGTAGCCGCAGGCGTTCCCGCGTGCCGGGCTGGCGGGCGTATCGCCGCGCCTCACAAGCACGGAGGCCAGTGGCAACCATAGGCCAAATCGCCCGCCTACCAGAATCAGCGAAGCACCGTAATGTTTTCATTGCGACAGCTGGAACCTCGACGCGGTGCCTTGAGGGACTGGGGCAATGAACTCGGTTGGACATGGCGAGGAGTGCAACGACGTGGCCATCCATCTGGAATTTCCGCTGGCTTGCCGCGCCCGCCAAGGTCCGGAGCGCGACCACGGGCCATACTAACGAAGAGTCCTCTCATCATTTCGGACGCGCGGGCACGGCGGAGCGAGCGAGCGGCAGCGCGCACAGCGCGGCGAGGAACGCGACCAAACGCGTCAGGTGACTTTTCACCGGCGCGCGGAGACAACAAACTGATAGGTTCCGGCGGCGACTTCGACCTTGAGGGCGTTGTCAGCGGCGGCAGAAACGGAACGGATACCGGTGGTTTTTTCGGTAAGCGGCGCCCCGCCCTCGCTCGTGCGCTCGGCCGTGGCCGCCGGCAAGTAGATACTGGCGGTGGTGTTGGCCGGGATCGTCACATCGAGGGTGAACACGCCACCGTCGAGTTTCCACGCGCTGACGATGCGGCCGTTGATCGAATCGTAATGGGCTTTGACGGCATTGATCGGCGTTTGCTCAGGATTGCTGCCGGGCGTCGGCGGACGCGGACGAATGACGATGGTGCGGTAACCGGCGCCCTCGGTGTCGATGCCGGCGAGGACGCGGTAGGCCCACTCCATCACCGCGCCAAACGCGTAGTGGCTAAAGCTATTCATCGCGGAGTTCTGTTTGCCGTCGGCGCCATTGAAGCCGTGCTCGGTGGTGTAGCTGTCCCAGCGCTCCCACACGGAATTCGCGCCGTTGGAAACCTCGTAGCCCCAGCTCGGGAACTTGCGGCTCTGGAAGAGGCGCACGGCGAGATCGTGCTGACCGCTGCCCGTCAGCGCGGGGAGCAGGGACTTCGTGCCGAGGAAACCGGTCGCCATGCGGTGGTCGTTCTTCGCGATCTTCGCGACGAGAGTGGACGTCGCGATGGCGAGATCCTTCGCGGGGATGAGCCCCACGGAGAGGGCGAGCACATACGCGGACTGCGTGTCGACCGTGAGCGCGCCCTCGGCAGTGCGGTAGGTCTTGGTGAAGGCGGCCTGGGATTTAGCGCGGCGTTTCCGATAGGTGGCGGCCTCGAGCGGGCGGCCGATCGCTTCCGCCATCTCGGCCATCAACGTGCAGTCGAGCACATGGTAGCAGGTGTCGATGAACTCGACAGGGGTCGTCTCGTTCACGTTGAGCCAATCGCCCCAGGGATTGCCGAGGCTGGTGCCGAGGCCGTCCGGCGTGGTGCTCGCGTCACGCCACTCCATAAAGCGCGTCATAGATTTCCAATGACGCTCCACCATGCGGGTGTCGCCGTAGGTTTTCCAAATCGTCCACGGGCAGATGATGCCCGCATCCGTCCAGCCGGAACCAAAGGTCTTGCCCGCGCCGCCATGCGCCATCGGATACGGCGCATAGTCGGGATAAGCGCCGAAGCTGCGCTGCGATTCCACCACGTCGTCCATCCACTTGGTGAAAAAACCGGACACATCGGCGTTGAAACTCGCGGTGCGCACGTAGGCCTGCGCGTCGCCCATCCAGCCGAGGCGCTCGTCGCGCTGCGGGCAGTCGGTCGGAATCTCGACGAAGTTGGCGCGCTGGGTCCATTGGGCGTTGCGGCCAAACTGGGTGAGCACGGGATCGCTGCACTCAAAGTTGCCCGCGAGCGGAGTGTCGTTGTGCAAGACGAGGCCGGTGATCATTTCCGTGGTGGGTTTCGTGGCGAGCCCGGTGACCTCGACGTATTGGAAACCATGATAGGTGAAACGCGGCGACCACGTCTCGCCGGCGGGATCACCACGCAGCGTGTAGTAGTCCGTGGCACGAGCCTTGCGGAGATTCTCGGTCATTATTGTGCCGTCTTTGTGCAGCATCTCGCCAAAACGCAGTCGGAGCTGGGTGCCGGCGGCGCCTTTGACTTTGAGGCGCACGATGCCGGCGAAATTTTGGCCAAGGTCGAAAACGTAGGCACCCGGCTTCGGCTCGGTCACGCTCTTCGCCGCGAGCTCCTGCGTGACGCGGATCGGCGGGGCGGAATAGGCCTGCAGCTTGGACGGAGCGACGAACGACAGGTCCATGTCGCGCTCGCCGGCCGCATCGGAGTAAACGGCTTTCGTGCGGGGATTGGAATTGGCCAGCACGGCGGGCGACCACGCCTGCGCGTCGTAGCCGGCGGTGGACCACTGGCCGAGTTCGGCGCGCGCGTCGTAGGACTCGCCCATGATAATATCCGCTTCACGCGTCGGCCCACGATCAGTCACGCGCCACGTGGCGTCCGTCGCCACGGTCTCCTGCGTGCCATCGGTGTAATCGATTTCGAGCTGGGCGCGCAGCGCCGGCGTCTTGCCGTAGAAATAACGCCCCACCTTGTTCGGGCCGTAGCCGACGAGGAGCGCATAACCGACATAGCCGGAATACCAACCTTCGGCGACGACAGCTCCGAGGGCATTGGCCCCGCCGTGACGCACCAGGGCGGTCACGTCGTGACTCCGGTAGTAGGCGCGTTGCAGATAGTCGGACCAGCCGGGTTGAAAGAACGCATCGCCGACGCGCTGCCCATTGCAGTAGAGATCGTAGATACCGAGCGCGGAGACATAGACGACGGCGCGTTTCACGGATTTTGCGGGCGTAAACTCTTTCCGGTAGTGCCGCGCTGCGGGAAGCAGCAGCGTCTTGCGGTCCGTATGCAGCGGCGTGTCGTCGCGATAGGAAATCCAATGACCGCGCCAGTCGGCGGGCTGCAACAATCCCATCGACCAACGGGCGGGCGCACTCCAACCGGAAGGCTGGCCGGCCTCATCCCAGATTTGCACCTGCCAGAAACACTCGACCCGCGACGTGAGCGCGGCGCCAGCGTAGGCGACTTGATTGGTGGCGTTTCCCATGACGCGACCGCTGTCCCACAGATCGCCCGCGCCGGTGGCGAGTTTGGCGGCAGATGACGCGACGCGCACCTGCCACGCGGTCTGCGCGGCACCACGGCGAGAGGATTCGATCACCCACGAGAGCCGGGGCGCGGCGGCTTCGATATTTTCCGGTGCGACGAGGTATTCGGTGCGCAGGGCCGTGAGCGAAACGCCCGAGCCGGTGGCTTGGGCCGAAACACGGCGCGGCCCCACGACCAGCAACGCGAGGAGACCGAAAACAAAGAGTGATTTGATGAACATGGGATTCTAAAGCGGCGATTTACCAGGCACAGATGCGATGGCCGGAAGGGTCTTGAGCAGAAAATTGCGATACTCGACCTTCATGGGCGGACCGACGTGGACCTGCACTCCGATCAAGCCGGCAGCCATGCGCGCGGCGGGATCTTCATCGACGACCACACTCATCACGCGGCCATTGACGAGGTGCGTGAGCACGTTGCCGCGAACGATGAGGTGAACCTGGTTCCAATCATCCTTCTTCACCAACGCCGCGAGTGCGTCCTGCTCGCCGACCGCGCCGATGATGGCGCGCTTGGCTTCAGGTGCCGCGCGGGTGATCTGGCCACGCACCGCGAGAAACGTCCGGCCGCGCTCCTCGTAATTATTACCCGTGTGGCGGTTGGCGCCGTCGATATCGCATTGGTAACCCTTCAACGCGAAGGCCGGCGAGGGAATCTCGACGCTGCGATAGTTGATGCCGCTGTTGCCGCCTGCGGTGATGCGATACTCGACCTTGAGTTCAAAATCGGCCGGTGCTCCACCCCGCCAAATCGCAAACGTGTTCGCCTTGAGCAGCGTCTCCGGCGTGACGAAGCCCACGAGCATACCATCCTCCACGCGCCAATACTTCGGATCGGCGTCCCAGCCCGCTAACGTTTTGCCGTCAAAAAATGGCACGAAGCCAGCCGTGTCGGCACCGGCGGGCGCGGGGTAACTTTGGGCGGCCCGCAGGGGCGCGAAGGAAAAGTTCAGCGCGATGGCAAGGCCGAGAGCCGCGACGGCAGAACGAGAAGGGAGGAGCGGTGATTTCATGGGGGGGGGGAGGGAAAATTATTTACGCACGACGACGATACCAGCCGGCGCATCGATTTTGGATTTCACGGTGCCATCGGCCTGGCGTTCGTGGCGCACTTTGATCGACCCGAGCGGCGTCGGGTAAGCGCCCTCGGCCCACTTCAGGCGACCGAGTTGCGGCACGATACGGACGCGCTTGAAACCAGGTTCGAGCGGCGTGATACCGAGGACGTTTTCACTCAGCCACGCCGTCGGACCACTCGCCCAACCGTGACAGAGACTGTGACGAAACCCGATGTAGCAATAGGCACCGTAGCCGCCGTGCACGTCCTTCTTTCCAGCCGGCACGAGTTCGTCGATGCGGCCGGCGTCTTTGATCCAGTCGAGATCAAAGTCCTCCCAAAACGTCGTTGCGCCGAGGTCGAGCATCGCGCCCCAGTAGGTCGAAATGAAATTGAGCGCGGTGTTCGTTTCGTCAGCTTTCGCGAGCGCCTGCAGGACGTAGAATCCATAAAACGTCGAAACGTTTTTCGCGCCACCGACCTTGAGCACGTCATCGGCGGTTTTCTTCGCGTCAGTCATGCCGGCGAGCGCGAGGAGCGCGGCACCGGATTTGGAAGCGTTGACCTCTGGCACAACTTTGCGACCGCGCGCGGCGGCGGCGGCGCAGAGCGCGGCGGTCGCGGCATCGTCGAGGACCTTCATCATGCGCTCGCCGGACTCGAGCGTCATCACCAAGAGCCCTTGGAGGCCGGCCGTGACGCCCTGTTTGTTGGGCGAACTCGGCCAATCAAGAAAACGCATACCGTCGATTTTCTCGCGACCATCCGGCCCGATGAGCGCGGCGAGTTTCTTGAGCAGAGCTGAGAGATAGGGCTTCTGCGCGGCGAGGTAGGCGAAGTCGCCATGATGCATCCACCATTGCTCGTGGATCAGCACCCACCACATCGAGTAAGAGCTGATGCCGTTCATCCACTCGGTGACCGGTGTGATGTCGCGCGTGAGATCGAGACTACGAGGGACCACGTCATTGAAACCGAACACGGCATTGATGGTGGCCACCTCCGGGTGCATATCGCCGATCCACACGAGGCGGTCACGCTTCACGCCGTCCCAGAGGTATTCCTGCATATTAAGGTGCACGGTGTAGGCGCCCACCTGCCAGATGCGGTTGATGCGTTCGTCATCGCACCGGAAGGAGCCGATCTGCGGCACATCGCGAATCAGGAGCACGGCGCGCACCTCGCTAATCTCGGCGGACTCCTTCGGATCGACGTTGTCGATGCGGACGAAGCGGAAGCCGCTCGGCCCCACCGTGATCTTCCCCAGCCACGGTAGCCGCACCGTTTGATCGCGCACCGCGTGATCGTTCTGCGCATTCGGTTCGCCGCCGAGTTCGGCCATCGCCTCGGCGACGGATTCGCCAAAACGGATGCGCACGCGCGGCAAATTCTTTTCCTTCGTGATCGGCGTGATAATTTCGATGTTGCCCGTGAGCTCCGTGCCGAAGTCGAGCAAGATGCCACCGCCGGGCGCTCCGCTTGCCGCCGGCGCGAGCACGCAGGGTGGCGAGGGATTTTTCAGGACCGCCTGGCCGGGTTTCGCTCCGAGCAAATCCTGCGCGTGCGTGACGCCCGTTGCACTCGTCCACACCACGCGCGTTGGTGGCATGAACCACGCGCTCAGTGGGCTCGGTTCGGGTTTGCCGGCGGTGCCCGTCGGCAGAAGCGGAGCCGCATCGAGACCAATGACGACGAGGCAGAAAAAAATCGGCCGGAACCGGGCGGGACAAAGTTTCATGGCGAAATTAGCGCAGGCTCAAGACGTCCTGCTCGTAACGTTTGACCTCGGCAAGCCACGACTCACCGACGGGCACGTCTTGCGAAAGACAATACTGATCCCATACCGCGCCGAACGGCAGGGTCTTCGCGTCTTCCATCAACGCGAGTCGCGTCGTGTAGTCCCCGGCGCGCTCGGCGGCCTTCAAGCGGTCGAGCGGCGCGACGAGCGCGAGCATGAGGGCCTTGCTCATATTGCGCGTGCCGATCACCCACGCCGCGACGCGGTTGATGCTGGCGTCAAAATAGTCGAGACCGATCCGCACCCGATCGGTGTAACCGCCCCAGACGATTTCCTGCGCGATGGCCTGGAGATCATCCGAGAGCGTGACGACATGATCACTATCCCAACGCACGCCGCGACTCACATGGAGCGCGATCTCCGGGAGAAATTGCAGGACCGAGGAAATCTTGTCCGCGATGCCTTCCGTCGGGTGGTAGTGGCCGGCATCGAGCGTCAGGAGTTTGTTCCGGCTGACGGCGTAGGAGAGATAGAACTCATGCGAGCCCACCACATAGCTTTCGGAGCCGAGGCCGAAGAGCTTGGGCTCAACCGCGTCCACGTTGAGTTTCGGGTCGATGCGTTTGGCGAAAATGGCATCGAGCGAGTCCGCGAGCCGGGCGCGTGGCGCGCGGCGATCCGCCGGCGTGTCCTTCATGCCATCGGGAATCCAAACGTTGTTGAGACAGGTTTTACC
>CAMBVX010000127.1 GCA_945871085.1 Opitutus sp. GAS368 | reverse complement strand
AGCTGCGGG
Organism: Opitutus sp. GAS368; assembly: GCA_945871085.1. Classification (GTDB taxonomy): domain Bacteria; phylum Verrucomicrobiota; class Verrucomicrobiia; order Opitutales; family Opitutaceae; genus GAS368. The sequence continues at coordinate 17,166 of CAMBVX010000127.1, read as the reverse complement.
CGCGCGGCGAGGAGGCGGGCGAGCGTGCCGTTTTTGAGGAGGTTCGGAATCTCGAACCAGTGGCCGACGGGGTGGAGGCACTGACCGGGGAGGTTGTCGGTGTAGTCGGCGCCTTCGCCGACGGTGCGGGCCCAGTTGGTAAGGGCGGCGCGGACGCTGTCGCGCATTTTCTCTTTTTGTTCGTCGAGTTTTTGCTGCGCGGTTTCTTCCCAAGCGAAGACGAGGTCGCGGACGGCGGGGACGAGGCGGAGGCCGATGGAGCGGCCGGGTGAGAGGAAGAGGGTGCGGTCGAACGCGTCCGGGTAGGCGGTGCGGAGCGTGTGCTCGATGGGTGCGTGGGTGAGGTTGCTCGTGGTGAAAACGTGGGGGACGTCGGTGCCGTAGAGGGCGGCGGTGTGGCGGGACTTCGCGAGGTGGACATCGGCGAAGCTCCGGTGTTGGCCGGCAAATTTTGCGAAAGGGTGCAGGGCCTTCACGACGCCGGCACCTTGGGTCCAGCGCGAGCCGACGCCGGCGGCGTAGGTGATGACGGCGCATTCGCCGCGGCGGAGGGCGGCTTCGCCGGCCTCACGGTAGGAGCCCGCTGGCGGGCGATGCGAGGCGCGGGAGGCCGATCCATCGGCCGCGAGCGGGCTCCTACCGTCGGAGGAGGATAGGTTGAAGAGATCGGACGAGGGGACGTCCTCGATGCGTGTGGAGGGAGCGAGGCGGTTCATCGCGAGGCCGATGCGGCCGGCGCGGAGGTCGGCGCGAATCTGCTCGTGTTGCGTGCGGTCGAAGCCGTTTTGGTCGAGGAGGGCGTCGAGGCTGTGGCTCGTGCGCGAGGCGTCGGTGGACGTGGGCAGCAGGCGGTCCAGCAGCGTGGGGAGTGCGGCGGTGAACGACGGTGACGTGCGGGCGGCGCGGGTGAATTGGGCGAGATCGGCGCGTTCGCGGGCCGTGAGGTCGCGGGCTTCGCGGCGGAGGTAGGCCGGGACGGTGAGTTGGTAGAACTCAACGGGCAGGAGGGCGTCGGCACCCGTAAGGAGCGCGGCGACGGAGCCGTGTTCGTTGATGGCGAAATCGTAGACGACGGGGTCCATCGCGAACGGCAGCGAGGCCTGCAGCTCGCGTTTCGTCGCGAGCATGATTTCGAGCAGGCGGCCTTGAGCCTCGGCGCGGCGATGCGGGGCGAAGATAAAACCCATGCCGCCGCCGGACATGCCGCCGAGCATCCAGAAGCCCCAAAAATCTTCGCCGAAGGCGTCGCGCGTGCGGGCGATGAGCTGCTCGGTGTAACGGTTGCTCACCCACGGAATCATCGTCTGGAGGGGACCGAAGAAATTTTCGGTGAGCGCGCGGCCGAGGCCGCGGATATCGCCGGCGGCGAGGAGCGCGAGGATTTCGTCGAGGGTGGCGACGGCGCGACGACGGGCGGAGAGCTCGGGTTCGCTGCGGAGGAGATATTTTTCCGTGGCCATCTCGAGGATGGGACCAACGTTTTGGGCCATGCCGCCGTGGACGAGCACGAGGGAGTCCGAAAGTTTTTGGCGCGCGGCGGCGGAGATGCGGTCGGTGCCGAGGAGGGTGTGGCGGGGTAGCAGGCGACCGCGACTGATGCCGTGCTCGGGATCGCCGGGGAGGGCCGGTGCGCCCTCGATGAGTTTGATGCCGGGCCAGAGGCCGCCGGAGTCCTGCCAACCGCCGCCGGAACCGCCGAGCCATTCGCCGAGGATCGCGCGGGCGGCGACGATGCGGCGTTCGGTTTCGTCGCTCGGGCCGGAGAGGGCGCGGATCTGGCCAGTGGCGCGCATGCAGACGCCGATGAGGGCGCCGAGGAGATTGGTGGAGACGGCGAGGCGCGAACCCTTGGGGATGCGGTTGACGCTGCTGACGAGTTCGAAGCCGCGGCCGGGGCCGAAGATGGCGGCGAGGAGTTCGGCGAGGCTGGCGCCGGAACGTTCGATGCCGGGGGGAACGAGGCCCGCCGCGATGATCGCGGCTTTCAGGAGGCCGAGGTAGTCGCGCCCGAAATCGAAAACATCATCAAGCGTCGTGAGCGTGGCGGTGGCTTCGAGGTCGACGCTGGCGAGCCGGATGACGGGTTCGTCGATGACCCGGAAGAACGCCTCGACCGGCGGGCGCGGTGCGGCGTCACGGCCGTGGAGGCCGAGATCGATGGAGATGTTGAGGACGCGGGCGCCCTCGGGGAAATCCATACCGAGGAAAAAAATATCTGACCAACCACAGTGGGTGAGATCCATGCGCACGGGCGTGCGTTCGCGAAGCAGCGGGTAGGGCCGATCGGGGGCCGCAGCGTCGCGCGTGACGAGTTCGGGGCGGACGCGGAGCGGTTGATCGAGGGGGTGGCCGAGGCGGAACATCCAGGCGTTGCCGCGCGTGGAGCGCACGGTGCGGCGGACTTGGTCGGCGAGCGTTTGAAACGCGAGGGCGTGGTGCGCGGCGGCGAGGGCGCTGGAGAGGGTTTCACTCGGGCCGTGGACGGTTTGCGCGGCTGAAAAAACGGTGATGGCCTCTTCGAAACGACGCTCGAGGAGATGGCGGAATCCGTCGTAAGGCACGCGGCCGAGGCGCGGGAGATCCGGGCGCGCGGGCAGGTGGTAGCGATGAATCGCAGTGAGAAAAAAAAGTGCGCGGACGCGTTGGTAGAGGTTGGTCTCGCGACGGCGGTAGGCGTCGAGTTCGGCGCAATCGGCGAGGAGTTCGGCCACGGAGCGGCCGGCACACCAGGTGTCGATGGCGGTGTCGCGCGTCGCGGGATCGGCGGACGCGATGAGGTCGGTGACGCGAAGGGTCGACGTGGACATGGGCGGAGAAAAATTTGTCACAGAGGGCACGGAGGGGTCACAGAGCGACACAGGGTCGGAGTTCCGGCGGAGGAGCAGAGGTGGTGGCCCACGGAACACACGGAAGACACGGAAAACGGAGTGGGATTCACTCGGGACGGACGGCGAGGAGTTCGACGAGCTGGGTGAGGACGCGGTCGCGGTCGCGGCCGGAGAGTGAGAGGGCGAGTTGGGCGAGGAGCAGGCCGTAAGGGGCGCCGATGTCATAGCGGCGGCCGGCGATGGAAAACGCGAGGTAACGACGGCGCGCGGCGAGGGTGTGGAGGGCCGGTGAGAGACCGAGCGATTTGTCGGGGGCGGCGGCGTGTTGTTCGTCGAGGATAGCGAAGAGATCGGGGCCGAGCACATGGAGGCCGAAGAAGCACAGGTAGAAGCCGGCGCGCAAACCGGGGACGATGAGTTGTTGCTCGGCGACGGTGGGCGTCGGTTTCTCGAGGACGGTGTCGATTTGGTAGAGCGGGCGGTCGCCGCCGATCAGTTTTCCGCCGATGGTACCATACGAGGTGAGGTGGCTCTCGCGGGTGGGCTGCACGGCGGAGACCGAGGCGTTTTCGGTGGTGGCAATAGCGATGAGTTGGCGCGCACAACTCGTGGTGCCGTGGGCGACATGGAGGTGATCGCCGACGAGGTGTAGAAACGGTTGGTCGCCGACGAAGTCGCGGCCGCACAGGATGGCGTGGCCGTAACCGCGGGGAGTGGGTTGGGCGATGAAACGCACCCGCGAGCGGAGCGCGCCGCAGGCTTCGGCGTAGGCGGTTTCGTCACCGGGGCAGACGATGACGCAGAATTCCTCGATGCCGGCGCCGGCGGCCTCCTCGAGGACGATCTCGAGGGCGGATTTCGTTTCGCCGCGTTGATCGATGAGCGTTTGCAGCGGGAGCGTGCGCTGGCGGGGATTGGCGGCGGTGACGAGGGCTTGGCGGATAGGCATGGGAGACGCGGGGTGGAAAAGAAAAGGCGGAAGTCAGAGGGGGCGTTTCCGGTGGTTCAACCGGAAAGGTAACTTAACCGAAAAGGATGGCGCCACGACCGCGCTCAATGACCACGGCGATTGACGGAGGAGACTTTTGTGCTACTTACTGACCCTCCATGTCGTCAAAATCCGCCACTCCGAAACGCGCCGCACGCTCCGCGCGTGCGCAGGCACCGCGGGCGATGACCGGCACGGTGTTCATCACGCGGCAGGTTCATTTCAACTCGGCGCACCGGCTGCACAATCCGACGAAGAGCCAAGCGTGGAACACGAAACAATATGGCCTGTGCACCAATCCACACTGGCACGGCCACAATTATGTGCTCGAGGTGACCCTGCGTGGGCAGCCCGATCCGGAGACCGGCTACATCGTGGATCTGGGTGAGTTGAAACGAATTTTGCACCGTGCCGTCGTGGATCAGTGCGACCATCGCAATCTGAACACGGACGTGGATTTTCTGCGCGGGGTGATTCCGTCGACGGAAAACCTCGTGATCGCGTTCTGGCACGAAATCGAACCGCACATCAAGGCCGGGAAACTGCATTGTGTGCGCCTCTACGAGACGCCCCGGAACTTCGCCGAGTTTTTCGGCCCGGAGGCCCGCCTCGCCTAAGATCTGTAGCCGCTAAACTTGGCCACGCGCGGTTGTTATCGTCACCAACCGCCGGGCCGTTTGCTCACACGAAAAACGACATGAAGAAGCAACCGATGTATTTGCACGAGACCGCCGGCGGAGTGCCGCCGCTGGTGAACCGCCGCCACGACGCGACGTTTAAGCCCGATGCGGCTTATCGGGCCACGTTGCCCGACATGATGGAGGCGGTGAACGCTGCGGAAGGCGCGCGCGTGCCGATCCAACAGGTGGGCTGCGCGAATTTTCGGCTGCCGCTGAAGTTTCGCACGGCGAGCGGGAAAATTCACACGTTGGAAACGAGCGTGACGGGCACGGTGTCGCTGCAGGCGGGCCTGAAGGGGATCAATATGGGGCGCATCATGCGCTCGTTTTATGAACACGACGACGAGGTGTTTACGTTCGAGGTGTTGCGGAAACTCTTGGTGAAATATCAGCGCAAGATCGATTCCTTCAACGCACGCATCCGCTTGGCCTTTTCTTATCCGATGCTGCAACCCAGCCTGCGGAGCGGATTGGCGGGCTGGCAGTATTATCGCGTCGCGTTCGAGGCCACGATGGAGGGCAACGGGAAATTCCGCCGCGTGATCGAATTTGATTTTGTCTACTCGTCGACCTGCCCGTGCAGCGCGGAGTTGGCGGAGCACGCGCGGCAGACGCGCGGCGTGTATGCCACGCCGCACGCCCAACGCTCCAAGGCGCGCGTGCGCGTGGAACTCGCAGCCGGCCGCAGGGTGACGATCGAGGATTTGCAGCGACACTGCGCGAATGCGCTCAAGACCGAGACGCAGGTGATGGTGAAACGCGAAGACGAGCAGGCGTTCGCCGAGCTGAACGGCGCCAATATCAAGTTCGTCGAGGACGCGGCCCGGCTGCTCTACCGCGAATTGGCGGGCGATAAACGCATCGCCGATTTTCAGGCGGCGTGTTCGCACCTCGAGTCGCTGCACTCGCACGATGCGGTGAGTGTGATCGTGAAGGGCGTGCAGGGCGGCATGACGGCTGACTTCATGGATTTTGGCGCGTTGGTGTGCTGAGGGGCCGGAGGCCTCACCTCCCGGGCGCGGAGCTCGCAGTGGACGCAGCCGAAGCGGACGGCGGGATTTTACTTTGCGCCCTCGGCGGCCTGGGCGTGAGGCTATCCGCACTATGAAAAAACCTGTCGTCCTGATCACCGGTGCGTCGCAAGGAATCGGCGAAGCCCTCGCCAAAGTGTTTGCGAAAGAAGTGCGCGGAGTGCGGCTCGCGCTCGTGGCGCGAAATGAAGCGAACCTCGGGAAGGTGGCGCGGGCGTGTGGGAAATTGGCGAGCGGTGGGGCGGCGGCCGTCGCGGTTTTCGGGTGCGACGTGAGCGATGAAGCATCGGTCGCGGCGATGACCGCCGCCGTCACGAAACGGTTTGGGGCGGTCGATGTTTTGATCAACAACGCGGGGGCGTTTGCGATGGGGCCATTTTTGGAAACGAGCGTGGCGGATTTCGACCGGCTGGTGGCGGTGAATCTACGGAGTGCGTTTCTGGTCACGCGAGCGTTCGTGCCGGCGATGGTGAAGCGAAAGAGCGGCGACGTGTTCTTTATGAGCTCGATCGCGGGGCTCGAGGCTTATCCGCTCAGCGCCGCGTATTGTGCGGCGAAATTTGGGGTGACGGGTCTGGCGAAAGTCTTGCGGGTCGAGACGAAGGCGGTGGGTGTGCGTGTGTGCTGCGTGTACCCGGGGGCGACGTGGTCGCCGTCGTGGAGCGCGAGCGGCGTAAAACCGGAGCGCATCATGCCGGCGGCGGACGTGGCGCGGGCGTTTCTGGAGGTCTATCGCCTGACGCGGAGCACGGTGGTCGAGGAGATCGTGCTGCGTCCGCAGTTGGGTGATCTTTAGGAACGGGGGAAGCGGACCGTGCGTTCGCCTTGAGCGGGCGGAAAAGTCAGGGTGAGCGAACGTGAACCGGCGCGGACTCGAAGGGAGTTCAGCTGGTCCGCGTGAAGGGACTGGAGTACGAGAAAATCGACGCGGCTGCCGTCAATGCCCGAGGGTAGCTCGACCTCGAAATAGAGCCAGAGCTCGTTGTCGGCATCCTTGAGCTCGCGGCCGGTCCAGCGTTGGGGGGCCAGGGAGCCTTCGCGGGTTTTCACGATAAAGTGCGAAACCAAATAGGCGCGCGTGAGGGCGTCGATTTCGGCGCGCGGGGTCTTCTCCAGCGACACTTTTGCGCCGGCGAGTTGCCCGAGAGCGGCTTCAAAATCGTCGGCGAATACCCGGAGCGTGACTTCGAGCTTCTTCGTGGCGGAGTTGTAGTCGGCTTCAGCGAACGAAGTGTGGATCGGGTGGGCTAGCCCGACTGAAACGAAAATGCCGAGGAAGCAGAGGACTGTCAGTGCGCGGCGGAACACGGACTAGGGTTTGGCCGGCGTTTCGGTCTTTTCCGGCTGGGTGAGCTCACGCATTGGATTCTTGGCGGTTTCTTCTTTGAAGAGCTGAAATTTTGTCTTCACGGGGAGGCGCGGCCAGAAGTTGTTTGCGATGTCGCAATCCACGAGTTCCTGCCGCGGGTCGAAGGTCACGGCTTTCAGCTCCTTCTTGGTCACGATGAGTTTGGCGGCCTTCTCGGTGTTGAAGCGCCAGATTTCGGCGGGGAGTTTCATTTCCTCGGTCGAGCCATCGGTGTAGTCGAGTTTGAGGATGAGCGGCGTGAGCAGGCCACCGACGTTGGAAAATTCGATGAGGTAGAAATTGCGCGCGAGTTTGAGGAGGGCAGGGTCGATGTGGTCGGCTGTCAGTTCCTTGAGGAGGCCTTCGTATTTCTTTTTTTCGCTCGGGAGGACCGACGCCTGGTCGAAATCGTCGTAGAAGTCTTTCAGCTCCGGGAAACGATCGAGGCGCTTAGGGAGGGCGGCGTTGCGCTCGCGCGTGAGGGTGGTGGGGAGCGCATCTTTTTCGGCCTTGGCTTTGGGGTTTTCGACGGCGGGATCGCGCGAATCCAGCTGGAGCCATTGCACCTGATCGATCGAAACGTCGACGCGGTCGGTGCTGTAGAACCAGCCACGCCAGAACCAGTCGAGGTCGACGCCGCTCGCGTCTTCCATCGTGCGGAAAAAATCGGCGGGTGTCGGGCGTTTGAACATCCAACGCCGGGCGTAGGTCTTGAAGGCGTGGTCAAAGAGCTCGCGGCCCAAAATGTGTTCGCGAAGGAGATTCAGGGCGACCGTCGGCTGCGCGTAGCTGTTGAAGCCGAGATCGGCGATGGATTCGGAGTTGGACATGACGGGCACGCGATCGGTGCGCCGCATGTAGTCGGGCAGTCCGCGGTCGGCGCGGCCTTGCGGGTAATCTTTCTGCCATTCCTCTTGGGCGAGAAACTGGACGAAGGAATTGAGGCCCTCGTCCATCCAGGTCCACTGGCGTTCGTCGGAATTGACGATCATGGGGAAGTAGTTGTGGCCGACCTCGTGGATGACCACGCCGATCAGGGCGAACTTCGTGCGCTCGGGATACGTGCCGTCGTCAAGGGGGCGGGGGCCGTTGAAACAGATCATTGGATACTCCATACCGCCGCGGAGGCCGCCGAGGACGGAGTAGGCGACGGGGTAGGGATATTGAAAAGTGTAGCGGGAGTAGACCTCGATGGTGTGGGCGATGGCGTGAGTGGAATATTTGTCCCAGAGCGGCAGGCCTTCTTTCGGGTAGAGCGACATGGCCATGACGGGCGGACGATACATGCGGTCGGCGATGCCGCCGGAGCGCTCGGGCGTGGGCGGGTAGGTGGCTCCGGTGACGGCCATGGCGTCCCAAATAAACTTCCGAGAGGAGGCGAAGGCGAAATCGCGGACGTTTTCCGCTGTGAAGACCCACGTTTTTTTCCCGGTGGATGGCTTGGCCTCGGCGGCCTTCGCTTCCTCGGGTGTGACGATGAAGACGGTTTTTTTAGTCTCGTTCTGGGCCTGCTGCAGGCGTTCGCGCTGGGCGGTGCTGAGAACTTCGGCAGGATTTTGGAGAACGCCGGTGGCACCCACGACGTGGTCGTCGGGTGTCGTGAGGCGGACCGTGTAGTGGCCAAACTCCAGCGTGAATTCGCCAGTGCCGAGGAATTGTTTGTGCATCCAACCGGCGTAATCGGTGTAGGCAGCGAGGCGCGGGAACCATTGGGCGATGGTATAGGTGCAGTTGCCATCCTTCTCGAAAAATTCGTAGCCGGTGCGTTCGCCCAGGCGTTTCATATCGTTGATGGGAAAACTCCAGCTGAGCTTGAAGGCGAAGTTCGCGCCGGGGGCGAGGGGCACGGGGAGATCTAGGCGCAGCATCGTTTTCACGATCGTGTGCGGAAGCGGCTGGCCCGCAGCGTCGGTGACGCCGGAGATCGCCATCGTGCCATCGTAGGTTTCGAGTGCGAGCAGGCGGTCGACGGCGGCGTAGGTGACTTTGGCGGCGTCGACGCCGCGGCGGGTGTTCGGCACGGTGCGCGAGTCGGCGGCGTGAGCCTGGTAGTTTTGGTCGAGCTGCAACCAGAGGTAGCTCAGAGCGTCGGGCGAGCGGTTTTGATAAGTGATGGTCGCGGAACCACTGATACGGCGTTGGATGTCGTCGAGTTCGACGGCGATATCGTAGTCGGCGCGGTTTTGCCAATAGGCGGCGCCGGGTGCGCCGGCGGCATTGCGTTGGGCGGTGGGGGAGGGGAGGAGTTGGTCGAGCTGCTGAAATTTTTCAACCGGGGCGCCGGTAGGCGCGGCAGGGAGTAAAGCGGCCAAAGTGAACACGAGAAATGGAGCGACGAGGCGGTGACGGCGCGCGAGGAGGGGCATGCCGGCGGACGATGGGGACGAACCGGCGTCACGCCAGCCAAACTTGGCGGCCGGTCGAGGGCTGGACGATCAAGTTTTACGCTCGAGCTGGTGATCGCCTCAGTGGGGAAAAACTGGCTATGCAGGGGGTTGGCCTAGCGGTGGCATCGGGACGTCCAGCGTCGCGGCGATGGCGCGGAGGAGTTCGGCTTCGGCGATAAGGATTTGGCCATCGGCTCCGGCGATGCAAGCACAGGCTAGGATCGTCCGCTGGCGAACCGGGAGGCTCGCGGTGGCGAGCTTGTCGAGAGCAGGTTCGAGGGGCCCGACGTCGCAGTCGACGGGAGCTAGCAGCGTGAGCTGGTGTTCGATGAGTTTGATCTGCGCAGCGCCGAACGCGAAGGCTTCGGCGGCGGCGAGGGCGCGATTGTCGGAGGTGTGGGCCATCGCGGAGAGCACGATGGAAATCTCGTCGACGACGGCGTTGAAAGAGTAAATCTGCACGACCGCGCCACCAGGCGCGCAGCCGAGGGCCAGGGTGCGGACGAGAAGTTTTTGTAACGCGAACTCAAAGGCGGTCACGCGGCCATCGACGTGGACGAGTTCGTCGAGCGTATCAAGGAACGGGGAGAGGGCGGTGGGACGGAGTTGGCGAAGTGCGGGGAGTGCGAGCTGAAGCAGCGGGAGCTTATGCTCGGGACCGAGAGCGCGGAGCGAGGGTGCGAGTTCGTCGAGCGTCCGCAGGGCGTCGCCTCCCGCGCGGCTAGCCACGAGATTGCGTTGGCGGGTGCGCGTCGCGGGTTCCTCGTTGAGGAGGAGGCCATAGAGGAGGACTTGGGCTTCCGCGGAGGTTTGTGTGGCGGCCCGAAGGCGGGCCGGGGTGGAGTCGAGCAGGAGTTGGGCGTTGGAGATTTGCTCGGGTGTCAGGGTGCCGACGGAGGCGAGCGCGGCGGCGGCGGGGGTGGCCGGAGCACGAGCGAGGTGGGCGGTGCGGGAGGGTGGCGCGGGGGCGAGGCCGGCGGTGACAAAGGATTCGCGCGCGACGTCGACGACCTCGGGCGGGTCAAACATCTGGCCGTCGAATTGTGGCTCGATGGCGCGGATGCGTTGGTCAAGGGGTGGATGAGTCGCCCAGAGACCGCCGAAATGAGAGCGGAAGCCTTGCGCGAAAAAGAAGTGGCCGATGGCACCACTCTTGTTCGACTGGATCGAGGAGCCGAGGGCGAAGCCGCCGATTTTCTTCAATGCGCCAGTGAGGCCACCGGGATTGCGCGTGAATTGGACGGCGGAGGCGTCGGCGAGGTATTCGCGTTGGCGTGACACGGCGGCCTGGATGAGACGGCCGAAGAAGTAGCCGACGTAGCCGAGGACGAGGAGGGCGATGCCGACGAACGCGATGGCGGCGACGACGCCCACGTGGTTCTTGCCCTCGCGGTCACGGGAGCCGCCGAGGCTTTGGTAGCGGAGGGTCCACAGGATGCCGCGGCCGGCGAGACCGAGGACGAGAATGCCGAACACGAGCGCAGTGAGGCGCATGTTGAGGCGCATGTCGCCGTTGAGGATATGGCTGAACTCGTGGCCGACGACGCCCTGGAGTTCGTCGCGGGAAAGTTTTTCGAGGGTGCCGCGGGTCACGGCGACGACGGCGTCGCTGGTGGTGAGGCCGGCAGCGAAGGCGTTGATGGCCGGCTCCTCGTCCATGATGTAGACAGCGGGCACGGGGACGCCGGAGGCGATGGCCATTTCCTCGACGACGTTGAGGAGGCGGCGTTCGAGGGTGTCGGTGGAGTGGGGATCGACGCGGCGACCGCCGACACTCTCGGCGACAGCGGAACCGCCGGCGGAGAACTCGTTCCATTTATAGAGCGAGGCGAGGCCGACGACGGCGAGAGTGAGGGAGGAGACGCCGAGGAAGAGCTGGGGCTGCCACCAGCTGGGGCGTGGAGAGTTGAGCGCGGAGAGTTGAGCGCCTCGGCCGTTACGCTGAGGACGGTAGTCGTGGGTTTGGCGCAGCGCGAACACGGCGGCGCCGTAGGTGCCGAGCACGGTGAAGAGGACGGCGAGGGCGAAGAGCGCGACGAGGCGTGACGTGTGCTTTTTGGCGCGGGCTTGGGCTTCGAAAAAATCCATCGGTTCGTGAGGTTATCGGGTGGGGCCGCAAGAAGGGGCAAAACGCGCAAAGAAAGAACTTCGGGTGGACGCGAAACGCAATCCTCTGGGGAAGTCGTCCTGACGAACCGCGCAGAGCTCAGGTTTTCTTTTCAACGAGCACGAGGATGAGCGTGGCCAAGCGGCCGAGGAATAGGCTGGCCACAAACCACCCGAGCCCGCTCCGGCTCTTGCCTTGCGCCAGGCCGGCGTTGATCAGGGCGAGCGTGCCCCAGCCGACGACGAACTCGGCGGGAGAGGAGAGCGGTTTTGTCATCGCGCGGCCGCCGATGAGATTAGGCGGCGGTCAAAACTGCACCTTCGGCGCATTCCGCTCGGTGGGGTCGTCGATCTTGAAGAGCTCGGCGGCAGTGAAGCCGAACATGCCGGCGAAGATCACGGCCGGGAAAACTTCGCGCGCGGTGTTATAGAACTGGACGCTGTCGTTGTAGGCTTGGCGGGCGAAGGAGACTTTGTTCTCGGTCGAGGTCAGCTCTTCGGTGAGCTGGAGCATGTTGGTGTTGGCCTTGAGATCAGGATACTGCTCGGAGACGACCATGAGGCGGCTGAGGGCACCGCCGAGGCCGGCTTCGGCGGACATGAGGCCTTTCATGGCGTTGGCGTCGGCGGGATTGGCGGCGGCGGCTTGCGAGGCGGCGAGGGCGATGTTGCGGGCTTTGATGACGGCTTCGAGCGTGCTGCTCTCGTGCTTCATGTAGCCTTTCGCGACTTCGACGAGATTGGGGATGAGGTCGTAGCGGCGTTTGAGTTGGACGTCGATTTGGGCGAACGCGTTTTTGAAACGGTTGCGGAGCTCGACGAGTTTATTGTAGATGCCAGCGACCCAGAGGCCGAGCACGAGAACGAGGGCAAGGAGAACGCCGAGGGCGATGAGTGCGGTGATCATAGGAGAGGTTGGATTGATGGAAACGGGGTGACGGTGCGCGAGGAACTTTTAGGGGCGAGATGGAACTAGTTACAAGGCGGTTGATTGTTTCCATGGTGCGACGCAACTTGGCCGCGATCCAGCGCCCATCCATGAGACTCCGGAAAATCTTCCTCCTATCATTGCCGTTTTGCCTCGGGCTGATGGCGTTGGTGCGCGCGCAAGAGGCGCTCAATCTGAGGGCGCCGCTGACCGCTTCTACGACGGGAACATTGATCTCACCGGCGACCAGTGCCGTCACGCTGGCGGCGGCGCAACGGGCGCAGGAGCTTGGTTTCCCGTCGGTGGCAGCCGGGATCTACCGACAATTGCTCGCTGCGGAGGGTGCGGATGGTCCGACCCTGACGCTGGCTCTGGCCACCGTTTTGCTCGAAGACGGGCAGCCGGCGGAGGCAGAAAAAATATTGGGAGCCGGAGTAGGATTGCGTGGGGCGGCGTGGCATTTGCGCGCGGGGCTCGCGGCGGTGCAGTTGAAAAAAGTGGACGTGGCGCGGGGCGAACTGGCGGCGATCCGGGTCGAGGAGCTGTCGGCCGCGGACCGGGCGTGGGCGTCGTTTTTGCAGGGGGCGCTGTTTGATCTGGCGCCGGTGCAGGACGTGACGAAGGCGAACGAGTTTTATATCAAAGCCGAGCAGGCGGCGGCCAACGAGACGGCGCGGGCGCGTTTCCGGCTGGCGGGCGAGCAGGTGCGGCTGGGGCTCGGCAAGCCGAGCGAAGCGGCGTTGCGGCAGGCGCGGGCGAACTATGAGCAGTTCCGGGGGCGGGCCGTGGGCGACGGGTTCGCCAAGCCGCTCGCGGTGATGCTCCACCTGGCGGGCCAGACGGCGGAGGCGGTGACGTTTTTGCAGCAGACGATCCAGACGCTGTTGCCACAGGAGCGGGTGCGCGGGGACGAACTGCGGTTGCTGCTGGGCATGATTGCGGACAAGGCGCCGGGCGGGATCGGGCGCGTCGCCCTGAACCAGCTGGTGGCGACGGGGAGCAACCCGGACCGGCAGCGCGAGGCGCTGCAGCTGCTCGCACGGGCGTCGCAGCCCGAGAACGTCCGCGGGGTGTTTCGCGCGGAGTTGAACAAGCTCGTCGACGCGCCGGTGAAGCATCCGATTTTGGAGAGCCTGCTGCTGTTTCGTGCCCAGGTGGCGCTCGCGGAGAAGGATTATGCGCCGGCGGAACGGGATGCGCGGCGGCTGTTGGACGAGTATCCGGGTTCGCCCTATCGGGTGCATGCGTTCGGCGTGCTGACCGCGGCGGCGTGGGAGCAGCGGCGCTACCGGGCGGCGGCGGACCACGCGCGGAAGGCGCGGTTGGAATTCGCGCCCGGCACGCAATCGGCCGGCGCGCTGGGGGCGGCGCAGGCGCGCGCCGAGTTCGTGTTGCTCGAGGCGGAAGCTTGGTTTCGTGCGGGCAGCGCAGGTGATGCCGGTGATTTTCGAAACGCGGCGGATGCCTATGCGGCCGCGTTGCGGGAGCGGCCCGAAGGTGTGCGGGCCGGAGACTTGATGTTTCAGCGGGTGTTGTCGGAGATCAAGGCCGGGGCCATGGATGCGGCCCAGCCGTTGCTTGACGAATTGGGACGAGACCCGGCGTTTGATTTGGAGAATCGGTGGCGCGCAGAATGGAATCTCGCCCGCGCGTTGCAGGTGCAGGGACCGGCGGGCGTCAAGCAGGCCTATGCGCGGGTGAATGCGCTGCTCGAGGAAAAACGCGGTGACGGCGGGGCGGTGACTGGCACCGTGTTACCAGCGGAGTTGCGCGCGCGAATGGCGTGGTTGCAGGCGCGGCTGGCGTTAGACGCGGGCGAACCGGAGCGGACGCTCATTTTAGTCGAGGAAATGACCGGACTGTTGGTCGGGTTGGACGAAAAATTGCTCAATGAAATCGCCAGCACCGGCGCCCTGGCCAAGGCCGAGGCGAACTTCGTCCTCCAGCGCGAAGCGGCGGCGCTGGAGACGCTGAAAAAGCTGCGGGAAGATCCCCGATTTGAAAAGTCGGACGCGGCCGTGCAGTCCTACTTGATCGAGGCCGGACATTTGGCCGCGCAGGAAAAAACCGTCGATGCGCAGAAACTACTGACCCGGTTGGCCGATGATTTTCCTCAAAATGAACTCGCGCCTTATGCGCTTTACCAAGCCGCGTTGCAAGCGGAGCGCCGCGGTCAGGATGCCAATTACAAGGAGGCGAATCGACTGATCGAAGATCTCGTAAGAAAATATCCGCAGAGCGACTTGGTCTTCTCGGCACGACTGAAGCAGGGGGATTTGTTGCGCAACCTGAACGATCTGCCGGCAGCGCAGCGGGCCTACGAAGATTTGCTGAACAAACCGGCGTCACAGGAAAATCTGATCTTGGCGCAGCTGGCGTTGGCGGCCTGCCACAATGCTCAGTCGTCGGGTGAGGCGTCGCACTTTAGTAGTGCGCAAGCGTTGTTCGAAAATTTGCGCGATCGCGTGGACGCACCGGTGGATGTGCGGGTGGAGGCCGGCTACAATCTCGGAGAGCTTTGGGTCCGCCGTGAGAGCCGGGCCAAGGCCCTCGAGGTGTGGTGGAACGACGTCGTGACCGCATTTCTCATCGACGGAAAGAAAGCGACGGAGCTCCAATCGAAGGGGCGTTATTGGATGGCGCGGACGTTGTATCGTTTGGGCGAAGTGTTCGAACAGCAGGAGAGGCTCGAGGAAGCGAAGGAAGCGTGGCTCTTGTTGTTGAAGGCCAAATTGGGCTGGGGCGAAGCACTGGCCAAGGCGAAGTTGGCGCGGTTCGGCGTGCCGGAGGCGAAGCCGTGAGCGCGGGTGGGATTTCGGATTTACGACGAGCGATGATCCCATTCTAACTTCAATTCACGATGTCTGTTCTTGATCCAAGTCTGTTTGCCAGGGGTGGTCCGATGATGTGGGTGCTGGCGGTGCTCGGCGTGTTCGCCCTGGTCCTGGGCATCGAGCGAACGCTCTACCTTCACCGCGGCCAGATCAACGCGAAGGCCTTCATCGACGGCATCAAGAACATCCTTGCGAAGCGTCGCCTCGTCGAAGCCCTCACCGTGTGTGAGGAGACGCCCGGACCGGTGGCCGCGGTCGTGAAGGCGGCGTTGTTACGCGCGGACGACAGCGCGGAAGCAATGCGGTTTCACGTGCAAGAAGCGGCGGTGATTGAGCTGCCGGCATTGGAGCGTCGGTTGGGCTCGATCGCGGCGATCGCGCAGGTCGCGCCGTTGGTGGGCCTACTGGGCACGGTGCTCGGGATGGTCACGACTTTTTTGGCGTTCGAGCAAGGTGGCAACTATGCGACCGCCGGGGCGCTTTCAGCCGGGATGTGGCAGGCGCTGCTCACGGCTGCGGGCAGTCTGATGCTCGCGATTCCGGCGCATTTGGCCCACCATTTTTTGAGCGGCCGAGTCCGTGCTGTCGTGCGTGACGTCGAGTGGTCAGGAAATGAGATCATGAAGTTTCTGCTGGCTGAATATCGTGAGGTGAAACGCGGCGAAGTGGGCGGATCAGGGGCCACCAAATGATCACACGTCCCCTCGAACTTTCGTCGCGATTGCGGCCCGCACCGCGGACGTTTGATTGGCTGTTTTACGTTAACGGGGGCTTGATCGTATTGTTTTTTTCGTTGTTTGGTTCGCAATTTGTGCTCGCGCCGGGACTTGGGGTCACATTCCGGCTGCCCACGATGCCCGGCGCTTTGGCCGGGGCGGCGACGACGACGCATCGCATCAGCGTCGTGCGGTCGGACCTGATCTTCGTTGACGAGGGTGCGCTCACGACGAAGCAACTGCGTGACTGGCTTGAACGAGAAGCGAAGAAGACCAAGAGCCCCTCGTTGCTTGTTCTGGTCGGGTCGGGCGTCCCGGCTTCGGATTTCACGGACATTGCCAGCGCGGCCCACGCTGCGGGTTTCGTGCATGTGCAAATGGGAGCGCAAGATCCGGCGAATCCAGCAGTCGGCGGGCGTTAATACCATGGCAAGGCCAAGGACGAGCAAGACGCGTTGGGCGATCGCGTTTGCGGGCGCTGCAGCCGCCGCTGCGGCGGTATTGGTGTTGTTTCGCGGGCCATCGGAGGTGCGCCTTCCGCCCGACGAGATTCGCGTGAAGCGCACGGTGACCTTGGTAAATGACCAAGACCGGGTGGTGAGCGACGAGGCGATCCTGTTGGATCCGACGGCGCTATTTCTGCCGACGCGGTGGAATGCAACTCAACGTGAGATCTTGCCACGCGAGCCGGGTGGAATATTTCAAGGTTACGACACGCCTAAGCACAGTTTTGGGGAAAATGACCTGAAATTGAGTTTGCCGGCACCGATTCCGGTTCCCACCGGAGCAGCTGAGGCCGTGATGAGTGAGGCACTGGCATCTGCGCTGATTGGGTTTGGTCGGGCTGATCAACCGATGCCCCTTCCGCCGCTGCGTGGCGGGTTCGTCGAGATCGTAGCGGCCGCCAGTGGTCGGCCAGTCTTGGCACAAATAATTGTCGGTGGTCCTCCGGTCTCCGGCCAGTGGCAGCCGGTCGAATTTGTGGCCGCCGTCGATGTGGCCGGACTGATAGGGCCTCTCGTCGTCACGACTCGTTCGGGGCTCGAAGAGGTTGATAGTTTCTTCGCAAATTATTTGATTCGGACACTGCGTTTGGGTTCGCGACTAGGGCCGGGTTTCTATCGGATTTACGTCGGCCCCTAGCGATTTCGAAGAAATGTTAGAATTTGCAGTTGACGGTGCGAAATCAGGGCTGCACTTTCTCCCGCTCTTTTCGTTTTTTGGCACTCCCTTAGTCTGCCCAGATAGCTCAGTTGGCAGAGCACGTCCTTGGTAAGGACGAGGTCACGGGTTCGAATCCCGTTCTGGGCTCCAGTGCCA
>CAMBVX010000126.1 GCA_945871085.1 Opitutus sp. GAS368 | reverse complement strand
CGCGGCCAGGAGCGCTACAAACTCGGCCGTCTCGCCGACATCCCCGAGGGCGAAAAAATTTCGTTCTACCAAAACGGCGAGTTCATGGATCTCTGCGCCGGCACGCACGTGCGCTATTCCTCCAAGCTAAAAGCCTTCAAACTCCTCTCCATCGCCGGCGCGTATCACCGTGGCGATGAGAAGAACAAGCAGCTCCAGCGCATCTACGGCACCGCGTTTCCGACGAAGGAAGAACTCGCCCAACACCTCGAGCGCACCGAGCAGGCCAAGGCCCGCGACCATCGCAAACTCGGCAAGGAACTGAAACTTTTCCACATCGACGAAGACGTCGGCCAGGGCCTCATCCTCTGGACGCCCAATGGCTCCATCATCCGCCAAGAGTTACAGGACTTCATCGGTGGCGAACTCCGCAAGCAGGGCTACTCGCAGGTCTTCACGCCGCACATCGGTAAGCTCGAACTCTACAAAACCTCCGGCCACTTCCCCTATTACAAGGAGTCTCAGTTCTCGCCCGTCTTCGAAAACGAGTCGCTCGCGAAAGCCCTCAGCGAAGGCTGCTCGTGCGCCGAAGCCTACGCGCGCCTGGATGGCGTGTCCGCCCAACTCGCCGCGCAGATCAATGCCCGCACCGGCAAGGAAACCATCACGCCCGACCGTGTGCTGCCCGACGAAAAGCTCCTCAACGGTTTCATGCTGAAACCGATGAACTGCCCGCATCACATCAAAATTTTCGCGTCCCAGCCGCACAGTTACAGAGATCTCCCCGTGCGCCTCGCCGAGTTCGGCACCGTTTACCGCTGGGAACAATCCGGCGAGCTCAACGGCATGACGCGCGTCCGCGGCTTCACCCAGGACGACGCCCATCTCTTCTGCACCGAGGAACAGGTCGCCGCCGAAGTCCTCGGCTGTCTCGCCCTCGTCAAAGTCGTTCTCACCACCCTCGGCATGACCGACTACCGCGTGCGCGTCGGCCTCCGCGATCCCGACGGCAAGAAATTCGCCGGCAATCCCGAGCAATGGGACAAAGCCGAAGCCGCCTGCCGTGAAGCCGCGAAATCCCTCGGCGTGCCCTTCACCGAGGAGCCCGGCGAGGCCGCGTTCTACGGACCCAAGATCGACTTCGTCATCAAAGATGTGATCGGCCGCGAGTGGCAGCTCGGCACCGTCCAGGTGGACTACGTTCTCCCCGTGCGGTTCGACCTCACCTACATCGGCGCCGACAACGCCAAGCACCGCCCCGTGATGATCCACCGCGCGCCCTTCGGCTCGATGGAGCGTTTCTGCGGCGTCCTGATCGAGCATTTCGGCGGCGACTTCCCCGCCTGGCTCGCGCCCGAGCAAGTCCGCCTCGTGCCCATCAGCGACAAACTCAACGACTACGCGCGCGCGTTTCTGGTCCGCCTCAAAGCCGAGGGCTTCCGCGCCACGATCGACGAACACACCGACAAACTCGGCGGTAAGATCCGCCGCGCCGAGCTCGACAAGGTCCCCTACACGCTCGTCATGGGCTACAAGGAAGCCGAGACGCAAAGCGTGTCTGTCCGTAGCCGCGCCCGGGGCGACGAGGGCGTGATCTCGCTCGACGACTACGTGGCGAAGCTCAAAGCCGAGGTCGCGACCCGCGCGCTGCCCGACAAAAAAAAGACTGACAAAGTCTGAGTGCCGTCCTCCGCCTGTTAGCCGCGCCGGTTACGGCGCGGAGGGTTCTCTCGTTCCTCGCGCGCCGCCGTCGATTTTTTTCGACGGCGTTTTTTGCGTTGAACGGCCCTGCTCCGCTTCTAAGACAGCTGTTCTCAGCAAGCTGGTTCTCCCCCTGTATTTTCTGTTCACCCCTTCCGTCCCTTTACCCCCTGCGGCGTGCGCTCCACGCCACCGCGTCCACCTTTCCCCCCTCGTTCCCCGACTGCGTCCACTTTACCTCCAACGAAACCAACCCGCCCATGAGAAACCCCGCAAGACTACCCACCACCCCGCACCGCGCCCGTCGCACGTTCGCGTTGCCGTCCGCCCTGCTGCTCCTCCTGGCCTCCTCCGCTCTCGCACAGGTTGCCCCCGCTCCGGGGCTGAGCGCCGCGCCCCTCGCGAAATACGACACCAACAAAAACGGCCGCCTCGACCCCGCCGAGCAGGCTGCGCTCGACGCCGACCTGAAAAAATCCGCCACTGCCGCGTCCCCAGCGACGGCCGGCGAGTCGAAGCACGCCGAAGAAGTCGTTGCGCTCTCACCGTTCGAGGTCGTTTCCGACACCAAGGGTTACTACGGCGCGAACACCATGTCCGGGACGCGCTTCAACTCCAAGCTCGAGGACCTCGCCTCCTCGATCACGGTCATGACGAAGGAGCAAATGGCCGACTTCGGCATGCTCGATATCAACGACGTCCTGCTCTACACCGCCAGCGGCGAGGGCACGGGCAACTACACCGATTTCACCGTCAATCGAAACGGCGACGTGCAGGAAAACGTCAGCCTCAACCCGACCGGCGCCAACCGGATCCGCGGCATCGCCTCGGCCAACGTTTCCCTCGGCAATTTCGAAACGATGGGCCGTGTGCCGGTCGATCCGCTGGGCATCGAGTCCGTCGAGATTAGCCGCGGGCCCAACGGTGCCGTCTTCGGCCTCGGCAATCCATCCGGCACCGTGAACATGGTGCCCGCCTCCGCCAACCTCACGCGCGACCGCTCGCAATTTCAGGCGCGCATGGACAGCTACGGCGGTTACCGCACCAGCCTCGACCTCAATCGCGTTCTGCTCAAAGGCGTCCTGTCCGTCCGTGCGAGCGGCGCATTTCAGCACGACGGCTTTGTGCGCAAGCCCTCCGGCGTGAATTCCGTTCGCTACAACGGCATGGTGAAATACCAGCCCTTCAAAAAAACGTCCATCGCCGCCAGCTACTCCGTCTACCGCATGAACGGCAACCGCCCCAATGCGAGCCCGCCCCGCGACAACATTTCCTACTGGATCGCCAACGGCCGCCCCACCTGGGATCCCGTCGGCCAGCTCATTCATGTCAACGGCCAGACCATCGGTAACGGGGGCGTCGGCACCACGACCGCCATCACGGCCGACGCCAATGTGCCGGACTACTTCAACCGCTCCTTCACTGGCAGCGGTCGTTTCTACGCCTACATCGGTCAGAGCGGTCTCGAGTTGCTCGGCACCAGCGGATCGACCCTCGGCACCAATCCCGGCTCCGGTTCCGGCACGCTCCGCTATATGTCGGTCAGCGGTGGCGCCGGCATCGCCGCCGGACGTTTCACCGGGCAACCGCTCTTCACGACCACGCCCTCCGTCAGCAGCAAATCCCTCTACGATTGGTCCGACCAAAATCTCCAGGCGATGAACCGCGTGATGGACCGCACGTTCACCGGGTCCGTCCAGATCGACCAAAATATCGTCGATACGCCCATGCATCGCATCGACGCCCAGGTCGCCCTGCTCCGCGAAGATTCGCAGCGCTACCAACGCAACATCATGGGCGAACTCAATTCCAACGGCCAGTCCGGCCAGCTGCTCATCGATGTGAACGAGCGCCTCATCGACGGCTCCCCCAATCCGTTTTTCCGCCGCCCCTACATGGGAGTGGATCAACCGTTCACGCGGTGGCAGCCGTCGAAGTGGGATACCTACCGCGCCCAACTCAACTACCGCCTCGATTTTAGCCGCGAGAAAAACGCTCTCAAATGGCTCGGCACGCATCAGCTCTCCGGTTACGACGAATACAAATACCGCATCAACCGCCGCTACTCTTACAAAGACGGCATCACCGACGCCCATAGTTGGATTCCCGCCGGCGTCTCACGCGTCAACCAAGGCAACATTGTCGGCGGCCCGGCCGCCGCCGCCAACATTACCCGCGGCTACTTCCGTTACTACCTCGGCGACGCGCAGGGGAACAACATCGACTACTCCCCTCGGGAGTTTTCCGCGGGCACCTACAATTTCTTCTACGGCAATCCCAACACCGGCTTCGTGCGCGAACCCACGGTCATCAGCCAAAGCGCCACCACCGACAGCACCGGCGCCGGCAGCAACACGAAGACCATCCTCAAGACGCTCGGCGGCATCGTGCAGAGCAATTTTTTCGACAATCGCCTCATCACCACCTTCGGCAAACGCGAAGACAAACAAGCCGTCAAAAACGGTTCCACGCCCCAACGCCTCAACGCCGATGGGATCACTTTCGATTACAACTCCATCGATCACTGGGCGCTCGGCGACTACAATGCCAACAGCGGCGCCACCACCCAAAAGGGCGCAGTCGCCCGCCCCTTCCGCGGCTGGCGGGCCATCGACGACATGGCGCGCTCCAGCGGCGGAATCCGTTACCTCGGGCAGGCCCTCAACGGCCTGTCGCTCACCTACAACCAGTCTGACAGCTTCCGCCCGCAGGATCCTCGCGTCGACCTTTACCTCCAACCGCTGCCCAACCCCTCCGGTGAGGGCAAGGACTGGGGCTTCGCGCTCAATGCCTTCGACAACAAGTTCGTCCTCCGCGTCAACAACTGGGAGACTTCGCAGATCAAGGCTCGGGGCGGCGATGCCGGCACGATCGCGCAACGCGTCACGCGTATCGATATCGCCTCGACCGCGGCGTTTCTGCTCCAGACCCAGGCTCTGCTCTGGGTTGCCGCCGCCAATCCCACGTTCACGCAAACGCAGATCGAATCCGAGGTCGGCCGCCAGATGGGCGTCCCGTGGGAACGCCAGGTCGCGATCGAAAACGCGTTCGACACCGGCCAAATCTCGTCGACCAACGACATCGTCGGCAAAGGGCGGGAAATCGAACTGAACTACAATCCCACCAAATTTTGGACCGTCGCCGCCTCGTTGACCAAGACCGAGTCCACCAACGAAAATGTTTCCGGCGACATCGCCCAGTGGATCGCCGAACGCATGCCCGTTTGGACCACGATTCGCGACCAACGCGACAACGCCCTGTGGTGGACAAAAAACTACGGCGGTTCTCAGACCGCCGCGCAGAACTTTGCCGTGTTCGTCGGTTCGCCCTACGCCGTCGTGCAACAATCGCAGGGCACACCCAATCCCCAGATCCGAAAATACGCCGGCCGTTTCAGCACCAACTTCAAGCTCAGCGGCCTCACCCAACAGGAGACGCTACGCAAATTCGAAGTCGGCGGTGCGCTCCGCTATCAGGACGCCGGCTTCCTCGGCTACTATGGCAAACAACAGTTCCCCGCCACCATCACGGAACTGGACCGCACCCGTCCGATCTGGGACACGAGCAAGTTCTTTGGCAAAACCACGAGCGCCGGTTACTCCGTCGATCTGAACTTGCGCTACCGCACCCGACTTTGGGCCAACCGGGTCAACGCCAGTTACCAGCTCAATATTCGCAACCTCCAGGAATCCGGCGACCGACTCCAGGCGATCGGCGCCTTTCCCGACGGCACACCGCATACCTACCGCATCGTCGATCCGCGACAGTTTGTGCTCACCGCGACATTCGATTTGTAGGGTCGACGCTCGTCGGCGCGCCTGCATGGGAATTTTAGCGCCGGTCGTGCACCGGCGCTTTCTTTCTCGTCCGCCCACACCCGATCACATCAACTCCGCGCCTTCTCGTGCCCCCTGTGGAATCCAATTCCTCGCGTGAAATTTCCTTTCGCTGGCTCCTCGCGATCGGCGCCTTCGCGACGCTGATTTTTTTCTTCAGCCCCGCCTGGTCCGCCTTCCACCTTTGGTCCCGCGTGCCCGAACTCACCGGGATGATCGAGGTCCGGCGCGGTGCATCGGTTCTTGAGCAAGTCGCCCATCCCGGCGCAGCGATCTCCGATCCGCTCCACGCCGCGATCCAATGGCGCCTGCTCTTCCCCCTCGCCGGCCGCGCTCTCCACCTCCCGCCCGCGGTGCTCTTCGCCCTCCCCCACGTCGGCGCACTCCTCACCCTCGCGTTTCTCGCCACCGTGTTTCGCCGCGCGCAACTCGGCTGGACCTCCACCTACCTCGCCCTGCTCTGCCTTGGTTCCGCCTCTTGGTTTTTCACTGCGACCGGGTGGCTCGGCTACTTCGACTCATGGCTCGCGCTCGGCCTGCTCCTCCTCGCGTTCTCCGCCGTACGCTGGCCGCTCTGGCTCGCGTGCCTCTGGACGCCCTGGGTCGATGAACGCTTCGTCCTTGCCGCCCCGCTCGCTCTCTACTGCCGCTGGCTGCACCGGCCGGAGGCGTTCAACCTCCGTCGCGATTTCACCGCACCCGCCGCGCTCGTCGCCGGGTTCGTCGCCATCCGCCTTGGCGTCCTCTCCCCTCACTCCGCCACCGGCGCCACCGCCACCGGCTACCTCACCGGAAAAAACTTCCTAGACGCCCCGCTCTCACGCATCGCCCTCGGTATTTGGGAAGGCCTCCGCGCCGGTTGGCTCCTTGCCCTCGCCGGTCTCATCACCCTCTGGCCGCATCGCCCCCGCGCGGTAGTGCTCGCATTCTCCTCCGCCGTGCTGTTGTTCGCCGGTCTCGCGACCGCCCAGGACTACAGCCGCTCGATGACGATGCTTCTCCCCGTCGCCGTCCTCGGTCTCCTCGTCGCCGTCCGCACCACGACGCCATGGCTCACGCGTGCGCTCCCCTTCACCGCCCTCGCCGCCCTCCTCCTCCCCGCGCACCACGTGATGAACGACCGCGTGAATCCCATTTTTTATCTCTACCACGAACTCGCCGCGTTCGACCGTCCGCCACCCGCCGCGATGTCCGAACTCTACGAACTCCACGCCTTCCACGCGATGGGCCGCGGCGAATTCGCCGCCGCCGAAGCCGACCTCGCCCTCGCCATCACACTCGCGCGCAACCCCGCCTCGCCCGCCAAACAACGCGGCATCCTCGCCGCCAGCCAGCAGCGCTGGCCCGACGCCCACCGCGATTTCTCCACGATGGTCGAGCACGATCCGAAAAATCCCGACGCCTGGTTCATGCGCGCGCAGTCCAACCTCGCCCTCAATCAGCCCGCCGCCGCCCGTTCCGATTTTGATCACGCCCGTTTGCTCGCGGCGGCCGATTGGTCCACCCGTCCCGACGTCGCCCGGTTTCTCCACCGGCTGAACGCTCCTCCCGGCGGCAAATGAACCCGCTCTCGCCCCGCGCCCTCGTCGCCCTCGTCTTCGCCGCGACCCTCCTCGCCTACTATCCCGCACTTACCGCCGGATTCATCTGGGACGACCAACCCGGCCACGTCACGCGCCCCGAACTTCGCTCCGTCGCCGGCCTCGTCCGCATCTGGACCGAGCCCGGCGCAACCCAACAATACTACCCGCTCCTCCACTCCGCGTTCTGGTTCGAACACCGACTCTGGGGCGACGCCCCGTTCGGCTACCATCTCTTCAACGTCCTCCTTCACGCCACCGCTGCCTGCCTCTTCGCAGCGCTCCTGCTCCGCCTCGCTGTCCCCGGCGCGTGGCTCGCCGCGCTGCTCTTCGCGCTCCACCCCGTCGGAGTGGAATCTGTCGCCTGGGTCTCAGAACAAAAAAACACCCTTTCCCTCGTCCTCTACCTCTGCGCCGCGCTCGCCTACCTGCGCTTCGATTCCACGGGGGACCGCGACCGCCCCCGCTCACCCCGCGCCTACGCCCTCGCGATTGTCCTCTTCATCGCCGCGCTCCTCTCAAAAACTGTCACCGCCACACTCCCTGCCGCCCTCCTCGTGCTCGCGTGGTGGCAACGCGGCCCGCTCTCCCTCCGCCGCGCTGCGCTCCCGCTTCTCCCGTGGTTCGCGTGCAGCGCACTTGCCGCCGTCGCCACGGCTTCCTTCGAACACACCCTCATCGGGGCCCAAGGAGCCGACTTCGCCCTCACCGTAGCCCAACGCCTCCTGCTCGCCAGTCGCGCCGTCTGGTTTTATCTCGGCAATCTTCTCCTCCCGCTCGACCTCAGTTTCATTTACCCCCGCGTCGTGCCCGACCCGACCCACGTTCTCCCGTGGCTCGTCCTCGCCGCCACCGTCGCGCTGCTCGCTGCGCTCGCCTGGCACTCCCGCCACTCCGGCCGGCGCGGGCCTCTCGCCGCCGCGCTCCTGTTCGGCGGCGCACTTTTCCCGGCCCTTGGTTTTATCAACGTCTTCCCCTTCCTCTACTCCTTCGTCGCGGATCATTTTCAATATCTCCCCAGCCTCGCCTTCTTCGCCTTCGCCGCCGCCGCTCTCACCCGTCTCCCACCGCTCGGGCAGCGCCTCACTTCCGTGGTGCTCCTCGTCTCACTCGCCACGCTCACCTTCCACCAAGCCGGTCACTACCGCGACGTTTTTACCCTCTACGCGCACACCCTCGAAAAAAATCCCGCCGCGTGGATGGCGCACCACAATCTCGGGGTCGCGCTCGTCGAAAACGGCCGCGCCGACGAAGCCATCGCCCACTTCGAAAAAACCCTCGCGCTCCGCCCCGGCTCCGCCGAATGCGAAAACAATCTCGGCGATGCGCTCAACCGACTTGGTCGCTCCACCGAAGCGATCCCCCATCTCGAAACCGCCCTCCGCCTGCAACCGCGCTACGCCGAAGCCGCCAACAATCTCGGTGTCGCCTTCATGGCCACCCATCGCGCCCACGAGGGTCTCGCCTGTTTCGCCGAGGCGATCCGCCTCAAGCCCACCTACGCCGTCGCCCACCGCAACCTTGGCCTCGCCACCGCGCGCAGCGGGCGCACCGCCGAGTCGATCCCCCATTTCGCGCGCGCGGTCGCCCTCAACCCTGCCTACGCCGACGCTCAACTCGAATGGGCCACCGCGCTAACGATTCTCGGCCGCTACACCGAAGCCTTCCCTCACTTCGAAGCCGCGCTCAAACTCAACCCTGCCTCGGCCGACGCCCACGCCACCTTTGCCCGCGCCCTCGGGTCTGCCGGACGGCTCGAAGACTCAGCCCGCCACTCCGCCGAAGCCCGGAAACTCGGCTCTGCTCGTCCATGATAGCCGCGCATTCCCCTGACCTCCCGCTCACTGCTGATGCGCATGCGTGCGGGCCGTGCCGGCGGCGCGCGCCGCGACATACCCCTCCACAATTTTCTTCTCCGCTTCCGCCGGCAGATCGGCGTAGTGGCTGAATTTTTCCGTGTGCACCCCACGCCCGCCGGTCAGTGAACGCAGCACCGTTCCATAGTGATGGAGCTGAGCCGCCGGCACCTGCGCACGCAGCACCTGCCAGCGACCCGCTACGTCCATCCCGAGAATCCGTCCTCGCCGTCCCGAAATATCTCCGACGATGCGTCCGACAAACTCCTCCGGCGCGCGAATCTCAAGTTCGTGAATCGGTTCAAGCAGCACCGGCCGGGCGTTGCGAAATGCCTCCTTGAACGCGAAGTAACCCGCAATCTGAAAGGCGATGTCCTTCGAGTCGACCGGGTGCATTTTCCCGCCGTAGAAATTCACCTTCACATCCGTCACGCGGTAGCCTCAGACCTCCTGACCCCCGGCTGGAATCAGGGTGAACCCACTTGGCGGTAGATGAGACGAAGGGCGGTCGTCGGGAAGCAGGTTTCCGTCGCCGTGAGGGTGGCGCAAAGGTCGGCGATGGTGGCGTCCTGCAGCGCACTGCCGCAGCGGTGGAGTTCGACGGTGAGCGTGCCCGTGGCGTAGTCGGGGCGCAAGTTGGCGGGCGTTACGAAGAGCCGCCGCAGCAACGCGCGCGCATCGTCGGAGCGCGCGAGGGTTTCGCGCACTTCGCCGGCCAAGGCGCTCTCGGCCCGGTAGGCGATCATTTTGATCGTATCAATGAAGTGCTTACTCTCGGGACACAGCTGGGCGAAGCGTTCGTTGGCGGGCAGCTCCTTGAGAGCGACTTTTTTCGGGGTGGTTTTGCGCTCGGCTTGGCGGGTCGTCAGCCGCGCGGTGGTCGTGGCGATAGCCGTGCGCAGCTCGCCGCCCTGGGTGAGAAAGGCCGTCGCTTGTTCCGGTGTCGCGGTGACCGGCAGCACCAGCGCACCGAGCCGCGCGTGGCTGCGCTGCAAGTCCGCGCGGTGACGGCGCAAGTCGGCTTCGAGGCGGCGGCGGGCGGGGTTGACCACCAAAGTGGTGTCAGGAAGCGGGGTGGTTCCGTGTTCAATAATCCGGTCCAGGCCAAAGTTTTCCCTCATGTATTTTAGAAAGTTTTCCTGCGTCCACCGGTCGGCCATCCGCGCGGCCACGACCGGCAGATCGAGCCCGGGATGCGTGGTCAGGATCGAGGTTTGGTGGGTGTCACCGGCTTGGACGACGCGCACTTCGCGCACCCACAGGCCGTTACTCAGGCGGGTGCCGCGCTCGGCCAGTTCGCGCGGGACGAGTTCGCCGGAGTGGCGGCGCAAGGTCGCGGGGGCAAACTCGGCGGTCGGCCACGCCTCGCCGGGGAACTTGTGGTAGGTGAGGATGGCGACGCCGCAGGCCTTGTAGTCGGCAAACGCTTCCGGCGAGTAACCCTCGCGATCGAACACCACGGTGCAGCGCGGCACCCAGGGGGCGGAGGCCTTCGCCGGGAGCGTGCTCGGCGGCGCGCTCGCGGGCACGGCCGGGAGGCTGGCGAGCAACTGCGGGATGACGTGGTCGCGCAACGCGGCGAGCAGCCCCGCGTTGACCGGCTGGGTGACGACGAAAAAGGGTTCCCCGCCCAGGCCGTTGACCCAATAGTCGGTGGTGCCGCGCAGGCAGAGGCGTTGCCGCGCGACGTAGCGTCGCGGCAATGACGTGAGTCCGCCGTGATAAACCCGCACGTGTCCGTCGACATAGAACAACCCCAGGCCCGGCGCCGCGACGGGGTCGGCCGGATCGGTCGCCGCGGCGATCCACTCCTGCGCGAGGCGGGTTTGCCATTGACCGGCCTGGCCCGCCGTCGCGCAGAGGAGCGCGATCTTGGCGCGCAAGGTTTTGACCTCCGGCAGCCGGTCGAGCCCGAGCAGGCGGCCCCATTCGCCGGGCGCCTGATAACGCGTCTGTTCGAGCGAGGTGCAGCGCACCAACGCGAGCAGCGCGAGGTAAAGAAAGATCGCCTCCAACGGATAATACCCCGGCGGCAGCGTGTAAAAAAGCCGCGTATGCCGCAGCAGTCCCTCGGCGAGCAACGCGGGCAAAGCGCACAGCACGCCCGCCTGCGGCACATCGTCGGCCGGTGCAAACTTCAAGTCCGCTCCCGCCAACAGTCCACAGGCCGCCAGCATGCGATCCAGCACGCGCGTCGTGCCAAAGCCGAGCGGCGCTTGGCTGTCGGCCACCGAACGCTCGCTCAAACGCGTCGGGCTCGCCGCGGGCACGACGACGAGCGCGCTCGTGGCCGGCGACGGACCCGGTGCGACCGGATCATCTGGGGCGACCAGCACCTGCGCCGTTGGCGCGACCGGTGCGCTCAGTGCGTCGGCCGCAGGGGTGCCGACCGCGCCGGCCAGCGTTTTTTTTGGGACCGGTGGCAGGCGGCCCGCCGCGATCGCCTTGCGTAACGTATCCGGCAGGACGTTGAGCAACTCACCGACGCGCGCGACCGGCTCGCCGGCGGCGAGCAAGGCGCGGGCTTCGTCCAGCTTGCCCGGCGTCAGCGTCGGCCCCTCCCGCCGCGGCTTCGGCGCGAAGAACCCCGCCACCCCGCGCGCACGGTAGAGTTTCGTTGCGCGCTTGATCGAAACCAACGGCACACCGAACGCCCGCTGCACCTGCCCGGTCGTCGCGGTGCCCTGCACGATAAGCTGGCTGGTGAACATCCGAAAGCTCGCCACGTCGTTTTTCGCATGGGTGAAGACCGGCAGTTGGCCGTGAAAGTAGACGACCTGTTCGCCCTCGCAGCGGCACGCCAGATCGCCCGTCACCTCCACCGCTCCGGCCGGAAACATCGGCAATTGAATTTGTGGCATCCCTCTGCCTTGCCACCGCCCCCGCATCGCTTCAACTTCACATCCGCTCAGTTTTCACCCGCCACGGGCTCTTTTTCGTTCCACTCTTCCCCTCTTTTCTTCCGTGGTGGGTCAGGAGGTCTGAGCCTCCATAAATCCCCTCCAACGCCGCCGTCTGCATTCCTTTCTCCACCGACGGCACGAAGACCCGATCCACATCCTGCCCGGTCAGCGACTGGGTAAATGAGATCCCTTCATCCCGCGCGGCGGGCTCGATGTGCAGCCACACCTCGGCGAACTGCCCCGCTCCGCCCGACTGCTTCTTGTGCCGGTAGTGCGCATCCGCCGCCACCTTGATGGTTTCCCGATAACGAATCTTCGGTGGCACGAGTTCGATCTCGACCTTGTAGCGGCGTTTTAGGCGCTCGAACAAAACCTCCAGGTGCAACTCGCCCTGCGCGGAGATGATAAACTGGTGCAGTTCTGCATCCGTATGGTAACTGAACGCCGGATCTTCCTCGTGCAGGGCCGCGAGTCCCGTCGCCAGCCGATCCTCGTCGCCCGCCGTGTGCAACTTCAGCGCCGCGTGGGTGTAGGGCACTGGATAGACGAGCTTCGGCAGCGCGACCGCATGCTTCGCGTCGCACAGCGTATTGCCGGTATGAGTGTCCCGGAGCTTCACCGCCGCTCCCATGTCACCGGCGGTCAACTGCTCGACGGCCGTGCGCCGCTTGCCAGTTAACCGATAGAGCTGCCCGAGCCGTTCAGTGATGCGCCGGTCGCTGTTGTAGAGTTCCATCCCACCGCGCACGGTGCCTGAATAGACGCGGAAAATCGACAGATCGCCCGTCTGCGGATCCGTCAGTGTCTTGAAAACATAGGCCACCGGTTCCGCGCCATCGAGGGCCACCAGACAAGGGTCGCCGGTCGCCACGGCCGTCGCCCCGACGGTCTTCCTATCCTCGGGCGACGATCCGAATTGTGCGATGAAGTCGAGGAGCCGGGCCACGCCAACATTGGTTTCCGCCGCCGTGCAGAACAGGGGGATGAAGGCTTGGCGCTGCACCGCTGGATGGACTCCCGTGCGCAGCACGGCTTCGGACAGCCCGCCTTCGTCGAAGAATTTTTGCAGCAACGTGTCGTCAGTCTCCGCGATATGCTCGATCAGGTCCTGATGCATGATTTTCACGCGCTCGGCCCATTCGCCGCTCGCGGCTACCTCGGTAAATTCCCCCGAACGATCCGTCGCGTAGCTCACCACTTCGCTCCGCAAAACGTCGAGCACTTGGTGAAAACCCGGACCGGAATCCACCGGCACCTGCATCGGGAAAATTTTCTGTCCGAACCGCCCGCGAACTTCCCCCACCAGCGCATCGAAATCGCAATTCTCCTTGTCCAACCCGTTCACGACGATGATGCGGGGAATGCCGAACTGCCCCGCATACTCCCACATCATTTCCGTGCCGACGCCGATGCCATGCCCCGCATCGATCACCACGACGGCAAAATCGGCGACGCGCAGCGCATGAATGCCCTCGCTGCTGAAATCCAAGTAGCCGGGCGTGTCGATGAAGTTGAGCTGACGCCCGCGCCATTCGCAGTTGAGCGTGGTGCCGTGCACTGAGATGTGCCGCTGCTGCTCGCCGACATGGAAGTCGGACACCGTCGTGCCCAGCGCGACACTCCCGAGCCGCTGAATCGCCCCACTGGTAAAAAGCATCGCCTCGGCGAGCGTGGTCTTGCCCGAAGAGGCGTGCCCCACGAGGGCAAAGTTTCTAATTTCGGCCGG
The DNA here is from genome assembly GCA_945871085.1 of Opitutus sp. GAS368. Lineage (GTDB taxonomy): Bacteria > Verrucomicrobiota > Verrucomicrobiia > Opitutales > Opitutaceae > GAS368. The sequence continues at coordinate 3,614 of CAMBVX010000126.1, read as the reverse complement.
TTGAAATGTTTTCATGATGAAAAAAATTTCGGGGCGGCGGCCATCTGGCCGATCCCCAGTTGGGGTTGCTGCGCCGAGCGTGGTTGCCTGCAAGTGAACCGTAAAGCCGGTTCCCCGCGCGCCCCTTGCCGAACCCTGCGCACGAATTGGCGCCCGCGCTGGGCAATCCTACTATTTCAACGTCCAAAAAATCGGCAGCCGCGCCCAAGCCCAGCCGCCATCCGACCCTATTCTACACGGTAGAGATGGCTCTTCGTCCGCAGGAAAAGCGCTTTCCCGGAAACTGCCGGTGAAGCCATGAAGCCGTCGGAAAATTTATTTTCGGTCAGCTTCTGAAACGTCCGCGCCGCCGCGATCACCGTCACAATGCCATGCTCACTGAAGAAATAGATTCGTCCCTCCGCCAACAGCGGCGACGCCGAGTGGCTGCCGAGCACGCGTTCGCGCCAGAGCATCGTGCCGGTCTTCGCTTCGAGGCACGACGCGATCCCCACGTCGTCCACCATAAAAAGCAGGTCCTCATGACCGATCATCGACGGCTTATTCGGCACGTTCTTTTTCTCCCGCCAGACGACTTGGCTTTCCGGCAGCACACCGACCCCGCCGAGTTTGACGGCGAGCAACTGGCTCTTGGAAAAACCCGTCTGCAGGTAAACCAAACCGTGGGCCACGAGCGGCCGACTGCTCGCGCTATGTTGCCCACGTTCCTCGAAGCGCCAAATCTCCGCACCGGTCGCAGGCTCATACGCGTAGTGCGCTTTCGCCCCACTGCTCAGCAGAATCGGCCGGCCATCCTGAGAAATAATATGCGGCGTCGAAAACGCCTTGCGGAAATCGCCGTCCGCCGCCGGACGCCCGGCCGCGTCGAGATCCTGAAAATCAACCGAGCGGTCCACCTTCCAAACGGTGCGCCCCGTCTTCTTGTCCAGCGCCGCCACAAACTGAAAATCACTCCCGTCGAAATTCAGGTAGAGCAAATCCCCGTGCAAGATCGGCGAAGATCCCGCCGCCCGGAAATGATTGCACACAAAGTCCGTCCGTTTCCACAGCACGGCCCCGGTTTTCGTGTCGAGGCACGCCGTCCCGGGCGATCCAAATGTCACATACACGCGCCCCTCCTCAATCACCGGCGTCGGCGAGGCGTAAGAGTTGAACTTGTGGCAAAACTGCGGCTCCGCCACGCGGAACAAAACCTCATCACGGATGATCGCCCCACTCTCCTTGTTGATACAAACGACGGACAACACGTCACCCGCTTCGGTCGCAGTCGTCAGCCACACTTGGTCGCCCCAAATCACCGGCGACGACCACGCCTTGCCGTGAATCGCGGTTTTCCACTTGACGCGCTCACTCTCACCAAAGGTCACCGGCAGTTCCTTCGCGTCCGAATGGCCGTCGCCGGAGGGTCCGCGGAATTGCGCCCAGTTGTCACCGGCCTGCAACCGCCCACCGAAAATTCCGGCGCAGACGAACGTGGCGGCGACTGACGCGAGGCAAAGCGAGGAGGCAAGAGATGGGCGAGCGATGAGCATGGGTTGTGGGTTGTGGGTTGTGGGTTGAGTTATACGAAACGCGCCCCGCCTCGCGGACAACCCTGAAACGCACGCACCCTCCACGACCCCCGCTTTTCGCGACAGACGCGAGCGACTCCGATCACCCGCCGACCGCCGTACCGTTCGCGAGTTTTACCCGCAGTGCCACCGCCTCTTGATCGTTGCGCACGATCAACAGGTCGCCCGCGAGTGCGATCGGGTTCCAAGTTTTTCCCGAGAACACCCGAAAGCGATGCAACTCACCCAGCCCCTTCGGGCTCGGCCGCATGAGCACCAACTCGCCCCCTTCCGACATCAATAAAAACAAATCGCCAATCAGCAGCCCCTGACCGTGACCGAACCGTCCCTCTTTCCATTGTTGGGCACCGTCCTTGAGGTCGATGCAGGCGAACATTCCGTCGTCGAGCCCGTAGAGAAATCCTTCACGCGCCACGGGATTTGCAAACTTCGCTTTGAGTTTCAACGAACGCCACACGCGCTCCGCCACGAAACGCCCGTCGGGGCCCGACTTGATCTCGAGCAACTCACTGCCCACGCCATAACCGGCCGAAAATACCACGCGATCTGCCCCGACCACGACCGGAACCGCGACATGCGGATAGCCCACGCCCCACGGATATTCCCATAGCACCGCTCCATCCGCCGCGTCGTGCGCGCTTATCCGCCGGTGGTTATACGCGAGGATCTGGCGCCGGCCGGCCAGCGTCGTTACAAACGGCGAGCCGTATCCCGCCTCGGCTTCACCGGCGGCCCACACGCGCTCGCCCGTGTCCGCCCGATACGCCAACAGCGACCGCTTCGCTTTGCCGCCGGCACTGACAATCACGCGGCCCTCGAGAAACAACGGCGAGCCCGCATAACCCCACTCGGGGATGCTGGCTCCCGTCCACGCCAAAAGGTCGTGCGTCCACAGCAGTTTCCCCGTCGCCAGATCGAGCGCGTTGAACCGCCCCGTCGAACCCAGCGTAAACACTTGGTTTCCGACGACGGTAGGCGTAGCGCGTGGGCCGACTCCGCCGATCGGATTGCCATAGCGCGTCGTGTCTTGATGCGACCAGAGCAGCCGACCGTCGGAGATGTCATAGCAGGTGACGCGTTCCTGTTCTTCGTCCTGCTCCTGCGTCAGAGCGCGGTTTCCTACAACGACAAAGCCCGACCAACCGAGCCCCAGGTTGATTCGCCAGAGAACTTGCGGCGGATGTTTCGCCCAGTCCGCCTCGAGTTTCGGCCCCGCGAGCACGCCGGTGCGATCCGGCCCGAGAAATTGCGGAAAGTCCGGCCGGTCGACGAGTGCCGCGGCAGCGGGCGCGGCGGTGGTTACGGCCGTGGTTGCGGCGACGGCGGGCACCGCGCGCCCCGACTTCGTCCAGCGGAATTCCAAGATCGGCAGCATGTCGCCACTGACGCCGCGAATCCGTAAAGTCGACCCACCCAACACCAACGCCACCAGCACACTCAAGGTCACGCCAATTCTCAGTCGCGGCTGCGCCCGCGAAAAAATCGTCCACCAAATCAAGAGCAGTGCCAAAGTCCCCAGCACGATCCCCGTCGTGGTCAAGTTGCGCTCTTGAAACGAGGCCCCCTCGCGCAACCGCACGACGGTAATCGCCGTCGTCGCTGCGGCGAGCATCAGCCCGGCGGGCCACCAGCGGAGGCGAGGCGGAGAGTTCGTCGCGGGTGCGGAAATGGGCGCGGTCATTTTCGTGAATGAGAGCTATCCGCCCCGAAGTGCAACCCGTGGCACGTTTCCAATTTACCTGCGTCGTGTCTGGCAACGCCGGTTTCCATGCGATTCTTTCGTCTCATTTTCTTCCGCCTTTGCTGTCATGCTGGTTGAAAAAAAACCACCGGACGCGCCCAACCGCACTGGGAATTCCGCGCCTGCGCTCACTCGAAAATTTAAACGGGGTATGCAGTTGAATGCCACGCTCTCTCGGCGTCCTGCGATTATCGTTACGGACGCGTGAGACGTGGATCGAAATGAAACGGGTTTGGCCCTGCGACAACCCAGCGGATGTCGAATTGCGGATGGGCTGGGTTGATCAGGCAATTAAGATCATT
>CAMBVX010000125.1 GCA_945871085.1 Opitutus sp. GAS368 | reverse complement strand
CGACATGAAGCAGCGTGGACTGATGAAGGACACCCTTGTCGTTTGGTGTACCGAGTTTGGCCGGATGCCCTTCCTCCAGGCCAACGGCACCGGGCGCGACCACAACCCGGACGCGTTCACCTGCTGGTTGATGGGCGCCGGCGTTAAAGCCGGCTACAGCCACGGCGAGAGCGACAACTTCGGTTTCAAGGCCGTGCGCGATGCCGCGACGCTCTACGATTTCAACGCCACCATTCTCCATCTCCTCGGCCTCGATCACGAACGACTCACCTATTATCACAACGGCTTGGAGCGCCGAATGACCGACGTGCACGGACATGTGCTGAAGAAAATGCTGGCGTGAACGGTAACTGGACGCCGGCGCCGCCGTCGTGGACGTTGTGCAGATCCGGCGGTCAGCCGTGTTACCTGTTATTCGAAACCTCAGCCCGAACCCGGCTGCGTCTCACGTACGCCGTGCCAATCCTATGCGCACCCTCCCGCGATTTTTTCCGGTGACACTGCTCGCCTTCGCGTCGGCCGCCAACGCCGCCGCGCCCGAACCGTACGTCATCGATCACCGCCACAGCCCGGAATCCGCTCTGCGTCCCCTGCCCTACGACGCCGTGCAATGGACCGGCGGGTTCTGGGCCGAGCGGTATCGTCAGCTCACTGAAGTGACCCTCGACGAGTCCTGGCGCCTGCTCGCTGACCCTGCGAAGGGCCATGTACTCGACAATTTCCGCATCGCCGCGCAGCCGGACTCTGGAAAATTTGTCGGTGTCGCCTGGCACGACGAATGGCTCTACAAGTGGCTCGAGGCCGCCGCCTGCGTCTGGCGCAACACCCGCGACCCGGTCCTCGCCCGCCGGATGGACGATGCGATCGCCCTCGTCACCGCCGCCCAGCAGTCTGACGGCTATCTCTCAACCAACATCACCGCCACACAGCGCCCACGTCTGACGGATCTTCCTCCCCCGTCCGAGCAGGTCGCGAGGGGCGGTCCGGGCGGTTATTTCAGAGGAGAAACACGGCCCCGGCGCGGTTGCGTGAGGCGGCGTTTGACGGGCTTTTTTAGAGACAACTTCGGTGCCGGCAACGCCGGCAAGACCGCGAGGATTTCCTGTTGCGCGGCGGCATAGGCGTCGGGCAGACGCCAGAGGGCGAGCGCGGGCGCGCCGAGGCCGACCAAGCGCACTCCTTCCAAACGCCCGACGGCGTCGGCGACTGTCAGGCCCAACGGGGCGACCCGCCGGTCGAGTGCGCGCACGAGCTTCAGGGCGAGCATCGTCACCAGGGCGTGACCGGCGGTGCGCTCGGCTTTGCGCAAAAAGATCGGCCGCAGTTCCAGCAGTCCCGTCTTCATGGTGCGGAAGTCGCGCTCGACATCCATCAGACTCATGTAGCGCGCATGCACCGCGGCGGTGTCCGCGACCGTCGCGGGTAGGTCCGTCTCCAAGACATAACAGCCGTCGAGTAACTCCAGCTCCGCGCCCACGGCAGCGTCCTTGGTCGAGCTCACCGTGCGCGACTCCGCGGTCAGTTTGATCCACGCGGAAAATCCATAGTGGTCCACCCAGCCTTGGGCTTGCTTCAGCAATGTCGCGAGTTTGGCCCGCGGCTTCAGGGCGAGGCGGGCGTTGCCGTCGGCCAGCCGCGCTTCGATCCGGCGGGCTTGATCGAGCCGGCGCTGGCGTTCGCGGTCGCGGGTCGCCGGATTACAGCGCAAAATCAACCGGCGTCCCTCGTAGTCCACCGCCAGCGGTTCTTCATCGAAGAGTTCGGGGGTGAGCGTTTTTTGGGCCAGCAGCTTGCGGATCTGCGGATTGGTCAGCGCCGTCACATAGTGGTAGCCGGCTTCGCCGAGAGCTTGCTTGCCCAGTTTCTTGATCATGCCCCGGTCGCCCACGACCGCGATCTCTTTGGCCCCGAAACGCAGCCGCAATTTTTCCACGGTCGGCCGAAAGGTTTGCGGATCGCTCGTGTTGCCCGGATACAGCTGGATCGACAACGGCTCGCCATCCCCGGCGGTTAACAGTCCCGCCACGACCTGTTTTTTATAGCGCTTGCCATCGCGGTTGTAACCGTGGGCGGCGAGTTCGTTGCACTGCCCTTCAAAGTAGGAGCTGGTGACATCGTAGAGGAAGGTCGCGCCCGGGGCGATCGGCGGGGCCAGCGCCCGCTCGATGCGTTCCTGGTGGGCCTGCAACCAGTCCAACGCGGCGTAGAGATCGTCTTCGTCAAACGTCGTGAGGCCCAGCACCTCGGCCACCGCGTGATCCTCGGCCCAACGCACCGCCGCCAAGCGGCTGCCTTGCCAGGCGACGCGGGCGTAGATCATGAACAACGCGAGCTTGGCCGGTCGGTCCGAGCCGAGCGCGGCGACCAGACCTATCTCGCCCGCGAGTGCATGCAGGCCGGCCAAGAGTCCGTAACAGGCCCCCACCTGCACCGCCGGCGTCGCGCCGACGGGCACCTGGCCTTTGCAATACTGTTCGATCAACGCGAGCAGCGGTTCCGGCAAGCGCGAGAGATTGGCCAGCGTATGATGGACCACGCGGGTCTTGACCGCCGCGTCCTTGGGCGGTCGGCCGCGCGGACGTAGGGCTGCTTCACGCACGCCCTCCACGAGCAGCACCGACTGGTAGGTTTTTCCGCCTTGGCGGCTGCAATTGCGTTTGATGAACACAAGCCGACGCTGCCTGCGCCGCTCGGGAGCGCAAGCTTAAATAAGCTATATTAGAGACAACATAACTGACCGACATTATCACAGCAGAAATCCGTCATTTAATTACCGAAAGCGGGGGAAGATCCGACCGAGCCGGAGATGTACGCCAGCAGTCGCTTCCCATTCATCTCGGAGAATGAACCCAGGCAACGGCCTCCGCGGAACTTTCTGGTCGCCCGGTTGATCCTTCAAAATTGGTCTCTTCGATTTTTTCGAACCTACGGGCCATAAAAATAGAGTCCACGCCGCCCGCCCGTTGAGCATTGCGAGGAATCGAATTCTTTTCGGGCAAGACGTGAGGGGCGCCTCGGCGGAGCGATTCATACCAGTTTGGCTGGGGCCCACGTCGGTAGCGTGGTGCCGTGCTGAATCACGGTGGTTCGCGCTGGGCACGGCTCTGGCCACCCGGTTGGGGGTCTTGATTCCGGCGATGTTTGCAGTGCAACGGCCGCGGCTGAGGTAATGTGCGGTCCGGGTATTTGCATCCGCAGGATTTCCCCGTCCTTTCTGGCCTCACCGCCCCATGAACATTTCAACGATCTCGCTCCGGCTCGTGCTCCTCTCGGCGGCACTCCTCGCCCTGTCAGGTTCGGCTTCCGCTCGCGTAGTCGGCCGACTCTACGCCCTCACGCAAGCGACCGTAAAAATCGAAGTGACCGGCGGCCCGGTTATCTACATCGATCCGACCGGCATCACGACCACGCCGGCGGACGCGGACTTTATTTTTCTCACGCACAACCACGGCGACCATCAATCGACGGCTAGCATGAACCGTCTGCGCAAGCCGAGCACGGTGTTCATCTCGTCGCCTCCGGGCGTGCCGGCGCTGATGACGGCTTTTCCCGGCGCGACGATTCACGCGGTGACGCCCGGCGACAAACTGACGTTGGGCGGTATCACGGCGGACATGGTCCCGATGTATAATGTCGTGAGAAATAACCACCCGCGGGCGATGAACTTCGTCGGCTACGTGCTCAATATCGGCGGCGTGCGGGTCTACCACGCGGGCGACACGGAGCGTTTTCCCGAGATGAAAACGTTCACGACCGACGTCGCCATGCTCCCGCTCGGCCAAACCTTTACGATGATCAATGTGCAGGACGCGGTGGACGCCGCGCTCGACGTGAAGGCGCGGATCGCGATCCCGATCCACTGGGGTAACGCCGAGGGCACGCGCGCCGATGCGGAATTTTTTGTGGCGCAGCTCAGCAGCCGGATGACGACGATGGTCAATACGCCGGCGGAGGGATTTATCTTGGAGGTGCCGGATACGGTGGTGTTGGCCGAGCATCCGGCGAGTCAGACGGTCGCGCCGGGGGGGAGCGTCACGCTGACCGTGCAGGCGACGGGAGTGGGCGCGCTCAGTTATCAATGGCGGCGCAATAGCGTGGTGGTCTCCGGTGCGAGCACGGCGAGTCTCGCGTTCACACCGGCGACCTTGGCGAATGCGGGCGACTACACGGTCACGGTCACCGATGCCAACGGCCCGGTCACGAGCCGTCTCGCGCGGCTCACCGTCGAGACGCCGCGCCCCGGTCGGCTTATCAATGTTTCGGTGCGCGCCGTCTCGCGGGACGCGGGCATGCCCTTGATCGTTGGGGCCGCGGTCACCGGCGGAAGCAAAGCGGTGCTCCTGCGCGGGGTTGGTCCCGCCCTCGCGGTGTTTGGCGTGACCGGTGTGCTGGCCGATCCGCGACTCGAGGTGCACGCCGACGTGGCCGGTCGGGACACGATCGTCGCGTCGAACAATGATTGGGCCTCCGGCGGTGCGGCGACGTTGCGGGCGGCGTTCGCGGCCGTCGGTGCGTTTGATTTTGCCGACTCGGCCAGTCGCGACGCGGCGCTGCTTACGACCATCGACGGACCGCGCACGATCCACGTCGTCGATACGGCTGGCCGCCGTGGCGTAACGCTGATCGAACTTTACGACACGGACCTCGCCGGGGCATCGCGGCTGACGAATTTGTCGGCGAGAAATTTTGTCGGCACGGGCGACGCGGCGTTGATCGCCGGATTTGTCGTGAGCGGGAATGTCCCGAAACGCCTGCTGATCCGCGGCGTGGGCCCGCGGCTCGCGGCCTTTGGGGTGGCGGGCGTGCTCGCTGATCCGAAATTGGAATTGTTCCTGAGCGAGGGAGGGCGGAGCACGCTCTTCGCCGTCAACGACAACTGGTCCGAGATCGGCGCCGCCCCGGCGCGGGCGGCGTTTGCGGCGGTGGGTGCTTTCGATCTCGCGGACGCGGCCAGCAGGGACGCGGCCATGGTGGTGGTCGTGCCGGCGGGTGCGTTCACGGCGCAAGTATCGGGCGTCGCCGGTATGACGGGCGAGGCGTTGGTGGAAATCTACGAGCTGCCGTAAGGGTCGAGCCGCGCGCTCGATGTGCGTCGCGCGGTCAGGACCAGTTGAAATTAAAACTAATGCTGATGCGCTCGTCGGCGACGCGGTTGGCGGCGACTTCGTGACGGAGCCAACTCTCGAAGAGGATCACGTTGCCCGCGGCGGCCGGATACGTGATGTGCGGACGGTGGGCCGGGCGCGCGGTGGGGAGTTTCGGTGGAGCGGCCATGAACTTGCTCAGGCGCGGATCTTCGAATTTTAAGCCGGGGCAACCGCGAGGGGTGACGACGTAGTAGGTGCCGCTGATAAATGAGAGTGGGTGCAGGTGTAGCGAATGCGCGGCGGTCTCCGGCATGATGTTGACCCAGCAGTCGGTCATCCGGATGGAGCGGCCCCGGAGATCCATGTCTAGGGCGTGGGCGAACGCGCGGACGTGCTTGGTGAGTTTTTGCTCGAGCCCCGTGAACGTGCTGGAGAAGCGGTGCAGTTCGTTCATCGAGGCGTAGCTGGTGTAGCCACCGGGATAATTCTTGGCGGACCACTGGCGGCCGGCGGTGTCGAAATCGCGGAGCTTGCGGCATTCGTCGGCGAGCTCGGTGTTCAGGCGCGCGAGCGTAACGGGAGATTGCTGGAGCGGCTCGCAGTAGATGAGCGTCGGGAAATGGGCGCGGGTGGACATGGGCGAAAGAGGTTTGTTGAAATGTGAGATATTGAACGAAGTGGTTTCGCGCGGGGGCCGGTGGACGGGGTGTTATTTCGAATCGCGCGGGGTGGTGGCGGGAAAAGTGGCGAGGTAAGCGTCGATGTTGGCTTGTTCCTTTTCGCGGAGGCGGGTGACGAGGCTGAAGCGTTCACCGGCCTTCACGATATTTTTTTCCGCGAACGGGGTAACGCGCGACGGATCGCGGAGGAAGGCGCGGAGTTTCTCGAAGGAGACGAGGTCGGTGCCGGCATAATTGATGGTGTAGTCGACATACATGGCCGGTGCTTTGGCTTTGATGGCGTCGAAGTGGGCGATGATCCAATCGCCGGCGCGGCTCCCGACGTCGGGCTGGGCGGAGACGCTGCCGACCACGGTCAGGAATTCAGTGGAATTTAGTTTGTCCGTCAGCGAATAGGCCAACGCGCGGTCGACCAAAGTGGTTTCACGAAACCGGCCCAGGGTGCCGATCAAGTTGGCACGTGCGGCGGGCGTGGTTGATTTTTCGAGAGCGACTTGAACGGCTGCGTAGAGCGACGCGTCGCCGTGAAAGGCGGAAACGCCGAGCGCTGCATTGGCTAGGCCAGAGTCAACGGCGGCCGGGTCGCGGAGGAACTGTGTCGTCAACTCGCGGGCATAAGCGATGACTTCGGGATCGGCCACGGAGTCACCGAGCAGGCCGATCAACGTGCTGCGCAGGGGGGCGAGGTGCGCGGCTTCGCCGGTGCGTGGACGCAGGCCGATGTGCGTGAGCGCGGGGCGGAGCAAGGCGGAGCGGAGGGCGTTAAAGTTCTTCAGTTGAGGAGCGCGCACGAAGGTCGTGCGAATGCCGGCGAGCGCGCCGGCGACCTTTTGGGTGATTTCGGGCTCAGCCTCTTGGGCGAAGGCGGCGAGGAACGCGAGGTAGTCGCCGCCGGCGAGTTGGCCGGCGTTGAAGAGAGCGCCGGCATTGTCGAGGACGCCGAGCCGCTCGACGGTGGTGAGTTTCGCCGCGTGACGGGCGAGGCGTGTGTTGAACTCAGCGGGAAGGCTCCAGCGATAGTAGCCGGCCTCCCCGGTGTTGGGATAGATCCAATCGGCGTCGGCCAAACCGGGCGTCGTGATAGTCTGCGTTTCTTCGGTGAGCAGGACGCGTTCGCGTTGGACGTTTCCGCGGGATGACCAGGTGAAGACGACCGGAACTTGCCAGCGACCGGGGGCGGGTGCGTCGCCGAGATTCGTGAACCTTTTTTGCGTGAGTGAGAGTTTGTCGCCGGGCGCGAGCGCGAAAGCGACCGTGGGCACGCCGGGTTGCTCGATAAAACCGGCGAGGAGCGCGGAGACATTTTCGCCGGAGGCGACGTCAAAGGCAGACCAGAGGTCGGCTGCGGTGGTGTTGCCCCAGCGGTGCTTCGTGAAATAGGCGCGCATGGCCGCGCGAAATTTTTCGGGGCCGATCCAGCTTTCGACCATGCCGAGGATGCCCTTGCCCTTGCTGTAGGTGATTTCGTCGATGAGTTGCAGGGGATCGGCGCGGGCCGTGATGGGCCGCCGGATGGCCTGGACGGAGGGCAGCGAGTCGGAGCGCATGGCACCACGGATGGCGTTGAATTGTTGCAGATTGATCCGGTATTCCGGATACGCTTCCTCCACGATCTTGGCGCAGATCCAGTCGGCGAAGGATTCGTTGAGCCAAAGATCGTCCCACCACGACATGGTCACAAGATCGCCGAACCACATGTGGGCCATTTCGTGGGCGATGAGATTGGCCAAGCCACGGCGGGCACCAAAGGACGGTTTCGCGGGATCCATGAGCAGAGCCGTGTCGGTGTAAGTAATGAGGCCGGCGTTCTCCATGCCGCCGAAGACGAATTCGGGCACGGCAATCTGATCCAGTTTCGCGTAGGGATAGGGGACGCCAAAGTAGGCTTCGAGGCGGGCGAGGATCGCGGGCGAGATACGGGTGGCTTCAGCGGCCAGGGCGGACTGGCCGCGCGGGGTGATGATCCGGCCAGGGATGGAAAGTCCGGGGACGGGGACGAACTCAAACGGGCCGACCGCGAGCGCGACGAGGTAGGATGGCATCGGTGGCGTGCGACCGAACGCGAGGGTCTTGGTCGCGGTCGTGGCGTCGGCGGACTCCTGGGCCACCGGGGAGTTGGACACCGCGGAGAGGGCGGTCGGGACGGTGAGGGTGAGTTGCCACGGGATCTTGAAGGCTGGTTCATCCCAGCACGGAAACGCGCGGCGTGCATCGCGGGCTTCGAGTTGGGTGAAGAGATAAGGATCTCCGCGGCTGATCGTCTTGTAGAGGCCGACGCCGGCCCGATTGAACGTGTTTTTGAAAACGATCATGAGCGTGTAGGTGCCCGGCGGGATGGGGGCAGGCGCGGTGAGTGTCACGAGGCCGAGGTCGGCTTCGGTGATCGCTGCGGTGAGGGTAAGTGAGCGTCCGGCCAGATCGGCCAGCGTGGCAGAGGTGAACGTCGGGCCGAGGGCGTGGAGGCGGAACGCGGTCGTGCTCTGGTGAACGAGGAGGTCAATGCGGACGCGGCCAGAAAAATCGTCTTTCGCGGGGTCGAGGGAGAGCTCGATGGCTTGGGCGAGAGGCTCCACGTCGCGGGTGAGGCGGAGAGGATCGATCGAAGCGGCTGGCAAAATCGTGGCGGTTGATTCGGCGGAGTGCAGGGCGTGATACGCAAAACCCACCGTGAGAGCGAGGGCTCCGGACAAAACGCGGACAAGGCGGGGAATGAGCATCGCAGGAAGCTGGCGGTGAGGTCGGCGATGGCAAAACAATGCTGGGCGTTGGTCCGGGGTTGGGGCGCCAACTGGTCCGACCTTATTTGCCGGTCCTTTCCGGCTTATGGCGCGACTATTAAATGGTTTTTTCGGAAAAACGACCTAGCCTCCGAACACTCATGAGCAGCGTCACCGTGTCGCCCCCCGTCCCCAGACCACACGCGTTTGCCACCGTATTTGCTTTGCTCACGCCGCACATGGCCGAGCTTGATCGGTTTTTGAGAGGGCAAATTGCGTCGTTCGAGCCGGAGATTCGTGCGATGGCTGACTATTGCATCGATACGTCGGGTAAACGTATTCGGCCGGCGCTGGTGTTTCTGAGCGGCTGGTGTGGTCCCGGGGCGGTCACCGCTGACCTCGTGCGGGTCGCTGCTGTCGTCGAGCTCGTGCACCTCGCCACGCTCGTCCACGATGACATCATGGACGAGGCCGATGTCCGTCGCGGTCGGCGGACTGCGGCGCGGGAATTTGGACCAACCGCGGCCGTGCTGCTCGGCGACGCGCTGTTTGCCCACGCGCTGCACCTCGCGACGCAGTTCCCGACGACGGAAATCTGTGCGGCCGTGTCCGATTCGACGCGTAAGGTCTGCGCGGGCGAAATCGTGCAAACGCTGCGTCGGCGATCGACGAACGTCACGAGAGCAGACTACCAGCGCATCGTGGATCTGAAGACGGCTGAACTCTTCCGCGTGTCGTGCTTTCTCGGCGCTCGCTTGGCCGGCTTCGAAGCGGGCTACGTGGATGCGGCGAGTCGGTTCGGCCGGCATCTGGGCATCGCCTATCAAATCTATGACGATCTCGTGGATTTCTTCGGAGAAGAGGCGCGCATCGGCAAAACCCTCGGCACGGATCTCGCAAGCGGCAAGCTCACCCTTCCACTCTTGGTTCTCCTCGAGCGGCTGCCGGCCGACGAGCGCACGACGCTCACCGCGGAACTCGCGGGCGAAAGTCCCGCGCAGCCGCTGCGGCGTCTCGGGCAGATGAGGGAACTGGGAGTTTTCGCCGCGGTGTCGCAGTCCGTGGAGGCTGAAATCGCCGCCGCGATCGGTGCGCTGCGGGAGTGGCCGGGCTACGCCCCGACGCCGCTGCTGCTGGGACTATGCGATGTGCTCCAAGCGCAAGTCGCGAGCGTCCGTCCGTCCGGCTGAGAAAATTCACCCTTTGATAAAATTCCGTTTGCACCGGTCCGCCTCCGGAGATTCTGTGTGCCCGTGATCGACGCCATCAAAACTCTCGGCACCAAGACGCTCGTCGCGTCGCCTGAGCGTCAGTTGGAGGCCGACTCGGACATGCAAATTGTTCGTCGGGTCCAGGCGGGTGATGTCGCCGCGTTTGATCGCCTCATCCTCAAATATCGCGAGCGCGTGTATGGGATTGTCTACCACATGACCTCGAACCGCGAGGATGCGGCCGACCTCACGCAGGACTCCTTTATCAAAGCCTTTCAGTCGATTCAGCGATTCGGCGGGCAATCGTCGTTTTTCACTTGGCTCTATCGCATCGCGGTCAATTCGACTTTGAGTCACCTGCGCAAAGGGCGCCTGCGTTCGTTTTTTAGCTTAGAGCGGGTCGATAGTGATGAACCGGTATCAAGGGAAATCATTGATGCTCTAACCGATAAGACTGGCGCTGACCGCGATGCATTTGTCCACGAGCTTCAGGAAAAATTGAACGATGCGATGCAAAAGTTGTCTACCAAACATCGCACCGTGGTAACACTTTTTGAAATAGATGGCCTCAGCCATCAGGAAATAGCCGATGTTATGGATTGCTCTGTGGGCACGGTGCGTTCGCGGCTACACTACGCGAAACAACTGCTTCAGTCCGAGCTCCAGCCTTATACGCGCAAATGATGAATCATGATAGGAAGCGTCCGGTGACGCTCGAAGACATCCTCCGCCTCAAGCGCGCCGAACGTCCGTCGGCGGAATTCTGGAACCAGTTTGATCGTGAGCTCCGGGTTAAGCAGCTCGCGGCGCTCGTGGAAAAGCGCCCATGGTGGCGCACGATTTCTCTGTCTCGTGTCCTGGGTGGGGTTCGGCGGTTTCATTTACCCCTGGGGGCGACGGCGGTGCTGGCGGTGACCGTGTTCTCAGTTCGCGAATACCAAGAGCCGAAGTCCTCGACCGTTTCCGCGTCTTCGCCGGTCGGCGCGGTGCAGTCGGACCGTGGTGCGCTATCGTCGCCTGCTTCTGTTGGCGAAGTCGTCACGAACCGCGTAGAGAAGGCTCTTGTAGAGGCAAAGGGGCCGTCGCTGGTGGTCTCCCAAGATTCCGCGCCGGTCGTGTCTCCCGTGGTGCCGGTGGCTGAGGTCACTGCTGCGAGCCGGATCGGTCAGCTCGTGGCCGCGGTCGGAGTCGCTCCTCACGCAGACGAATCTTCGGTGTTCGTCCCGTCGAACAGCCGTGGCGGTGTCGGAAGGTTTTCTGAGCTGCCGGGGATGGACACGCTGCTCCCGCGGCCACTGCTGAGTCCGGTTCGTGGGTTTGAGACGCGCGTGCTCCCGGCGCGGTCCAAGCCCGTGGAGCCCTTGGCTCAAATGAAGGTGCCGAGTGGCTCCCGTCGTTCCAATCTGATTGCTTCTGCGACCCTCGCATCGACGACCGGGCCCTTGATTGCCAGCGATCGCTCTGCTCGCGCGGTTTCGGATGAGCGCATTCATGATACCATCAGTCGCGTAAACGCCCGTGGAGCCGGGGTGCTCGTGAAGTTCTGAGAAGTTTTGAGAAACTGATTTCTCGTCCGGCGAGTCTCTGGCTCGCCTTTTTTGTGCCTCCGCCAATGCCGGTCCATCAAGCTACCCTCAGCTTTCGCACGGCGAATGCGGGCCTGCTCGAGATCACCGCAGCGGTCGCGCAGGAACTCGTTCGCAGCAATCTTTCGTGCGGCGTCGTCACGGTCTTTTGCCAACATACCAGTTGCAGTCTCGTGATTATGGAAAATGTCGATCCCTCGGCGCGACGGGATTTGGAGGCATGGCTCGACCGCTTGGTGCCAGCGAACGACCCGGATTTTCAACACACGCTGGAAGGACTGGACGATATGCCCAGTCATATCAAAATGGCGCTGACACGGACGAGTGAGACGATCCCGTTTTCCGCGGGCAGACTCCTCTTGGGCACTTGGCAGGGCCTCTTTCTGTGGGAGCACCGCCGGGCTCCGCACACGCGTCGAGTGGTGGTGACGGTCTTGGGCGAGTGAAGCCCGCGCGCCCTGATCTGGGCGGACCCGGCGAGTTCCCGTTATTTCTCGCCGACGCAGATGCCGCACACGTCGAAGAAGAAGTCGTGGCCTTTGTCATCCACAAGGATGAAAGCGGGGAAGTCTTCCACTTCGATGCGCCAAACCGCCTCCATGCCGAGTTCGGCGTATTCGAGCACGTCGACTTTTTTGATATGGTTCTGCGCGAGGATGGCGGCGGGACCGCCGATGCTCCCGAGGTAAAACCCGCCGTGTTTCTTGCACGCGTCCGTCACCGCTTTGCTGCGGTTGCCTTTCGCCAACATAACGAGAGAGCCGCCGTGCGACTGAAACAGGTCGACATAGCTGTCCATGCGGCCGGCGGTGGTCGGGCCGAACGAACCGGACGCGTAGCCGACGGGGGTTTTGGCGGGACCGGCGTAGTAGACTGGGTGGTCTTTGATGTAGTCGGGCAGGCCTTGGCCCGCGTCGATGCGTTCCTTGAGTTTCGCGTGGGCGATGTCGCGGGCGACGATCATCGGGCCCGTCAAGAGCACGCGCGTGGTCACCGGATACCGCGAAAGCGACGCGCGAATTTCCGCCATGGGACGGGTGAGATCGATGGCCACGGAGGACTCGTCTTTGAAGGTGCGCAGGGACTCCGGAATGAAACGTCCGGGATTGGTTTCCATTTTCTCCAAGAACACACCGTCCTGGGTGATCTTGGCCTTGATATTGCGGTCGGCGCTGCACGACACGCCCATGCCCACCGGGCAACTAGCGCCGTGGCGCGGCAGGCGCACGATGCGGACATCGAGGGCGAAATACTTTCCGCCGAACTGCGCGCCGACTTTCGATTCCTGAGCGATCTTGAGCACCTTGGCCTCCATCGCGAGATCGCGAAAAGCGCGGCCGTGCTCGTTGCCGGTTGTGGGGAGGGCGTCGAGATACTTGGTCGTAGCGAGCTTGAGGATTTTCATGCACGAATCGGCGCTGGTGCCACCGATCACGAACACGAGGTGGTAAGGAGGGCAGGCGGATGTGCCGAGGAGCTGCATCTTGTCGCCAAAGAATTTTTCGAGACTCTTGGGGTTGAGGAGCGCTTTCGTCTCTTGGAAAAGGAACAGCTTGTTGGCGGAGCCGCCGCCCTTGGCGATGAAGAGAAATTCATACTTCGCGCCTTCACTCGCGTGGAGATCGATCTGCGCCGGCAGATTGGTGCCGGTGTTGACCTCGTTGAACAGATCAAGGGGAGCGACCTGGGAATAGCGGAGATTCTCCTTCGTGTAGGCTTCGTAGACACCCTGCGAGAGAAACTCGGCGTCGTTCGCGTCGGTCCAGACCTGTTGGCCTTTCTTGGCGAAGACCGCGCACGTGCCGGTATCCTGACACATCGGGAGAATGCCACGCGCGGCGATTTCAGCATTCTTCAGCAATGTGTGGGCGACGTAACGGTCGTTGTTGGACGCCTCCGGGTCTTGAAGAATGGCGGCGACTTGCTCGAGGTGCTTGGTGCGGAGGAAAAAATTTGTGTCGTGAAAGGCCTCGCGGGCCAAGTAGGCGAGCGTCTCGGGTGCGACTTTGAGGATCTCGCGTCCCTCGAAGGCCGCGGTGCTGATGCCCTCTTTTGAAAGCAGCCGATACTCGGTGTCATCGGCTCCGAGAGAGAGGAGTTCTTGGTAGAAAAACGGAGGTGTTGGCATGGCGGGAATAAAGTAGGCTGAAGGGGCGGCGTGTAAAGGTGAGCGGGCACCAAGCTGTCTTTATTAGACTGCCGGCCGGTCGTCTAAAGGCGGACGTCAGGCTGTGTCATGGCTTGCCGGCCATGGCCCGCACGATGTCGCGAAAGCGCGGTAGGTCGGCCGGGGTCACAACCTCGCCGGGGGCCCGGCCCCAGCCGGTGGCGCTTGGCCAAACCCCGCGCACGAGGAAATTTTCGTGTGCGGCCGTCATGCTGGCCACGTGCAGATAGTCTTTCTGCTCTTTTTGGTCGCGAATGGCCGTGACGAGTTCCGTCGGGATGGGCGCGATGCGACCGCTGGAGATGTGGGCGAGATTGTTGAGCGCCACGAAGGGGCGTGAATCGACCAAGGTCGTCGCCGGCCGAGGGTTTTCTCCGCGGAGGTAGGCGTAGTAATCAAGGTGGTTTTCGACGAGAGGATCGAAGGGTTCGACGGTGATTTTTTCCACGCGACCATCGTTCCAACGCACTTCGATTTGGCGTCCGACCGCGTAGCGAATCACCGCTTTCTCGCACAGCACCATTTCCAAGTGGGTGCCCGTGCCCGCGCAGGCGTGGGAGAGCGCGAAGCGCATTGTGACGCCGGTGGTCGTATCGGCTTCGACGAAAAAAGTGTCGGCACCTTCGATGGCGTGCGCCCGGTAGAGTTCGGCCCGCACGGCGGCGAGTTGCGCCCAACTGAAGAGTTCAGGGCCGCCGGACCAGAACAGCAGATTATGGACGAAATGCGCCATCGCGTTGCCGAGGCACGAATCGAGCACGACACACCCTTCGATCATCAAGCGGCCCGCCCAATTGTTGCGCGAAAAATAGCTGGCCGGCCGGGGCCAGAGAGCGCTGAGCGTGGCACCCTGTACGGCCCCGAATTCACCGGCGAGCAGACGCTGTTTGAGCGCAAGGCGCGGTTTTTCGATAATGAAATTGAAGCCGACGAGAGATGACTTCCGGGCCCGCGCATCGGCGACGATCATTTGCTCCAGCTCGGTGTGATCGAGCGTCGGGGGTTTTTCGAGATACACGGGCAGGCCGAGTGCGGCAGCGGCGGCGTGCATTTCGGCATGAAGATTGATTGGGGTCGGGATGACCACGAGGTCGAGGCCGCGGTGATAGGCCTCGAGCATCGCGCGATAGTCGGAGAACACGCCGACGCCGCGTTGCGCGAGGCGCCATGTTTCCTGTTCCTGGGCAAAATTTTCGGGCCGAGGATCGCAGGTGCAAATGAGCTTGGCGTGGCCATTCGCCTCCAGCTGGGCGATGGCGTTATGGTGGGAGCCGGCGAAGCCACCCATGCCGACGAGACCGAGGCGGATCGGATGATTCACACAATCTTGAGTTTAGGAAGGTCTTGTCCGTCGATGAGTCCGACGGGTTGGCCACGCGAGTTGATGACAATGAGGTCGTCGATTTTGTGGGCTTCGAATAGCCGCAGCGCATCGACGCCGAGCGCGTCGTCGCGAATCGTTTTGGGTGAGCGCGTCATAAATGTCGCCACGGGTTGCGCCAGAAAATTGGGCCCGGTGAGCGCGCTGCGGCGGAAGTCTCCATCGGTCAAAATGCCGGTGAGTTTTCCAGATTTTTTTGTGATAAGGGCGATACTGCCACTCTTGGCTTTGGTCATCGCGAGAATGGCGTCTTGCGTCGAGACGGTGTCGGGTGCGACCGGTAATCGGTCGGCGGTGCGCATGATGTCACGCACCCGCAACAGCAGAACGCGGCCCAAATTTCCCGCCGGATGATACTTCGCGAAATCATCGCGCGTGAGTCCGCGCGATTCGAGGAGGACCATCGCGAGCGCGTCGCCCAGGGCGAGCGCGGCAGTGGTGCTCGCGGTCGGAGCGAGTTTCAACGGGCAGGCCTCCCGCGGCACGCGGTAGAGCAGGCGTAGGTCGGAGTTGCGGGCGAGATCGGACGCCGGGTTGCTCGTAAACGCCACGATGCGCACCCCGAAGCGTTTCAAGACGGGAAGCAGCCGCAGAATTTCGTCAGACTGCCCGCTGTTGCTGAGGAGAAAAGCGAGGTCGCCCTCGGTGCAGAGACCCAAGTCGCCGTGGAGCGCCTGCGTCGCGTCGAGGAAGCACGAGGCGACGCCGGTGCTGTTGAAGGTGGCCGCGATCTTTTGGGCGATGTGGGCGGACTTGCCCACGCCACTGAAGATCAGTTTGCCGCCCGCCGCCGTGACCGCTTCGACGGCGCGGGCGGTGTCGACGAATTCTGCGCCCAAGGCCTTCGCTGTCTCGGCGAGCGCGGCGGTCTCGATACGGATGCAGGCGCGCGCGCGGGCGAGGGCGTTTTTAGAGTGCAGGGCCATTTATTGTTTGAGTCGCAGAAGTAGGACGCGGAATTTACGGCGAACCTCCGCCCGTTCAATCCCTTTCACTGTCAGATGACTGTCCGCCAATACTTCACTGCTCTGTTTGCACTCGTCGCGTGCGGCCTCGGCGCGGGCTGCGGGGGAGGCGACGGTCTGGCTTTGTCCTCCGAGACTGACGACGCGCTCTACCAGCAAGGTAAACAATTGCAGAAACAAGGACGTAACGCGGAGGCGCTGACGGCTTTCCTGAAGGTGGCAGAGAAACGCGGTGAGCAATCCTCCCCGGAGTCCCACCTCGAGGCCGGATTGATTTACCTCCAGCACATCAAGGAGCCCGTCGAGGCGATTCATCATTTTCGAAAATATCTCGAGCTGGAGCCGAATGCGAAACAAGCGCCCTTGGTGCGCCAACGGATCGATCTGGCACGGCGCGAACTGTTTCGCACCATGCCGGGGCGGCCCAGCGACGAACAGGCTGTTCGTTTGGGTGGCCAGGATCTCATTGATCGTCTGCAACGGGAAAATGAGGACCTGAAGGCGGAGTTGGGCCGCCAACGCGGAAGCGGGCCGGCCCCGTTCCTGCGCACGACGCGCGGTCCGGTGGACGCGGTCGACCTGCCGAATCGCGTGGACGGCGGGAGTGACCACCAGCTGAGGATCGCACCACCGCCGCCGAGCTTCGCGGCGCCACCTTCCGTGCAGCCGTCCTCCGGTCAGAGTGTGGCGACGGCGAAGGCCGTACCGTCCGCGGGTAAATCCGGTTCGCCCGTGCCCGTTGCAGGAAAACGGCATGTGGTCGCCCCGGGAGACTCGCTCTACCGCGTCTCGCTAAAATACCGCGTGACCGTGGAGGCGATCCTCGCGGTTAACCGTGACGTGCTGCCCAGCGGCGTGAAGACGACCTTGCGCCAAGGCATGGAACTCAAAATCCCCTGAACCGTGGCCAGCACCTCCCGACGCACGGCCGTTTTCACCGAATCGTTGATCCGCGAGATGTCGCGGGTCGCCGCGCGCTACGGAGCGATCAACCTCTCGCAGGGATTTCCCGACTGGGATCCGCCGGCGGCGTTGGTCCAGGCGGCGAAGGATGCGATGGACGCGCACCGTCACCAGTATGCGGTGACGTGGGGCGCGCCGGAACTGCGCGCCGCGCTCGGGGCGAAAATTGCGCGCTGCATGGGCGTGCCGGTCGATGCGGAACGCGAGCTCGTCGTCACCTGCGGAGCGACGGAAGCGATGATGGTGGCGATGATGACGGTCTGTGACCCCGGCGACAAAGTGGGGCTCTTCTCGCCGTTCTACGAAAACTACAATGCCGACGCGATATTGACCGGGGCGCAGGCCGTGCACGTGCCGCTGCATCCGCCGCACTATCGGTTTGATCCCGACGAGTTGCGGAAAACATTCGCGAGCGGCTTGAAGGCGTTTGTGCTCTGCAATCCGTCGAATCCGTGTGGGCGGGTCTTCGCGCGGGAAGAGTTGCTCCAGATCGCGGCGCTCGCGGAAGAGTTCGACGTGTTTGTGCTCACCGACGAAGT
>CAMBVX010000124.1 GCA_945871085.1 Opitutus sp. GAS368 | reverse complement strand
GCCGACCTGCGTGGGTCGCTAGCAAAGCAAGGGAGGTTGATGCTTGAAGATACTTCCTTGCATGATAATTTGACGTTTATGAATCACGTCGTTCACGAATTGGCACGTGCTGCGGGCCAAGCTGCGGGGGCCGAACGGGTTTATGTGTTTGGCTCTCAAGCGCGCGGCGAGGCGCGGGCTGACAGTGATCTGGATCTGGCTTTGATCATCGCCGACGATGTCAGTCCCCGCCAAGCGCTGCGCGCGGCAATTGCAGCCACGTCAGAACGCAAGCAGGCGCTCGATGTCGTTGTAATCGCGCATTCTACGTGGGCCCAGGGGCGTTCATTGCTGGCCCGCGAGGTGCGCCAGCAGGGAGTCTTGGTTTATGAAAATTGATCCTGACGTTTGCCGTTGGCTCGATTTACGCTCAGGAGGATTTGGATTACGGCTTGCTGGGATTAGGGCGGTATCCGCGAGCGGCAGCCTGGAGTTTTCAGCAAGCGGCCGAGAAGGCGTTAAAGGCTTGTTTGCTGCACACGAACAGAGTGCCTCCGCGGACTCATGATCTCGTCCTCTTGGTGAACCTGCTAGAAATCAAGACTTCGAATGAGTTGAAGTCGGCCGTCTTGTTGTTGGCGGAAATCACGACTTCGGGGCGTTATCCTGATGATGCAGAGCCGGTGAGCGAGGCGTTGGCTATGGATTACAGTCATGCGGCCAGGATCGTCATCGCCCACGCCCGAGGTGTCACCGAAGGCGGGCGGTAGCATTTGCGCTCAGCTCAATGAGCGAACAACCGGAGGGAGGGGTTAGAAAAAGCGGAAATTTTGAAATGAGGATCGGTATGGAGTGCGGCGAGCTCTTGCCGCTTTGGACGACGGGACCGGGCACGGCGCTTCGGCGCGACTTGCGAGCCATCGCGAGCAAGCTTGCTCCTGCGTCGGAGGCAGGAAAATGCGGCGGAAATTGGAAATCCGGAAGGCACCACAGAGGTCGGCAGAGGTTGCGCAGAGCGTCACGGAGGGGGCGGAGGTCGGATTCCCGGAACTACTGGCCGGAGGACAGGGGTTTGACGCCTACAGTCTGTCGGACTTAGGTCATCCAAAGCGTCTATAGCGGCATAAACGACTTCAAGTGTGGATTCAATTGAGACTATAGCTCTACAGCGGCATTTTATTGAGACTGGGGTCTAAGTCCGACAGGCTGCTAGGCCGGGCTGCTTATCTCTCAATCAGCGGATGGTTGCACCTACACACAGGCCTAATTCATTAAAAATCCTTCGCGGAATTGACGGGCGATCTCCAGCGTTTCGGGGTGTTTTTTCCAGGAAATTTTGGACACTCATCGTAGCCTCATAGTCTCAACCCCCAATCCAGACTTGATGCCGAATACGCGACTACAGACGCTTTCGACAGTCTAAGTCGGACAGACTGCTCGCCCTCTTAGAGAAATTTTTCCATGTCATCCTCACTGCTGGCCGTGGTCAACGAAGTGCGCACGAACAAGGGACAGCCGTCGGTTGAGGCGTTGGCGTCCTCGTTGCGGTGGAGGGAGGATCTTGGATTTGAGTCGCTCGATCTCGCAGAACTTACCGTGCGCATCGAAGAGAAATTCGGGGTCGATGTTTTTGCCGATGGGATCGTCACGACCGTGGGCGAAGTCGTGCGAAAAATCGAGAAAGCCGGTCGGACGTGAACGACGTGGCGAGCCGGCCTTGGCTAATTTCGCCCCGTAGCGAAACCTCCCTCTCCTACGCGGAGCTGTGCCGGGAATTGGCTGCGCCGGAAGTGCTCCTGCGACCGTGGTGCCGGCCGGCGGACTTGGCCGATGCCGGGCGCGAGATCGTCCGTGCGCTGGTTTTTTCCACCGAGGTGACGTTGTTCGACGCTGATTGGAGTGAAAGCGAGATTCGCACGTTGGGATATTCAACCGATCAGCTCGGCACGGTTCGAAGGGTGAATGGGTTGCCCCGACTGGAGCCGGCGGATTTGGCTGCGAGCGTGTCTGTCGCTTCCTCTGCGCGGATCAATCTGTTTACCTCCGGCACCACCGGGCGCCCCACTTTGGTCCGGCATTCACTCGCGAGTTTGGCCAGGGGAGTGAGAATTTCCGCGACTCACGGGGATGATAGATGGGCTTTTGCCTACAACCCGACGCACGTCGCGGGCGTGCAGGTGTTTTTGCAGGCGCTGGCCAATTTGAATACGGTGGTCGA
The DNA here is from genome assembly GCA_945871085.1 of Opitutus sp. GAS368. Taxonomy (GTDB): domain Bacteria; phylum Verrucomicrobiota; class Verrucomicrobiia; order Opitutales; family Opitutaceae; genus GAS368. Next base: position 15,114 of record CAMBVX010000124.1, on the reverse strand, counting down.
CGTGACCGGGCTGGACCGTCTGGCGATATTGGGCGCGTTTCGGCGCCACGGAGTCAGCCATGTTTCCGCGACGCCCACTTTCTATCGCCTGCTGCTGCCGTGCGACCAACCGCTGGACGGCGTGAGAAGCGTGGCGCTCGGCGGGGAGGTCTCGGCCGGGCACTTACACGAAGAACTGGGCCGGGCCTTTCCCTCGGCGACGTTGCGCAATATCTACGCTTCGACCGAGGCAGGATCGTTGCTGGTGTCCCGGGGTGAAAGTTTCGGCATTCCGCCGGCGATGGCCGATTCGATCATTGTGCGTGATGGGAGATTGCACCTTCACCGGCGCCTGATGGCGGAGTTTTCCGGGCCATGGGTCGAGGGCGAATGGTATGATACCGGTGATCGCGTGGAGATCTTGGCGGAAGATCCGTTGCGGTTTCGGTTCGCCGGGCGGGAGCGAGACTCGGTGAATGTGGGCGGCGACAAAGTAAACCCGTGGGAGGTGGAGGCGGTGCTCGGCGAACATCCCGGGGTGGGGCACGTGCGGGTGTTTGGCCGCAAGAATTCCGTCATGGGCCAGATCCTTTGCGCAGAGGTCGTGGTGGCGAAAGCTGACCGCCGACTGCAGACGGCAGAAGGCAAATCTGATTTGCCGCAAAAAGGCGCAAGGAACGCCAAAGAGAGCGGAGAACAGACGACCGACGGCGGACAGCTGACGGAGGCGGCCTTGCGGGCCTTTGCGGCGGAGCGTTTACAGCCATTCAAGATTCCGCGGATGATTCGGTTTGTGGACCATCTTGTCTCCACTCGCACGGGAAAGCTCAGCCGGACCGAGGACGACCGATGACGGACCTGGGACGACGGACGAATTTAGCCGCAAAATGGCGCAAAAGGCGCAGAGTGAGGAGCTATCCAAAGACGCCCGACAGCCCATGAGCAAAAATATCCTGATCACCGGTGTTTCGCAGGGTTTGGGGCTGGCCATCGCCCGGGCGGTGCTGGCCGAGGGCTGTACGGTCTCGGGGGTGAGTCGACGGCTCTCGGGGCACTATGCGGCCCTGCAGGAAAAGCACGGCAGCAGGGCCCGCTTCCACGCTTTTGACCTGAGCCGCACTGACGACATTAAGACGGAGCTATTCGACAAATTTTTGCCGCTGGAGACACCGCTCCATGGTTTGGTGAACAATGCCGCCGTGGCCTACGACGACTTGGTCTCCAACCTCGACGGCGCCCGGCTGCGGGCCCTGTTTGAGGTGAATGTGTTTGCCCCGATGGTGATCACCAAGCAGGCGATTCGGAGTATGCTGTTGCACCGGGTGGCGGGCTCTCTGGTGCATATTTCCTCCGTTAGTGTCCACACCGGCTACAAGGGACTCGCCATGTATGCCTCGACCAAGGGGGCGCTCGAAGCTTTTTCCAAAAACACCGCCCGGGAATGGGGGGAACGGGGCATACGCTCGAACTGTGTGGTCGCCGGGTTTATGGAAACCGCCATGAGCGGCACGCTGACTCCGGCCCAAAAAGAGAAAATTTATCAACGGACGGCGCTCAAGCGGGCCACGGCGCCCGGCTCCGTGGCCGCGGCGGTTTGCTACCTTTTGGGAGAAGGAGCGGCCTCCGTGACGGGGCAAAATCTGGTGGTCGATTCCGGAACGATTTGATCAAAAGCCGAAAGGAGAAAGCAGAAAGCTAAAAATAAATTCAAGGAGTCTCCATGAGTCGTCTAAGACCTGAATTCTTGCTGCGCACCAAGGCGTACGCATCCGCGATCATCCGGCTATTTGTCCTGTTGCCGAAAGAGCGGGAGGAGGTGCGCGTGTTAGGGCGACAAATGCTCCGGGCGGGGACGTCGGTCGCTGCCCAGGTGCGTGAAGCCAACCGGGGACGATCCACGGCAGAGTTTGTCGCCAAGTTGGGAGGAGCTCTCCAGGAGGCAGACGAAACCATGCTTTGGCTGGAACTTTTGCGGGAAGACTGTGCCATTGCATCTCCTTTAGTCTCAGATTTAGAGTCTGAATCATCGGAATTAATCGGCATCATGACCACGATCATCAACCGGTCACGGGATGCCGGCAGCGGTGACCTTGCCGCCCATTAATTTCTGCTTTCTCGTTTCAGTTTTCATCTTTTCTTCCCCATGTCAGCTCTGCCCAAATTAATGATCGTCGGAGCCGGTGGGTTTGGTCGCGAAATGCTGGCGTGGGCCCGGCAGTCGGTGCAGTGCGGCGTCGAGTGGGAGGTCGGTCATTTCATCGACGACAATCTGGCGGCGCTGGACGGAAAGAACACCCCGGCGCGGGTGGTGGGCCGGATTTCCGATTACCAACCCAAGTCGGACGAGGTTTTCATTTGTGCGCTGGGCGTTCCGGCGGTGAAACGAAAAGTGATGGAGCTGCTCCTGGCCCGCGGCGCCGTCTTCACCCGACTGATTCACCGCACCGCGGTGATCGGCGACAATGTCGACATGGCGGCCGGGGTGGTCATGTGTCCCTACTCGATCGCCTCGGCCAATAATCGCCTGGGCTTGGGAGTGGCCCTCAATCTGCACGCGACGGTGGATCATGACGCGACAGTGGACGATTGGTCGCAGATCAACTGCCACTGCGACCTCACGGCGGCGGTCCGCGTGGGCCAAGAAGTGTTTCTGGGCAGCCGGGTTTCCATTATTCCCAACGTGCAAATCGGAGATCGCGCCTATGTGGGAGCGGGCTCGGTGGTGCTGCGCGACGTCGCCCCCGGGGCGAAAGTGGTCGGCTCACCGGCGCGGCGGATCGGCTGAAGGCTGAAAGGAAATACGATCGATGAAAATCGGATGGCTCTTCGCTCTGTTCGTGTTGGTCGCCGCCTGCGGCCTTCAAGGGCTACGCGTGCGCAACCTCAAAGAGGGTGACACGCAAAGGACGGCGCAGCGGATTGAATTGGGCGCGACGTTGCCCAAAGCGGTTTCGGGCTGGACGTCGATCGACGAACCGCTCGGGCCCACCGAGTTTTTGCAGACTGCGGTGGAAAAAAACCTGAATTACGACGACATGGTCAATCGGGTGTATCGCCAGGGAGAGCGTAGTTTCGGCCTGTATGTCGCCTACTGGTCGCCCGGCCGCATGCCGGTGCAAAAGGTCGCCTCGCACACGCCGGACCGGTGCTGGTCGGAAAATGGCTGGACCTGTGAGGCGATGCGGATCGACGATCAGCTCAAGGCAGGGGATCGTCGCCTGTTGCCGGCGCGGTGGCGGTTGTTTCGGCCCCCGGCCAACGCGGGAGCCAAGCAATATGTGCTCTACTGGCACTTGGTGGGCGGGGAACTCTACGACTACGGCGAGGGCTTTAACCAGCGGCCGGACCCGCTGAAGTGGTGGCGGGATACCGTGCACTACGCCGTCAAGGGCAGCAGCGACCAATATTTTGTGCGCATCATGTCGGCGCAGCCGCTGGAGGAACTGCTGGGCGATCCGGGCTTTCAAGCGGTGTTGGGCGCGTTGGCCGGCTTGGGCTTGGCTGTGCCGCCGAAGGCGGGCGGCTGAGGGCGGACGACGGAGGACGGAGGACGGAAGGATTTGAACAGGAGGAAACGGAGAGAACGGAGGCTAATTTTTTATCTGCGATATCCGCGTAATCTGTGGTGAGAACGGTTGGGAGATTGGCCGCAAAGAGGCGCAGGAGGCGCAAGAATCGGACTGATGACAGGGCGGGGCCGAAGCAAAATGGCGTCGTCTGACCGGACGATTTCTCTGTAGACTTGGCGACTTGGTGTTTCACTTCGTCTGCTGTTTTGAGAACGTATGTCCAGCAAACCGAAAATCTATCTCTCCTCGCCGCATCTCGGGACTCAGGAATTTGAGTTCGTCCGCGAAGCCTTCGCGACCAATTGGATCGCCCCGCTCGGGCCGCACGTCGATGCGTTTGAACGGGAGTTTAGCCAGATTTTACAGGAGGGAACGGAGTCAACGGAGAGGAAAAACTCTGTTTCCTCGGTTAGCTCCTGTGCCAACAGTCGGATGCATTGTGCGGCGCTGTCCTCCGGCACGGCGGCGCTGCACCTGGCTCTCAAGCTGGTGGGGCTGCAGCGAGGGGAAGATGTTTTTTGCTCCAGCCTCACGTTTTCGGCGAGCGCCAACCCGATTGCCTACGAGGGAGGCCGGCCGGTGTTCATCGACAGCGAGCGGGTCAGCTGGAATATGGATCCTCTCCGGCTGGAGGAAGCGCTGGCGGATCGCGCGGCCAAGGGGCGGTTGCCGCGGGCGGTCATCGTGGTCCACCTCTATGGCCAGTGCGCCGATCTTGATCCGATCATGGCCGTGTGCAACCGCTACGGCGTCGCCGTGATTGAGGACGCCGCGGAAGCGCTGGGAGCGATTTATTACTCCAACAAGCCTATTTCACCGGAGCGAACGGAGAGAACGGAGAACCAAGACTCGGTTTCCTCGGTGAGCTCCTGGGCAAAAGAAGAAATTCGGCCGGGAACCGTGGGGAAAGCGGCGATTTTCTCGTTTAACGGAAACAAGATCATCACCACCTCGGGCGGCGGCATGTTGGTGTCCCCGGACGAGGCACTGATCAAGAAGGCCCGGTTTCTCGCCACCCAGGCGCGCGATCCGGCCCAGCACTACCAGCACTCGGAAATCGGTTACAATTACCGGATGAGCAATGTGCTCGCGGGCATCGGGCGCGGGCAGTTGCAGGTGCTCGCCGACCGTGTCAACGCCCGCCGGGCAAACTGCGTTTTTTACGAAAAAGCCTTCGCCGATTTGCCGGGTATCTCGTTCATGCCCGAGGCGCCGTGGAACCGCTGCACGCGCTGGCTCACCTGCATTTTGGTCGATCCGGCGGCGTTCGGCGCCGACCGCGAGGCGATCCGCCTGGCGCTGGAAGCGGAAAACATCGAGGCGCGCCCGGTATGGAAGCCTATGCACCTGCAGCCGGTCTTCGCGGCCTGCGACCGCTTCGGCGGGGAAGTCGCCGAGGATTTGTTCAATCGCGGGCTGTGTTTGCCGTCGGGGTCGAATCTGACCGAGGCCGATCTTGCGCGCGTGGTGGCGGCGGTCCGCAAATGCCTCATTGCCAAACGAATTTGAACAGGAGGTAACGGAGAGAACGGAGCGTGGCTTACCGTCGATTACCCTCTTCAAATGCAGTTGCCCTTGCCTCGGTTTCCTCTGTTCCCTCCTGTGCAAACGGATCGCTGTGATCCAGCGGCGGTGTCAGTTTCTCCTCGGATTTTGAATTTGCCCGCTTATGCCGCAGCGCCAAACGAATTTGAACAGGAGGTAACGGAGAGGACGGAGCGTGGCTTACCGTCGATTACCCTCTTCAAATGCAGTTGCCCTTGCCTCGGTTTCCTCTGTTCCCTCCTGTGCAAACGGATCGCTGTGATCCCGCGGCGGTGTCAGTTTCTCCTCGGATTCTGAATTTGCCCGCTTACGCCGCAGTGCCAAACGAATTTGAACAGGAGGTAACGGAGAGAACGGTGACTTTCCCTTGCGGTCTTTCACCCAATCCAGATGCATCCCTTGTTTGCAAAGTCCGACGGGTTAACGGAGACGATCTTAGGCGCCGCGATTGAAGTGCACCGCGACAAAGGGCCTGGACTCATTGAGTCGATCTACGAGTGGTGTTTCGTCTGTGAGCTGAGGTTGCGAGGCCTCGCGAGCGAAAGCCAACGCGTGGTGCCGATCACCTACAAGGGGTTCACTCGCGATGAACCCTTACGTTTCGATAGCTTGGTGGAGGGATGTGTGCTGGTGGAAATCAAGGCGGTTGAAGCCATTCTCCCTATTCACAAGGCCCAGCTCTTAAGTTACATGAAACTGCTTAACGTCCCCGTGGGTTTGCTGATCAATTTCAACTCCCTCAAACTGATGGACGGAGTCAGTCGCTTGATTCAGGGATGTCCCTGACGTCGTTAAAAGTGCTGGGTGGATGGTAGCATAGGGATTGGTTTCAGGGATTGGTGGATTGGCAAGGGTGATATACCGAGGCGAGACAAAGGCGGGTGAGATGTCTTGGCCGGCGCCGAGGACAGGAGCCGAAGAGCTTGCCGCAGGCGCCGGCCCGTCCGCGAAGGAATGGTGCAGGGCTCATGGCTTGGTGGCGTGTAGGGTCGCAACCACGACAGGCGTGGAAGTCTGTGACGGCTGCGCCAGAGCGGCCACGAGTTTGGGCAGGTCGGCGTAGCCCTTGATGCGATGGAAGCCGCGCTCGACGTGCAGCAGGGCGGTCGCGGTCCAGCGCGAGACCTGGTTGGTCTCGAGCCGCCACCGGGCGACCCTGGCAGTCTGACCGCGGTAATTTCTCATGACGTTCTCGATGGCTATCAACGCTCGCGTAAAACTGACCCACTAACGCTCGTTTAGAACTGACCCACCCCCTGAGGGAGTAAAAGCGGAGGAGGAGCGGTGGCCCAGCTCGGGGCTCGGCCACCGTGAGAGCATCCTTCGCGCGTCAGTTCGTCTCGTAGCGTCTGCCTGATAGCCTGCGGTCCCCGCTCAACCACAGGCTCCCATGCTCAATCTGGATCAGTTCATGAACATTCGTTTTCTTCAAAAACAGGGCCACTCCGTGCGCGAGATCGCGCGGATGACCGGCCATTCCCGCAACACGGTCCGCAAGCTCCTGCGGGCCAAACGTGCCCCGGTGCCGGCCCCGCGGGTGCGTGCCAGCAAACTCGCCCCCTACAAGCCGTATCTCACGGAGCGCTGGCAGGCCCATGGTCTGTCGGCGGTGCGGTTGCTGCCGGAGATCATCGCCCAAGGCTTCGCCGGGTCGCCGCAGATCGTGCGGCGCTTTCTGCAGACGCTCAAGGCCACGCGCCACACCGACCAGGCGCTCACCGTGCGGTTCGAGACGCCGCCCGGCGAGCAGGCCCAGTGCGATTGGGCCGAGGTCGGGCGTTATCCGCAGCCGGACGGCACGAGCATCCGCGTCTACGCGTTCGTCATGGTGCTGGGCTTCTCGCGGTATCTCTACGTGGAGTTCACGCGCTCGATGACCTTGGCGACGTTGATCCGCTGCCATCAAAACGCCTTCGCCTTCTTCGGCGGCTGGCCCCGCCGGATCCTCTACGATAATATGCGCCAGGTCGTCGTCGGTCCCGAGCGCATCAACGCGCGCTTCCTCGACTTCACCCGTCATCACGGCTTCGAGGTGAAGCGCTGCCGGCCGTATCGGCCGCGAACGAAGGGCAAAGTCGAACGCAGCGTGTCGTATCTGCGCGACAGTTTTCTGAACGGCCGCACCTTCGCGGGCCTCGAGGATCTCAACGCCCAGGGCCGCCACTGGCTGGGCAGTGTCGCCAACGTCCGCGTCCACGGCACGACGCAAGCGCGGCCCTGCGACCGCCTGCTCGAAGAGACGCTCACGCCCTGCGCCGGCCTCAACGCCTATCAGGTGGCCCACAGCACCGCCCGCACTGTCGGCGTCGAGGCGCTCGTGCGCTACGAAAAAAGCGACTACTCGGTGCCCGCCCGCTGGGTCGGCACCCGCGTCACGGTCGACGCCGGCGACAACGTCATCGTCATCCGCGCCAAGGACCTGATCGTCGCCGAGCACCGGATCGCCACCGCAGCGGGGCAACGCATCGAGTCCCCCTCGCATGTGCGCGAGCGCTGGGAGCGCTCCGTGCCGACACTCGTCCCACCGCCGCCGAAGGGTTGTCACATCACCTTCAGCGCGACCGTGCAGGTGCGGCCCCTCGCCGTTTACGCGGAGGTCTCCGCATGAGCGTCCCCTACGAACAACTCGCCCTCGACGGCCTCCTGCAGATCGGTGCCGCCACGGCCCACGCCCAACTCGACTCGGTGGCCCAACAAGCCGCCGCCGGCCACTGGTCCTACTCGCACTTCCTCGGCCGCTTGCTCGAGCCGGAGATCGCCGCCCGTCGCCAGCGCGTCGTGGATACGAGCCTCCACTTCTCGGGGCTGCCGTGGCTCAAGCGCCTCAGCGATTTTGACTTCGCCTTCCAGCCCTCTATCGACCGCACCCTGATCGAGGAACTCGGCACCGGCCGCTTCCTCGATGAAGGCAGGAACGTCATCTTCCAAGGTCCTCCGGGCGTCGGCAAAACCCATCTCGCCATCGCCCTGGGCCTGAGCTGCGCCGAGCGCGGCCAGCGCCTGCTCTTCCTCACCGCGCTGGAATTGGCCCGCCGGATGAAGACCGCCTTCGCCCAGAACCGCATGCCACACTACCTGAAGATGCTCACCGCCCCGAAGCTCCTCATCGTCGACGAAGTCGGCTACCTCGGGCTCGATCACGAACAAGCCTCGCTGCTCTTCCAGGTCATCTGCAGCCGCTACGAAAAACAGGCCGCCACTATCATCACCTCCAACAAAGCCTTCGCCGACTGGGGCCACGTCTTCGCCGGCGACGCCGTCATGGCCTCCGCCGCCCTCGACCGTCTCCTCCACCGCGCCACTGTCATCAATATCAAGGGCGACTCTTACCGCATGAAGGAAAAACGCCTCACCGGCCTCTTCCCCGGCGCCGTCGCCCTGCCTGACACCCCGAAGGGAGGTCTGCGCACCAAGTCCAAATAACCCGCCTTTTTCGTTCGTGCGGGGGTGGGTCACTTCTAAACGAGCGAAGGTGGGTCAATTCCTCGCGAGCGTTGACAACTCTCGACCAACTCGCCGGTGGCAACGGTGGCAACGGCACCGCCGTGATCCCAGCGGCCCCGTCGCCGCCGTGGAAGCCCCGGGTGACACAAGAGGCAGTGGGGCAGGAGACTTTGGCGAGGCTGTTGGCCAAAGCGGGTCGCACGGTGGGCGAACGGGCGGGCGACGGGAAATCGGCCGAGGGGAAACGGGCCTTGGCGGCGGCCTTGCAGGCGCAGACCCCGGTGACGAACCGCTGGCTCGGCGAGCCGCTGTAGTTGGGCAACCTGCACGCGGTCAGCCGCAAAGTGGCGGCAGGGACGCGGGGTCCGGCTGTCGCCCGGGGCCAGCGACCGATCCAGTCTACGTGAGCTCAGCTCATGAACTTGAACCCCAAACCCCAAAGCCTGACGCAGCTTGGCTCTGTTCTGCGGCTTTTGGCGCACGCACGGTTAATTTTTTTACCCTTCGCCCCACGGGCTGAGGGAACTCCCGACGCTTGGTCATCATCATGCGCGCGCTTCGATCAAATCCCTCGCACCCTGGTTCCTTGGATTTTGAAAACACGCCCCAGTGAACACACAAAAACCAGCTAAGGCCCCACGCGCGAAATCCGAACTTGATAATTCTTAATGCGGCACTCAGATAGAAAGCCCTAATGCACCTAGGTTCAAGACCCCAAGTCTACCGCCGCGCTCGTTCGCCGAAGGCTTCCACACCTTTTTACCTCCACACCCCTCTGCCGCCCTCCCTCCGGCGCCACTTCGGTCTGCGCCTGTGTTCGCTCCTTCTCGGCTTGGCCGCGGTTTTCCCCTCTCTCACCACCGCGACCACTATCGTCTGGGCCGATATCGGCACCAATTTCGCCACGGGAGCCAACTGGATCAACTCCGTCGCGCCGAGGGATACCATCGCCTTCGACATCGCGTCCTTCGACACCGTCGCGACCCAAAATGCGCCCGTGCTCGCCGCCAACCGCAGAATCAACGGCCTCCAATTCACCGCCGCGGGCAGCCTCACATTCTCCGGCGCCGGCACGCTCATGCTCGGTACCAGCGGTATCAACAATTCCTCCACGGGCGGCACTAAGACCATCGCGACATCCCTCATGCTCGCCGCCGTACAATCATTCACCAACGACGGCGCGCTCACCGTCTCCGGGGCCGTCGCCAACCAAACCTTCCTCCTCACGCTCACGGGCACCGGCAACACCGGCAGCCTCTCCGGCGTCGTTAGCGGCACTGGCGGGCTCACCAAAACCGGCACCGGCACTTGGACCCTTTCCGGCGCGAGCACCTTCACCGGTGCCACCATCGTTAGGGCCGGCACGCTCGCCGTCACCGCCCTCGCCGACGGCGGCACCGCCTCGCCCCTCGGCAGGTCCACCAACGTCGCCGCCAACCTCGTCCTCAATGGCGGCACGCTGAGCTACACCGGCGCCACCCAATCTACCAACCGCCTCTTCACCCTTGGAACGGCCTCTGGCACCATCGACGCATCCGGCTCCGGCCCCCTCACGTTTTCCAACGCCGGATCCATCGTTATCCCTACCATCAATGCCTCGCGCACCCTCACCCTCACCGGCACCAATACCGGCGCCAACACCCTCACCCCCATCCTCGCCGATCCCACCGGCACCGGCGTCACCTCTCTCGTGAAGACCGGCACAGGCACTTGGATTCTATCCGGCGCCAACACGTTCACCGGCGCCACCACCATCTCCGCCGGCACCCTCAAGCTGGGCGCCCCCGGCAACGCCAACAACACTCCCCTCGGCAATTTCGCCGCTGGCACCACGGTTTCCTCCGGCGCCACCCTTGATCTCAACGGCTTCACCCTCGGTTCCGCCGAAGACCTCACGCTCAACGGCACCGGCGTCTCCGGCAACGGCGCACTCACCAACTCCTCCGCCTCCGCCGCCACCTACAGCGGCCTCATCACCCTCGGCTCCGCCTCCAGCATAGTCGCCGCCACCGGTGACATTTCGGTCAGCAACCCAGTCACCATCACCGGCGCTGGCTTCGCCCTCACCCTCGACGGCGTCGGCCTCAGTTCCTCGGTCGCCAGCATCATCGACAACACCTCCGGCGGCGTCGTGAAAAACGGCACCGGCACCTGGACGCTCACCGGCGTCAACACCTACACCGGCCCCACCGTCGTCAACGCCGGCATCCTCTCTGTCAACGGCACCTCCCTCCCTGACTCCTCCGCCGTCACCGTCGCCGCCCCCGGCATTCTCCGCCTCACGGCCGCCGAAACGATCGGCTCCCTCGCTGGCACCGGCAACGTCAGGCTCTCCACCTTCACGCTCAACGCCGGTGGTGATAACACGTCCACCACGTTTTCCGGCCTGCTCACCGGCGCCGGCGCGCTCACCAAAGCCGGCACCGGCACGCTCACACTGTCCGGCCGTAGCACCTACACGGGTCTCACCACGATTTCCGCCGGCACCGTGCAGCTCGGCGCCACCGGCACCGCCACGAACACTCCCCTCGGCACCGCCGCCGCCGGCACCAGCGTCACCTTCGGCGCAGCCCTCGATCTCAACGGCTTCTCCCTCGCCACCGCCGAGGCCCTCACGCTCGAGGGCGACGGCGTCGCCTTCGGTGGCGCGCTTACGAACTCGTCCTCCACCGCCGCCACCTACGCCGGCCTCCTCACCCTCGGCTTCGCCTCCAGCATCGTCGCCGGCAACGGTGACATTTTGCTCACCAACGCCGGCACCATCACCGGCGCCACCTTCGGCCTCACCCTCGGAGGCACCGCCACCGGCTCCACCCTCGCCAGCATCCTCGGCACCACCACTGGCACGCTCACCAAATCCGGCACCGGCACCTGGCTCCTCTCCGGCGCCAATACCTTCCGCGGCGCCACCATCATCAACGCCGGCACGCTCAAGCTGGGTAATGCCGCTGCCCTCGGCACCGCCGCCGCCGGCACGAGAGTCACCGCCACCGGCGCCGCCCTCGATCTCAACGGCACCTCCGTCGCCAACGCCGAAGCCCTCTCCCTTGTCGGCACCGGCGTCTCCTCCGCCGGCGCCCTCACCAACTCCGGCGCCGCCGCCACCTACGCCGGCGCTGTCACGATCGGCACTGGCGGCGCCACGATCGGCGGCACAGGCCCTATCACCCTCTCCGCCGCGCTCGCCACCAGCGCCAACGCCCTCACCAAGGTCGGCGCCAACACCCTCACACTCTCCACCGCGAGCTCCCGCACCGGCGCCACCACCCTCTCCGCCGGCACGCTCCGCCTCGGCGCCGTCAATGCCCTCGGCACCACCGCGCAGACGCTCACCCTCTCCGGCGGCACGCTCGACCTCGCCACGTCCACCTCCGTCAACGCCTACAACACCGTCGTCAGCGGCGACGCCACCCTCCGCTCCAATCGCGCCACCGCCGGCGCCGGCGTCACCCACACGCTCGGCACCCTCGCCCTCGGCGCCCACACGCTCGCCCTCGCCACGGGTGACAACGTCTCCTCCGGCACCGCCGCCGTCACTTTCGGCGCCACCACGCTCTCCGACAGCGCCACCCTCAGCCCCGCCACCGGCACCACCCTCACCCTCGGCGCCATCGGTGACGGCGGCGCCGGCCACACCCTCACCAAGACCGGCGCCGGCGAGCTCACCTTCTCCGCCGCCAACACGTTCAGCGGCCCGGTCGTCCTCAGCGCCGGCACGCTCACCGTCAACGAGAGCAACACCATCACGTCCCTCTCCACCGCCGTCGGCACCACACTTGGTTTCGGCGCCACCAAGACCCTCACGCTCAATCAAACGGGCAACGCCACCCTCGCCGGCGCCCTCGCCGGCGCCGGTAATTTCGCCCTCACCGGCGGCGGCACCGCCTCCCTCAGCGGCGGCGGTGGCCTGACCGGCTCACTCTCCGCTTCCGGTGGCAGCACCTACCGAGTCGCCGCCGCGAACGGCCTCCCCACCTCTGCGAATCTCACCCTCGCCGCCTCCACCCTCGCCCTCGGCGGCTTCAACCAATCCCTCGGCACCCTCACCCTCGGCGCCGGCGTCAGCACGCTCGACTTCGGATCCTCCACCGCCGCCTTGGTCTTCGCCCCCATCAGTGGACAAACGTGGAGCGGCTCGCTGAGCATCACCAACTACACCTCTGGCAGCGACACGCTTCGCTTCGGCGCCGACTCCAGCACCGTCACCAGCGGCTACCTCTCCGCCATCACGTTCGCCAGTTTCAGCGCGGGCGGCGCCGCCGTCGTCAGCGGCGGCTTCGTCGTCCCCGCCGGCTCCGCCATCCCCGAGCCCGGCACCTATGCCGCCCTGCTCGGCCTGCTCAGCTTCCTCCTTGCCGTTCGCCGCCGCATTTGCGCGCGCCGCGCTCCGGACGCACCGTCTCGATCTCTGTGATCGACCACTCGAAAGACGACCTCCAACGCTTCGTCGCCTCCGACCCGGACCACCGCTGGAAACTCTGGGCCCGCGTCGCCACCCCCTATCACATTTGGTATCATATCTTCTGGGGCCGCATCGCACTCACGGTCGTCGCCCTCGCCTTCACCGGCTGGTTCACCGCCGCCGCCGGCGTCTGGGGTTTCGTGAAGTTCCAGCGCGGCTACACCGAAGCCAGCTACCTCGACCTCGCCTTCTACCCCTGGCGCCACGAAGCCTACCGCGCCGGCCTCGGTCAGCACTACTTCAAGCTCGGCCGCGAAGCCCTCGAGCAGCAAAACTACCGCGAAGGCTACTCGCTCCTTCAAGCCGGCCTCGCCCGCACGCCTACCGATGTCCCGGTCCGCCGTCTCCTCGCCTACACCCAAGTCCGCTTCGGCCGCGCCGATCTCGCCCTCACGACCCTCGCCGACGGTGCCCAGCTCGCCTCCGCCGACCTCGACTACCTCAAACTCCTCTTCGCCCTCCTCCTCGAGTCCCGCGAAGACGATCGCGTCATCGAGCTCGCGAAGAAACTCCTCCCGGCCGCGCCCACGGCGACGCTCACCCATCTCTACATTGCCCTCCAGGCCGCCACGGCCCACTTCGAACGCGGCCGTTACGATGAGACCGAACGCCTCGTCGCCCAGTGGGGCCTCGAAAAATCCCTCGAAGGCTCCCTCCTCCTCGCCAAATGCGACTGGGAGCGCGGCCACCGCGACCTCGCGATGCTCCGCCTGGAGAGCGAAATCGCCCGCTTCCCCAAGCGCGACGAACTCTACCTCCACCTCGGCCGCTTCCACCGCGAACTCGGCCACTTCGACGAAGCCCGCCGCTTCGCCCTCCTCCGCCAGTTCAACGACCCCGCGAGCCCCGGCCCCCGCATCGATCTCCTCTTCAACTATCACCACACCAACGACCGCTCCGCCGAAGGCCGCGAGCTCACCGACTTCCTCGCCGCGTTTGCCGGCGACGCCAAAGCCCTCCTTCTCCTCGCCTGGTTCGCGGTCGACACCGTGCAGCCCGACCTCACCGAGCGCCTCTGCTCCCTCGCCACCACGCGCAACTTTCCCCTCAACGCCTTTAACCTCGCCCGCGTCCAAGCCTACCTCGCCGCCGCGGACTACGCCGCCGTCCTCCGCCTCTCCCTGGCTGCCATGCGCGAGGAAAACGAAGAAAACACCAACCTCGCCTCGACGCTCAACGGCCTCCGCGCTGTCGCCCTTTATGGCCTGAAGGAAAACGCCCGTGCCGGGCTCATGCTCAACTCCTTCCTCGGCGCCGCCAACCTCCGCGCCACCGACGCCCTCCTCCTCGCCAAACAACTCCGCCTTGTTGCCCCCGCCACCGCGGCCCGCGCCGTCCTCGACCGCGCCTATGTCCTCGATCCGCTCAATCAAGCCACCCTCGGCGAGCTCATCCGCGCGGACGCCGAAGCCGGCAACCGCGAGAAACTCACCGAAAATCTTCCGAAATACCTGCGCATGCGAAAACCCTCCCGCGCCATCCTCGAAGGAACCCTCCTCCGCCTCGACCAGCCGAGCGACAGTGCCCTCCGCGACCAAATCCGCACCGCCCTCACTACCGCCAGCGCGACCCCGACCCCGTAATCCTATCCCTATGGCGCTGGGCGGGCGCGTTCCTCTGCCCCCATCGTCGGAACGCAGGAGGTTTTCCAGGCCTGCACCGGGACAAGCCGAAGGGGTCAAGGGCCAAGCCGAAGGGGTCATGTCTGAACTCTCGACCAACCCGCCGGTGGCAACAGCTGCGCCGTGATCCGAGCGGCACCCGTCGCCGCCGTGGAAGCCCCGGTGACGCAAGAGGCGGTGGGGCAGGAGACGCTGGCGAGCCTGCTGGCCAAAGCGGGTCGCACGGTCGGCGAACGGGCGGGCGACGGGAAATCGGTCGAGGGGAAACGGGCCTTGGCGGCGGCCTTGCAGGCGCAGACCCCGGTGACGAACCGCTGGCTCGGCGAGCCGCTGTAGTTGGGCAACCTGCGCGCGGTCAGCCGCAAAGTGGCGGCAGGGACGCGGGGGCCGGCTGTCGCCCGGGGCCAGCGACCGATCCAGTCTACGTGAACGTTACCCTTGTCCTGATCGCACCAGCTCAGCTCATGAACTCGAACCCCAAACCCCAAAGCCT
>CAMBVX010000123.1 GCA_945871085.1 Opitutus sp. GAS368 | reverse complement strand
GGCAGCGGGACGAGTTTGTCGGGCGGATCGCTGCCGGTGAAAGAGGGAATTGTGATCACGTTGAACCGCCTGAACCGGATTGTGCGGATTGATCCGGCGGGTCGGATCGCGGTGGTCGAGGCGGGCGTGGTGAACGCGCATGTGACGGTGGCGGCGCAGAAATATGGGCTACACTTTGCTCCCGATCCTTCGAGCCAGTCGATCTGCACGATTGGAGGGAATGTGGCGTTCAATTCCGGCGGCGCGCATTGTTTGAAATACGGCATGACGTCGAATCACGTGCTGGGGCTGAAGGCCGTGCTCGCGACGGGTGAAGTCGTGGAATTGGGCGGGGCGAGTCGGGAGCAAGTCGGGCCGGACTGGACGGGGCTGTTTGTCGGCAACGAAGGGCTGTTTGGCGTGGCGTTGGAAGTGACGCTGCAATTGCTGCCGCGGGCGGAGACGTTTCACACGGTGCTGGCGGGTTATGACTCGCTGGAGAAAGCGGGCGACGCGGTGTCGGCGGTGATCGCGAGCGGGCTGTTGCCGGGTGCGTTGGAGATCATGGATGCGCTGGCGCTGGAGGCGGCGGTGGCGGCGGTGCACGCGGACTATCCGCCGAATGCGGCGGCGGTGTTGATCGTGGAACTCGAGGGGCCGCGCGAAGTGGTGGCGATTGACCGCGTGCGGTTGGAAAAAATTCTGGCGGAGAGCGGCGCGATGGAAGTGCGCGTGGCGAAAGATGCGGCAGAGCGGCTGGCAATCTGGAAGGGGCGCAAGAGCGCGTTCAGTGCGGTGGGGCGGTTGTCGCCGGATTTTATTGTGCAGGACGGCGTGGTGCCGCGGCGTCGGCTGGGCGAGGCGTTGAAACGAATTGGCGAGCTGGCGGGCGAGGCGCGGCTGCGGGTGGCGAATGTGTTTCACGCAGGGGATGGCAATCTGCATCCGTTGATCATGTACAACGGCAAGGAGGCGGACGGGTTGGCGCGGGCGGAGGCGCTGGCGGGAAAAATTTTGCGGATGTGCATCGCCATGGGTGGCTCGATCACGGGCGAGCACGGGGTCGGCGTGGAGAAGCGTGATTACATGCCGGAGATGTTTTCGGCGGATGAGTTGGAGTGTATGAAGCGGGTGCGGGCGGCGTTTGATCCGCTGGAGATCGCGAATCCCGGAAAAATGTTTCCGGCGGGCGAGCCGGCGGTGATGACGACGGCGCAACATGGGCTGCATCCGCTGGAGCGGGCGGGCGTGATTACGCGGGAGTGAACGGGTGATGGCGACTATGATCATGATGAAAATGACAATCGGCCGATGAGCCCACGGAATACACGGAACACACGGAAGGTTCGGATTTCTTTAACCACGGATTGTACGGATGAACACGGATAAAGACATGGTGGTGACGACGCCGGAGGAACTCGCGGAGGCGGTGCGGGCGGCGCCGCGCGTGCTTGCGGTGGGGGCGGGGACGAAGGCGCGGTTATCGGCGGTGGCGGGTGATGTCGTGAAAATTTCGACGGTGAAGCTGAGCGGGATCGTGGAGTATGAGCCGAGCGAGTTTACGTTTACGGCGCTGGCGGGAACGCCGGTGCGGGAAATTGAAAAGGCGCTGGCGGAACGCGGGCAATATTTGCCGTTTGATCCGCTGCTGGTCGACGCGGGGGCAACGATTGGCGGGACCGTGGCGGCGGGGCTGGGCGGGCCGGGGCGGTTTCGTTTTGGGGGGCTGCGGGATTTTATTGTGGGCGTGCGGTTCGTCGACGGGGGCGGGCGGCTGCTGCGGATGGGCGGAAAAGTCGTGAAGAACGCGGCGGGGTTTGATCTGCCGAAATTTTTTGTTGGCAGCCTCGGGCGATTCGGTGCGCTGGCGGAGGTGACCTTCAAGGTGTTTCCGCGGGCGGTGACGACGCGGACGTTGCGACTGGCGGCGGAAGATCCGGCGGCGATGACGACGATTTTTACCGAGGCGGCAGGCCAGCGGTGGGAATTGGATGCGCTCGAGGCGGTGCCGAGTGATGGCGTCGTGTATGCGCGGCTGGCCGGACCGGCGGCGGCGTTGGATGTGTTGGCGGCGGAGATTTTTTCGCGCTGGCCGGGCGTGGCATTGACGGACGAGGCCGCGGCGAAGGTCTGGTGCGGCGTGCGGGAGTTTGGGTGGGCGCACGCCGGCGGGGAATTGGTGAAGGTCGCGCTGGTGGCGGCGCAGGTGGAGGAGTTTATGGCGTGGGCGCGGACGATGGCAGGGGCGCGGACGTGGGTGGGATTGGGCGGGAACGTGGGCTTTGTTTCGTTGCCGCGTGGGGGAGAAATCGCGGGTGGGTTGGTGTGGCCGGCGATGACGTTGCGCGGTGGCGGGGCGTTGTGGCCGGGGAAGCGGGTGGGCGCGGAGGTGTTTCGCGCGGTGAAGGTGGCGCTGGATCCGCAGGGGCGGTTTCCGACGATCGAGGACTAATCATGCAGCATACGATCAAACCCGAAGAGCACGGACCGTTGGGCGCGCCGATGGCGCAGGCGGTGGAGGCGTGCGTGCATTGCGGGTTCTGCCTCGCGGCGTGTCCGACGTATCAGGAATTTGGGCAGGAGATGGATTCTCCGCGCGGGCGCATCGTGCTGATGAAGCAGGTGCTCGAGGGGACGTTGCCGTGGGCGGAGGCGCAGCCGCATGTCGACCGGTGTCTGGGTTGTCTGTCGTGTGAACCGGCGTGTCCGAGCGGGGTGCCGTATCGGGATTTGATCAGTCCATTTCGCGCGCGGATGGAAGAAGAGAAAAAAGGGGTGCGGACGATGGGTGAAAAATTGCGGCGGTGGTTGGCGGCGCAGACGATTCCTTATCCGGGGCGGTTTCGGTTGGCGCTCGCGGGAGCGAAGGTCGGGCGCGCCATGGGCGGGCTCGTGCCGGCAGTGTTGCGGCCGATGCTGGCGCTGGCACCGGCGAACGTGCCGGCGGCGGTGAAGCTGAAGGCGGTGTATCCCGCGCAGGGCGAGCGACGGGCGCGCGTGGCGCTACTCGCGGGTTGTGCGCAGCAGGTGCTCGATCCGGATATTAACGTGGCGACGATTGAGGTGTTGGTGCGAAACGGCGTGGAGGTGATCGTGCCGGAGTCGCAGGGATGCTGCGGTGGGCTGGCGTGGCACACGGGAGATTTGGTGGCGGCACAGACATTTGCGCGGAGGAATCTGGCGGCGTTTCCGGCGGACGTGGATGCGATCTTAACGAACGCGGCGGGGTGCGGCTCGGCGATGCACGAGTATCATCTGGTGTTGAAGGGGACGCCGGATGAGGCGCAGGCGAAGGAATTTGAACGGCGCGTGAGGGATGTGAGTGTGTTTCTCGCCAAGCTGGGGCTGCGCGAAAACCCACGGGGCACGGGTGCGATGTCGGGGGGCGGGGTGCACGAGGGGAATGCGAAAAAAGCAGGGACGTTGAAAGTGGCGTATCATGATGCCTGTCACCTGGCGAATGCGCAGGGGGTGCGCGAGCAACCGCGGGCATTGTTGCGGGCGATCCCGGGGGTGGAGGTATGCGAGCTGGCGGATGCTCACCTCTGCTGCGGAAGCGCGGGGACCTATAATCTGGATCAACCGGAGACGGCGAATTCGCTCGGCGCCCAGAAGGCCCAAGCGGCGTTGGCGGCGCTCGGCGGCGGCGAAGGCGTGGTGGCGAGCGGAAACATCGGATGTCTCACGCAGCTCCGCGTGCACTTGGAGAAGATCGGCTCGCCGGTGCGAGTGCGGCACACGATGCAGGTGTTGCGGGATGCGTATCGGGCGGGTGATGCCAGGCGGGAAGCGCGGTGAAGCGCGGGGGACGGAGTCTTTTAACCGCGGATGGATACGGACGAACACGGATAAGACCGCGTGAGCGCGGGGCCGCCGCTGCGGCCGGGGGGAAACCGCTCCGGGCCGAGAAAGAGGGAGCGGGCGCGGCGGGGACGCGGTCCGCGGAGGGCGGGTCGGAGACCCATAAGCGTTAACTTAAGCACGCAAGCGTCGCTGCTTGTCCGTGCGAAGAAGGCTTGTCGACGGTGGCAATCCATCGGTGAACGCACGGTGGATTGCCGCAGTCGCTTAGGCTCCTTCGCCATGACAAACTGGCCGCCACGGCGTTAGGTTGATGCCGATGGGTCGGAGACCCTGCCCTACTTCGGGATCATGCCGGGGAACACGTAAGCTTGGAGCATGACGAGGACGCCGACGAGGAGGGCGAGAGCGACGCTATGCCAGAAGACGGAACGCAACACGGTGCCGGCGTCGGGGCTGTCGGGGCGTCCACCGGTGGCGACGGCGGCGACGACGATGCTCTGGGCGTCGATCATTTTGCCCATCACGCCACCGGAACTGTTGGCGGCGCAGGTGAGAATCGGCGAGAGGTTGAGTTGTTCGGCGGAGACTTTTTGGAGATTGCCGAAGAGGACGTTGGAGGAGGTGTCGCTGCCGGTGAGTGCGACGCCGAGCCAGCCGATGAGTGGCGAGAAGAAAGGGAACCACCAGCCGGTGCCGGCCATGACGAGGCCCATCGTCGTATCCGTGCCGCTGTAACGCGTCGTGAAGCCGAGGGCCAGCATCAGGGCGATCGTGAGCAGCGAGACGCGCACCTGCCAAAACGTCCGGCCGTAGAGGGCGAGGAGACGGCGGGGCGTGAGGCCGAGGGCGAAGCCGGCGAGCACGCCGGCGACGAGCAGGGCCGTGCCGGTAGCAGAGAGGGCGTTGAGGGCAAAGATGGCGGGCTCGGCCTCGGGCGTGAGCGCCACGGGCGGGACGCGGAGCACGGCTTTGTGCAGGAGCGGGACGGGGAAGGTCGGCGCAAAAACGGAATTCAAGGCGGTCTTGATGACGGGAAGGCCCCAGAGGAAAACGAACATGCTGAGGAAAATCCAGGGCAGCCAGGCTTTGCCCGCCGAGCCGGTAATGGGGGCGGCGACGGGCGCGGGCGCAGTGGACTTGGCAGGGGTGGTCTGGTCGGCCGGCTGGTCGGAAGCGGGTTTCCAGACTTTCATCAGGAGTACGAGCGCACCCATCGACACGATGGCCGAGATGATGTCGACGAGCATGGGGCCGATGAAATTGCTCACGAGGAATTGGGAGAGGCCGAACGTTGCACCCGTGACGAGACAGGCGGGCCAGACGGCGACCATGCCGCGCCAACCGGCTTGGGCGGCGATCAACCAGAACGGCACGAGCAAAGAGAAGAACGGGAGCTGGCGGCCGACCATCGAGGTGAGGAGCTGGAGATCGAGCTCGGTCATTTTGGCCAAGGTGATGAGGGGGGTGCCGAGAGCCCCGTAGGCGACGGGGGCGGTGTTGCCGATGAGGGCGAGTTTGGCGGCTTCGAGGGGTTTGAAGCCGAGACCGATCAAGAGCGCGCCGCTGATCGCGACGGGGGCGCCGAAGCCGGCGGCACCTTCGATGAAGGCGCCGAAACTGAAGGCGATCAGGAGGGCTTGAATCCGGCGATCACCGGAGAGGCCGGCCACCTGGCGTTGCAGGACGGAAAATCCGCCGGTTTCCACGGAGAGATTGTAGATAAAAATTGCGTTGAGAATAATCCAGCCGATGGGGAAGACGCCGAAGGCCACGCCGTAGCCGGCGGCGGCAAACGTGAGCGAGGGCGGCATGTGGAAGATAAAAATCGCCACGGCGAAGGCGACGAGCAGGCCGGCGAGAGCGGCGATTTGCGCCCGCACGTGCCAGAAGGCGAGGAGGCCGAGCAGGACGACGATCGGGATGGCGGCGACGAGGGCGGAGAGGCCGAGGCCGCCAAGCGGGGAATAGTTTTGAGACCAAGTCATGGGGCGGAAGTGGGAGGGGAAGACGGGGGGAGGGACGAAGGCGGGGAAACAGGCAGACGCGGAGAAGGGCGTCGGCGCGAGGGGGAGGAGCGGAGGGAGTCAGGGGCGCGAGCGTGTGGCGAGAAATTTTCTGCACCTGAGGGAGACGGAGACCACACCGACTCGCGACCATTGCGAGTCGCGCAGCGATGAAGGAAGCGCGCTGGATCGGCGCAGTCGGCATAACTTCCCTGCGCAATGAACCCGAGCGGTTTGTCATGGCGAGCCCGGCTTGGCGGTCGCGGCACTCCAGCTGAAATTCCAGATGGATCGCCGCAGTCGGCAAGCCTCCTTCGCAATGACAAACCTTGGAAGGGTTCATTGCTGCCACCACGCAAGCTCCGCCGGTTCCGAGCTCTCGCAATGACCAACGCGAGGCCGGGTCGGGCGGTGAATGTCGGTGGGGGAAACAGCGGCGGGGAGACCGACGCCCTGCGTTACAGGCCTTGCGTATCCACGAGCCAGATCAGCGACGCGAGGGCGGCGGCGCCGAGGTGGAGTTCGCGGGGATTTACTTTGTCGAGGGTGTCGGTGGTCGTGTGGTGGTAGTCGAAATAGCGCTGCGAGTCGGGCGTAAGGCCGGCGACGGTGGCGCCCTGAGCCAGGAGTGGTGTGACGTCGGCACCGCCGGTGCCTTTGACGAACGAGGAGATACCGTAGGGCTCAAAGAGCGTGCGCCATTGGGCGGCGGCGCGTTCGTGGACGGGGCCCTGCGTGCTGCCGAGATTGAAGCCGCGAGGTTGGAAGCCGCCGTTGTCGGATTCGACGGCGAAAAGGTGGCGTTCTTGTTTCGCCTTCGCGGCGGCGGCGTAGGCGATGGAGCCGCGGGTGCCGTTTTCTTCATTCGTAAAAAGCACGCAGCGGAGCGTGTGGCGGGGCTTGAGGTGGAGGGCGCGGAAAAGACGGAGCACCTCAATGGACTGGACGCAGCCGGAACCGTTGTCATGCGCACCGGGGGTGATGTCCCACGAGTCGAGGTGCCCGCCCACGAGAATGATTTTGTCGGGGAACTCCGCGCCGCGGATTTCGCCGATGACGTTGTGCGACGGAGCGTCGGGGAGCCAGCGGGAGTTGATTTTGATCGTGACGCGGAGTTTGGGCTCGGTGGTGAGCGTGGCAGAGAGTTTGTCGGCGGCCACGGTGGAGAGGGCGGCGGCGGGAATTTTCGGCTGGTTGGGAGCGTAGGTGGTGTTGCCGGTGTGGGGGATGTCGTCCTGCGCGAGGGTGAGAGAGCGCGTCAGGACCGCGACGGCGCCGTACGTGGCGGCGAGGCCGGGGCCGCGGTTGCGCTGGTCGCCGGCTTCGCCGTAAGCGCGGCCGGTCAAGACGTGCGTGGGATTCATCGGGCGGTTGAAGAAGACAATTTTGCCGGAGATTTTTTCGCGACCGAGGGTGGCGAGTTCGTCGAGGGATTTGAGTTCGATGACCTCGGCGGTAGTTCCCATGGAGGGGGACGGAACGGAGCCACCGAGGGCGACCGCGTTCAGTCGCGTGGTGGAGTTTTGCCGCGTCATGATGACGGACTCGGATGAGCCACGCTCCCAATGCGGAACCCTCACGTCTTGCTTGTAAACGCGATCGAGGCCGAGGGCGGTGAGCATTTTCCCGGTGGAGACGACGGCGCGCTCGAGGGACTTGGAGCCGGAGAGGCGACCGGGGCTGTTGTTCACCAGCGAACGTAAATTTTCGAAGGCTTGTCCGCGGGCGAGGGCTTCAGCGAAGATGGCGGCGAGGGTCGTTGCCGGGTCGGAGGAATTGGGCGTGGGAGTGGGAGCGGTTTGCGCGAAGGCGGCCGTCGCGACGGAAAGTGTGGCGAGGAGCAACCTACGAAGGGGCGACGGCATGGAGGGAGTTTTTCGTTGCGGAGGGCGTGACTCAAGGGGCGAATGGTCTGGCCGACCGACACACGATGAAATTTCTACCCATTACCCTCACCGGCCGGCACGGGCGGCTCGAGCCGCTGGCGGCGAGGCATTTCGAGTCACTCGAGCGAAACGGCGCGGACGCGGAGGTGTGGCGGTGGATGCCGTTTCTGAATGCGGATCCGCAGGAGTCCGTGCGGCAGTGGTGCGCGAAGCTGAGTGAAATGCAGGCGAGTGGCGCGGCGGCGGCGTTTGCGATCATCGAGGTGGCGACGGGCGAGGCGGTGGGCGGCACGGTGTTGTTTGACTACTCTGCAGCGCACCAGCGGGTGGAGATCGGCTATACGTGGCACGCGAAGCGGGTGTGGCGGACGGCGGTGAACACCGCGTGCAAATTTTTGCTGCTGCGGCACGCGTTCGAGACGCTGGGGGTGAACCGGGTGCAGTTGAAAACGGATGCGCGCAACGAGCGGTCGCAGGCGGCGATCGCGCGGCTCGGCGCGGTGCGCGAGGGCGTGCTGCGCGCGCACATGGTGCTGCCGGACGGATTTGTGCGCGACTCGGTGATGTTTTCAATCATCGCGAGCGAGTGGCCGGGGGTGAAGGCGGGGCTCGAGGCGAAGATGACGAGGTGAGGCGCGGGTGGGGTGCGGGGCACGCTTTCGACGGGCAGAATTTTTTAACCACGGATCACACGGATGAACACGGATGGAGCCGCGCGGGGCGGCGTTGATCTAGGCGCGGCTGTGAGTGCGCCGTGGAGATTCCCCGGAGGCGGGCTGAAGCTGGGCGCGGGAAGACGGACCGGGAGATACGGCGGCTGGGCAACCGCCGCTCCGTTAGAACCACTTTTTGCGTTTCAGGTAGATCACCATGAGGATCGTGGTGACGACGGTGGCCCCGACGGCCCACGGGTAACCGTGTTTCAGCTCGGGCATCGCGTCGAAGTTCATGCCAAACCAAGTGCCGATGACCATGACCGGAATCGTGACGGCGGTGATGGCGGTGAGGAACTTGATGCCCTCGTTGGCTTCGAACGCGGCTTTGTTGAGATAGATGTCGAACGCCATCATGAGGCGCTCGTGGTAGCTCGACGCGGTGTCGTCGAGGCGGTTGAGATTGTCGCGAAGATCGCGGAAATACGGGAGTAGTTTCGGGCGGATCAGTTTGCTATCGCCGCGCGCCAGGCGGTCGATGACGTCGCGCTGCGGGCGGATGATCGTGCGGAGCTTCGTGAAATCACCGCGCACGTGGAGGAGTTCGTTGACGAGGGTTTTTTGCGCGGACTCACGGGCAAGGACCTCTTCCTCGAGTTCCTCGAGTTCCGCGCGGAGCTCCTCGATGACGGGCGCATAGTGGTCGACGAGCAGATCGAGCAGGGTGTGCGCGATGCGATCGGGGCCGCGCGGGCCGGCGGCGGCGCCTTTGAGCTGACGGTCGATGAGCGTGGCGACGGAGCGCAGCGGGGAAGTGTGGAAGGTGACGAGGTAGTCGCGACCGAGAAAGAGATCGAGTTCGGTGGTGTTGAACTTATCGGTGCGTTTGAAATCGACGGCGTGGGTGACGATGAAGAGGTAGTCTTCGTAGTCTTCGACCTTCGGGAGCGAGTTGGGCGAGACGCAGTCTTCGATGGCGAGGGGGTGAAACTCGAAGACGGATTCGAGGACAAATTTCCATTCCTCCTCGGTGGGGTTGTCGAGGTCGACCCAGAGGAGCAGGCCCTTGTCGGCGCGGACGAGGCGGAGGGCCTCGCGCTCGAGGTCTTGGCCGACCAATTTGCCGTCGCTGAAGATGAAGGAGCGGATCATCGGGGTGGACCGTGGCGGGGACGGAGGGCGATGGCCACAAAAAGGCGCGGATTGGCGTGAAAAACTAGCGGCAGCTCCTCAGTCCGCGTTCCCGACGGGCGGGCGGCCGGACTACAACCCGAGTTTTTTCTCCACGGCGGCGAGGGCGGCGATGAAGGACTCGGGGGTTTCGGCGGCGAGGAAGGTGGCGCGGTCCGCGGGGTCACGGAGGAGTTTGCAGAGGGCGCTCACGACGGAGAGGTAGTCGCCGGGTTTCGACTTCGGGGTGCCGAGCACGAAAAAGAGTTTCACAATCTCGCCATGCGCATCGAAGGGAATGCCGGCTTCGCTGCGGCCGACGGCGAGGACGATCTGCTTCACGTGTTCGGTGCGGGCGTGGGGGAGCGCGATGGCGTTGCCGAGGCAGGTGGTGTCGAGGCGGTCACGGGCGAGCAGTTCCTCGTAGAAGCCGGTGTAGTTGGCGACGTCGGGATGGCCGTCGAGGAGGCGGGCGACTTCGTTGAGCGCAGCCGTGCGCTTGGTGCTGTGCACGCGGAGCGCGATGCGGGCGGGAGCGAGGAGCGAAGTGATTTTTCCAGCCATGCGAAGAAGGGGCGGACAGAATGAAAGGAGAATTTCGGAAGGCGGAAGCAGAAAAACGCCGCTGGTGAAGAAAACGGCCATGACTGGGGCTGGTGAACTAGGGCGACGCGTCAATGCCCTGACAAAAAAAGCACCGACCTCGGGTGAGGACGGTGCTTGAAGGGAACGAAGCAATCTTCGAGTGGTGATTACGGGGTGGGGGGCGCGTCCGGGGTTTTATCGTCGTCGCTGTTGGCGGCGGCTTCTTGTTCCTCGGCGCTCTCAACGATCCGGGCGACGCTGAGGAGTTTGTCGCCGGTGGCGAGGGTGAGGAGCTTCACGCCCTTACCACCGCGATTGACTTCGCGGATCGTGTTTACCGGGCAACGCACGCTCTGGCCCTTGGCGGTCAGGAGCATGATCTCATCGGTGTCTTTGATGCTGAGCGCACCGGCGAGTTTGATGGAGCCGTCTTCGGGGAGGTCGATGGCCCAGACGCCACTGCCGCCGCGATTGATGAGACGATAGTCTTCGAAACGCGTGCGGACGCCGAGGCCGGCTTCGCTGGCGACGAGGACTTTGGCGGTGTGATCGACGACTTCGATGACATCGAGGTAGTCGCTCTCGAGCTTGAACCTCATGCCGGTGACGCCGCCGGTGGCGCGGCCGGTGGGGCGGAAGTTGTCTTCGCCGGTCTCGGGATCGCGTTCGCGGAAGCGGACGGCGAGGCCTTGATGCGAGACGAGGATGAGCTCGTCGTTACCGGTGGTGAGCACGGTGCCGATCACGGTGTCTTTCTCGGCGAGGTTGATGCCGATGAGGCCGCCGTCGCGGGTGCAGTTGGCGTAGTCGGCGAGGGAGGATTTTTTGATGACGCCGCTCTTGGTGGCCATGACGAGGAAACGGTCTTCGGCGAAGTCTTTCACGCAAATCATCGCGGCGATCTTTTCGCCCTCGGCGAGCCGGAGGAAGCTGGCGACGGATTTTCCTTTCGAAGTGCGGGTGCCCTCGGGGACGTCATAGACCTTCTTCGCATGGCATTGGCCGATGCTGGTGAGGAAGAGAATGTAATCGTGGGTCGAGGCGGTGAAGAGGTTCTCCACAAAATCTTCGTCGTAGGTCTCGGCGCCGATGACGCCCTTGCCGCCGCGTTTCTGCGAGCGGTAGTCGGCGACGGGGGTGCGCTTGATGAAGCCGAGATGGGAGACGGTGATGACGCAGCCCTCGTTGGGGATGACGTCTTCCAGGCGGAATTCGCCGGCGGAGCCGATGATTTCGGTGCGCCGGGGCGTCGTGTATTTCGCCTTCATCTCGCCGAGTTCCTTGCGGATGAGAGCCATCAAGATCGTGTCGGACTCGAGGATGGCGCGGAGTTCCTCGATGACCTTCATCAGCTCGAGGTATTCGGCTTCGATCTTGCCGCGTTCGAGGCCGGTGAGCTGGTAGAGGCGGAGTTCGAGGATGGCGTCGGTCTGGCGATCCGAGAGCGGATACTTCGCCATGAGGCGTTGCTTGGCCTCTTCTTTGTTGGCGGAGGCGCGGATGATTTTGACGAAGTCGTCGAGGTTATCGAGGGCGATGATGTAGCCTTCGAGAATGTGGGCGCGGTCTTCGGCTTCTTTGAGGCGGAACTTCGTGCGACGGGTGACGACATCGCGGCGGTGCTCAATGTAGCACTCGAGGAGTTCTTTGATGTTCATCTGCTTCGGGCGCTTTTTGTCGAGGGCCAGGAGCGTGACGCCGAAGGAAGATTCGAGCGCGGTTTTTTGGAAGAGCTGGTTGATGACCACCTTCGCCTGTTCGCCGCGTTTGAGCTCGATGACGATGCGGGTGTTTTCGTCGGATTCGTCGCGGAGGTCGCGAATGCCGTCGATTTCCTTTTCGCCGACGAGTTCGGCGATGCGGAGGACGAGGGTGTTGCGGTTCACGTTATACGGAATCTCCGTGATCACGATCTGCTCCATGCCGCCCTTGAGCTCTTCGGTGTGGGCTTTGCCGCGGGTGCGGACGATGCCCTTGCCGGTTTTCAGATAACTGAGGATGCCGTCGCGGCCAGAGATGATACCGCCGGTGGGATAGTCGGGGCCGCGGACGATCTCGCAGAGGGCGTCGACAGAGACGCGGGGGTCGTCGATGATCGCGAACGTAGCGTCGAAGATTTCGTCGAGGTTGTGCGGCGGGATATTCGTCGTCATGCCGACGGCGATGCCGGTGGAGCCGTTGAGCAGAAGGTGCGGCAGGGCGCAGGGGAGAACGGTGGGCTCGGTGGTGGTCTCGTTGTAATTGGGAACGAAATCGACGGTGTCTTCCTCGATATCCTTGAGGAGTTCTTCGGCGAGGCCGGTGAGGCGGGCCTCGGTGTAACGGTAGGCGGCGGGTGGATCGCCGTCCACGGAGCCGAAGTTGCCCTGGGGGTCGATGAGGGGGTAGCGCACGACCCACGGTTGGGCGAGGCGGACGAGGGTATCGTAAACGGAGGAGTCGCCGTGCGGGTGGTAGTTCTTGAGCACTTCACCGACGACGCCGGCGCACTTGGTGTGGGCGCGGTTGTGGAGGAGACCCTCACGAAGCATGGCGTAGAGGATGCGGCGTTGTACGGGCTTCAGGCCATCGCGGGCGTCGGGGAGGGCGCGGGAGATGATGACGGACATCGAGTATTCGATGTAGGCCGACTGCATGATGTCGGTGATGTTGGCCGAGGTGAGTTTTTCGTTGGCGGTATACACGGGCGGTGGGAAACGGAGACGGAGAGAAAGAGAGAGGGGGAGACGGAGGGCTCAGAGGTCGGCTTCGGTGAGGCCGGCGATTGTCATCTGATGTTTGAGGAGGCCGAGTTTGAGCGGGTGGTTGCCGTGGACCGGGACGACGATGCGTTCGCGATGGCCGGGTTTGGTGAAAATATGGTGGCTGCCGTTGACGCGGGCGAGGTGCCAGCCGCGTTGCTGTAGGAGTCGCATGAAATCTTTACCGGAAACTTGTTTCATGCTGTCTGAGCGTAATCATTTTCGGCGGGCGACAACTAGGGATTATGTCCGGATTGTGATAAAATTAAACGGCGACCTCGATGACCTCATCGTCGGCGTGCGACTCCTGTGGTTCGTCATTTACCGATAGCCAGCCTTCGATCGCTTCTTTGATATTGGCGCGAAGCACCGGGAGGGTATCGCCCTGCGTGACGCAGCCGGGAAGGGCGGGCACTTCGGCCCAGAAGCCGCCTTCGTCTGCTTTGTGAATGATGGCTTTGAGTGTCATGGCGGGAATTTGGCTTAAACGTCGAGGAATTGCACGTTGAGGGCGTTGTCTTCGATGAATTGGCGGCGGGGGGGGACTTCGTCGCCCATCAAGAGCGTGAAGAGGGCATCGGACTTGGCCGCGTCGTCGATGGAGACTTTCAGGAGACGGCGTTTGTCCGGGTCCATCGTCGTCTCGAAGAGCTGTTTCGGATTCATTTCGCCGAGACCTTTGTAGCGCTGGATGTGGAGACCCTTGCGCCCGTTGGTGCGGATGTGGGTGACGATTTCGAGGGGGCCGAAGAGCGCGGTTTTGGTCTCGTTCTTCGTGCCGAGGTTTTCGGTAACGGTGTAACGCGCGGTGGCGGTCGGCGTGACCGTGGCGATGTCGAGGCCGGTCTTGGCGAGGATCACGAGGAGCTTCGTCATCTCGGTGCTCTCGAAGATTTCGTGGATCGTGACGCGTTTTTGTGCGGCGTAGGATTTTTTCTCGGCGGGGGCGGGAGCGGGGCTGGGAGTGCCAGCGAGCGGGGCGCCGGAGGGAGTGCCCGGAAGCTGGCTGCCGACGGTGGGGGCGGGCTCGATTTGGTCGGTGAGGTCGGCGTTGAGTTTGTGGGCGGTGAGGAAATCAGCGCGGGCGTGTTCGTCGCGGAGGAACTCGTGGCTCTCTTTATTGCCTTCGCGAATGCGGGCGACGTAGCGCGGGAGGGCGCGGGTGACGGGGTCCTGCGTGTCGAGGTACTCGGGGAGCGAGGCCCCGTAGCGGGTGACGCCGCTGCCGAATTTATCGAGGAGCGCGAGGTTTTCGACGATGGTCTCGATTTGGGCGGGAGCGAAAATGTGTCCGTCGGTGAGGCGGGTGAGGACGATGTCTTCGGAGCCGAGTTCGAGGAGGATGCGGTTGAGCTGGTCGTCGTTGTCGACGTATTGCTCCCGTTTCTTGCGCTTGATCTTATAAAGTGGCGGCTGGGCGATGTAGACGTAGCCGCGCTCGATCAGGCCCTTCATCTGACGGTAGAGAAACGTGAGGAGGAGCGTGCGGATGTGGGAGCCGTCCACATCGGCGTCCGTCATGATGATGATTTTGTGGTAGCGGGCCTTGGCGGCGTTGAAGCCGCCGACGGCTTCGTCGCCCTCGCCGATACCGGTGCCGCAGGCGGTGATGAGGGTCCGGATTTCCTCGTTGGCGAGGACTTTGTCGAGGCGGGCTTTCTCGGTGTTGATGAGTTTACCGCGGAGGGGGAGGATTGCTTGGAAGCGACGGTCGCGGCCCTGTTTGGCGGAGCCGCCGGCGGAGTCGCCCTCGACGATGTAGAGCTCGGTGAGGGCGGGGTCGCGTTCGGAGCAATCGGCGAGTTTGCCGGGGAGGCCGCCGCCGTGGAGGGCGCCCTTGCGGACGGTTTCG
The DNA here is from genome assembly GCA_945871085.1 of Opitutus sp. GAS368. Taxonomy (GTDB): domain Bacteria; phylum Verrucomicrobiota; class Verrucomicrobiia; order Opitutales; family Opitutaceae; genus GAS368. The sequence goes on along the minus strand of CAMBVX010000123.1, from coordinate 2,694 downwards.
CGGGCTTTGCGGGCGGCTTCGCGGGCACGGGCGCCGTTGAGGGCTTTATCGACGATTTTTTTCGCGATCGAGAGGTTGGTCTCGAAATACTGCATCAGGCCCTCGTAGGTGACTGAGCCGACGACGCTCTCGACCTCGGGGGAGAGGAGTTTGACCTTGGTCTGGGATTCGAACTTGGGGTCGCTGTGTTTGATCGAGATGACGGCGGCGAGGCCTTCGCGGACGTCGTCGCCGGTGATCTGCGGGTCTTTTTCTTTGAGGAGATTGTTGCCCTTGGCGAACTGATTGATGGCGCGGGTGAGGGCGCTGCGGAAACCGGAGAGATGCGTGCCGCCGTCGGGGTTGTGAATCGTGTTGGTGTAACACATCACCTGGTCGTTATAGGTGTCGTTATATTGGAGGACGACCTCGCAGTGGATCTCGGCGGGTTTGTCGTCGAGCTGGAGCTTGGTTTCCTTGAGGAAGCGGATGGGTTTCGGGTGGAGCGGGGTCTTGCCCGTGTTGATCTGCTTTACGAATTCTTCGACGCCGTCTTTGTAGAAGTAGCGCTCGGGTTTGGTTTCGGCGGGGCGCTCGTCGGTGAAAATGATTTCGAGACCGGAGTTGAGGAAGGCGAGTTCGCGCAGGCGCTGGCCGATGCGGGCGGAGACGAAGACGGTGGTCTCTTTGAAAATCTCGGCGTCGGGCTTGAAACTGATGTAGGTGCCGGTGCCGCTGGCTTTGCCGATGACCTCGAGTTTTTTCACGGTCTTGCCGCGCTCGAACTTCATGTGGTGGACGGAGCCGCCGCGGGAGACCTCGACCTCGAACCACTCGGAGACAGCGTTGACGCACTTGGCACCGACGCCGTGAGTGCCGCCGGAGAATTTGTAGCCGCCCTGGCCGTATTTGCCGCCGGAGTGGAGGGTGGTGAGCACCATCTCGACGCCGGGGATGCCGTATTGCGGATGGATATCGACGGGGATGCCGCGGCCGTTGTCGCGGATGCTGATGGAGCCATCGACGTGGATGTTGACGAGAATCTTGGAGCAGAAGTTGGCGAGATGTTCGTCGACGGAATTATCGAGGACCTCGGAGACGCAGTGGTGGAGGGCGCGTTCATCGGTGCCACCGATATACATGCCGGGTTTCTTGCGGACGGCCTCGAGGCCCTCGAGTTTGCCGAGCTTGGAGGCGTCGTAGGCATCGGCGCCAGCCTGGTTGATCACGTTGCGTTCGGAGTCGGATTGATCGGCCATGAAAAGGTTTTGCGGGGGTGGAAAATGAAAGAAAAAAACTCGCGGGAATCAGCAAGAGACGCGAGGGTTTTTTTGAGAAAAAAACAGGCGGGAAACGGCCTTCCTTGGCGTTTAGAACGAGAGTTTCGTTTGACCGGGGAGGGGGTAGCGGCAAGCTCGCCCTCGAAATGCCCAGCCCCGCCATCGAAAGCCTCCTTATCCTTCAAGATCGCGACGCAAAACGGCTGGGTTTGGAGGCCCAATTGAAGGCCGTGCCCCGGGATGTGGCGCTCGTGGAGGGCAAGATCGCCGGTGAAAAGTCCGCGATCGAGACGGCGAAACAGGAATTGAAGGACCTCGAAGTGAAAAAGAAGGCGCTGGAGAACGAAATCGGGTCGGCCGAGGCGAAATTGGCCAAATACCGGACGCAGCAGTCGATGGTCAAAAAGAACGACGAATATCAGGCGCTCGGGCACGAGATCGAGACGACGGAGAAGGCGATCGGAGATTTTGAGGGGCAGGAGCTGGAGGTCATGTATCTGATCGACGAGGCGAAGAAGACGTTCGTGGCGGCCGAGGCGGTGCTGAAGGCGAATATTTCCGGGCACGAGGGGCGCATCAAAATCCTGCGTGAGCGCGACGTGAACCTGGCGGCGGAATTACTCGGCGCGCAGGCGGAGATGGCGACGGCGCGCGGGCCCGTGGGCGAGCGGAATTTGCGGGTCTATGATCGCATCGCGGCGCGGCAGATGCCGGTGGTCGTGCCCCTCGTGAGTCTCGACAAGTGCGGTGGCTGCCACCTGAAGGTTTCCGGCGACGTGATCTCAACAGCGCGCGGTAGGGGGACGGACCCGCTGGTGGCGTTACCCACGTGCGACCAGTGCGGGCGGATTGTTTACTGGGAGTGATGCAGCGGTGGCGTGGGGTGGGTCCGCGGGTGAACTCAAGCATGGGCTTGCGCTGGACGGTGACGAGGGCTCAGTTTCCCGGCCTTAGCTTTGGGGCCTGGCGGTCGCTCCGTGTTCTTTGATCCCAAGGCGCGGGTAATGCCGCGCCCGTTTTATACATGGAGAGGAAAGTCCGGACACCATAGGGCAGGATGCTGTGCCAGCTTCACGGCGAGCACAGGCGGCGCGCTTCAAGGCGCGTCGACGGAAAGTGTCACAGAGAATATACCGCCGCGCGGGCAACTGCGCGGTAAGGGTGAAAAGGTGGGGTAAGAGCCCACCGCGCCGACGGCGACGTCGGCGGCAGGACAAACCCCTTCCGGTGCAAGGCAAAATAGGTGACTGGGCGGCCCGTCCTATAGTCACGGGTATGCTGCATCGTCCGACGTGAGCGCGCGCAAGCGCAGGAGCGAAGGAGGACGGGTTCGCTGCAAGGCGGGCCCGAGAGAAATGATCGCCGAAGCGCCGCAAGGCGTAGAACAGAATCCGGCTTACCGGCCCTGAAGCTAAGAACTTTTTCTCGGTCGCTC
>CAMBVX010000122.1 GCA_945871085.1 Opitutus sp. GAS368 | reverse complement strand
CGCGCCGGCGTCGAGAACCACGGCTACGCCCTGCGTCGTCAGGAAAAAACGCTCCCGCGCGCCCTCCGCGACGCCGGCTACACCACCGCCCATTTTGGCAAATGGCATCTCAACGGCTTCCGCGGTCCCGGTGCCCCCATTCTCGCGACCGATGATCACAACCCCGGAGAATTCGGTTTCGACGAGTGGCTCTCCGCCACCAATTTCTTCGACCGCAATCCGCTCCTCAGCCGTCGAGGAAAGTTCGAAGAATTCACCGGCGACTCCTCCGAAATCATCATCGCCGAGGCCCTGAAATTCCTTGCGCGGCACCGTGCGGGCCCCAAACCCACTTTCTCCGTCATCTGGTATGGTTCGCCCCACTCCCCGTTCGAAGCCACGGATGCCGACCGCGCCGCGTTCGCGTCCCTCGCGAAACCCTCGCAACACCACTACGGCGAACTCGTCGCCCTCGACCGCAGCGTCGGCACGCTCCGCCGCGGCCTCCGTGAACTCGGTCTCGCCGACAACACCCTCCTCTGGTTTTGCAGCGATAATGGTGGCCTCCCCGAAATCTCTCCCTCCACCGTCGGAAATCTCCGTGGTTTCAAAAACACCGTTTACGAAGGCGGCCTGCGCGTGCCCGGTATCATCGAGTGGCCCGCTGTCATCAAACAGCCGCGCATCACCTCATATCCCGCCGGCACGATCGATATTTTCCCGACGCTCGCCGACGTCCTCGGGCTTCCCTCCACCGTGATGCTCACCCCCATCGACGGCTCCAGCCTCCGTCCGCTGTTCACGTCCGAGCTCGCGACGCGCACCAAGCCCCTGGCCTTCCATCACCAGCGACGTGCCGCCTGGATCGACAATCGCTACAAACTGATTCAGCCGAATCTCGCCGAAGAAAAATTCGAGCTCTACGACCTCGTCAGCGATCCCGCCGAGTCGCGTGACCTCGCCGCCACCCAACCCGAAATCTTCGCGCGCCTCCGCACCGCCCTCGTCGCGTGGAACGTCTCCGTCGCCGCGAGTGTTGCCGGCCAGGATTATCCCGAACGCAAAGTCAGCTCCACCGAACCGCCCTCCCGCGATTGGACCACGGCCCCCGAGTATCAACCCCACCTCCCGCAACTCGCCGCCCGCCCCGAATACCAGTCCGCCGTCGCGCCCAAAGCCGGAAAGAAGAAGAAATAGTAGACCCCGCCGGAAACGCCGCTCGTTCTCTTCCATCCACCGCAACCGTCCGGTCAATTTTGCCCGCCGCCTTGACCGGCCGCGCGAACGAGCGAGCGTGCGCGATGGCTATCGCGCTCCAAAATATTCCGCAGCGGGTCCGCGCGCTCATCCTCACTTCTCTGCTCGCCAGTGCGGCTCCCACAGCCCTCGCCGCCCTAAACCCAACCCCGCCCCTTGCCGTGACGCTTTTCGAATTTTCCGGTGCACCCAATGAACCCGCATGGATCGCCGTCAACGATGGCGTCATGGGCGGCGTTTCACGCGGCGGCGCCAAACTCATCGACGGCAGCCTGCACTTTCGGGGCGTCCTCTCGCTCGAGAACAACGGTGGTTTTTCCTCCATTCGCTCCGGCGGGCCGACGCGCGATTTGCAGGCGGCAAAAGCCATCATGCTCCGCGTCAAGGGCGACGGTCGCACCTATCGCCTCCAACTCGCTACGAACGCGGAATTCCGCCGTGCGCGCATTTCCTATCAGGCGGAATTCCCCACGAAGCGCGGCGAGTGGACCGAAGTCACCGTGCCCCTCGCCAGCCTCGTGCCGCAGTTCCGCGGACAAAAGCTCTCCGGCCCGCCGTTGGATCGCACGCGCATCGAAGAAATCGGTCTCTCCCTCTCCGACGGAAACCCCGGAGCGTTCGCCCTCGAGGTCGATTGGATCAAAGCCGAGTGACCGACCCGAAACGCCCGCTCCGCCCACTGGCCACGCCTCATTCTTGCCGCTCACCCGCGGGCGGACCTCACACGCGGACCTTCAGCCCCTCCGCCACCGCGAGTTTTTTCTGATTCGCATCAAACGTCAAAAACTCCTCGGCGCCGAGGTGCAACGCCGTCGCGACGTGCAGAATGTCCGCCAACCGATGCCCGCCGCTCTCCGTATACCGCGCGCTCAACGCCTCGGCCCGTTGGTGCACCTCGGCCCAATCGACCGCGACGGTCTGAAGCACAGAGGTCGCGAGATCCGCCTGCAAACGCCCTCGCATCAAATCAGCGTCTTCGCGAGGGAACCCCTTCGCCCGGTCGTTCGCATACAATCGGCTGTGAAAACGCAGCGACTGGCGAAACTCCAACAGCAGCAAACTCGAAACCGGCAGCGAGCCGTCCCGCAACGCCATCGCCGCCACCGCTCGCGCGGAAAATACCTGGAGCCGATAAAGCGAGCAAAGGAACGACGTATCCGGAAACGCCCTCATCCGAGGTCGCCCGCTAGCTCCGCGTCCCGCAATGCCTTCACTTCTGCCTCGCTGAGGATCCGGTCACCCCAATCGGCTTTCAGCCGCGCCGCAAAATCCGGCATCTTGAACGCCTTGCCCTTCCCCTTCGGCAGCGCCGTCAGCAGCGCCACCGGCTGCCCGCGCTTCTCGATGCGCACCGACTCCCCGTCGCCCAGCCACGCCTCGAGCTTGGAGAAATTATTACGCAGGTCGCGGACAGTGGCGGTCTTCATGTGGACATAACGTGTTCACATCGACCGTGTGTCAATTTTCTACCGTCCTCGCGCGATGGATGAAACCGCCACCAGCGGGAAATCTGGCCTGCCCGTCAGGTGGGGATCTTCGTTTTTGCTCGCCCGGGCAAATTTCGAACCAACCAAGGTCACAGTCCAAGAACTGCCCTGACCCGTGCCACCTCGGCGAAAAGCGCCTCGAAAAGTTTGCGCGTCACCGCGCGGCCACCATCGTCCCCACGCCCTTACCTACGCGCCTGCATGCTTTTCAGCCGAGCCTGCGCCCCTGCCGAATAACAACCCTTCCTATGAGCCCCAGCGCCCACCCCCGCTCCTACGCCACCACGTGCCTCGTCGTACTGACCTTGCACGCATCACTCTCTGCGCAATCACTGCCGTCACCCGCCACCGCCCCGGCAGCTCGACCCGCCAGCTCGGCCGAGCCGGTGGTCGAACTCTCGCCATTCGTCATCTCCTCGTCGTCCGAGACCGGCTGGATCGCCACCGAGACTCTCGCCGGTAGCCGCCTTCGCACCGATTTCAAAGATGTGCCGAATCAAATCGAGACGCTCACGAAAGATTTTATGCAAGACCTCGGGCTCACCTCCCTCGATCAAGCGCTCATCTACACCGCCAACGTCGAAAACGCGTCTGACTTCATGCCGGCCACCGCGAACGCCAACTACGTCTCCGATCCCGCTCTCGGCGGGCGCGTGCGCGGCATTGGCTCCGGCACGCTCACGCGAAATTTCTTCAAGGTCCAAAATCCCACCGATAATTTCAACATTGAGCGCGCCACCGTCGCCAGCGGCCCGAACGCCATCCTCTTCGGACTCGGCTCGCCCGCCGGCATCCTCGACGCGTCGCCCGCGCGCGCCCTCATGCGCAACCGCTATGGCTTTGAGCTCACCTATGATTCCGAAAATTCCAAGCGCGCCACCTTCGACGCCAACACCGTCCTCGTCTCGCAAAAACTCGCCCTCCGCCTCATGGGTCTCTCAAAACGCGAATATACCGAAAAGACGCCCAACCTCGATCGCGACGAGCGTCTCTACGGCGCCGTCACGTTCAAGCCCTTCAAACCGACCACCCTCGTTTTCCAATACGAGAAGGACTCGCGCAACTGGAACCGCGCGGGCCGCATCGTGCCGACCGACCAGTTCAGCCCGTGGCTCATCGCCGACAAAGTCGCCGGCAGTGGTTACACCACGTCCAAGCCCATCTACGACAACACCAGCTTCACCGGCATCGCCACCAATCGCATTTTCACGCAGGCGGGCAACGCCCCGGTCGTCATTCAGGGCGGGTCGGTCCCGCTGCGCAGTTGGAATCAATCCGTCACCGTGCGCAGCCCCGGCTCGCTCCCCGGCGTCGACCAGACCTTTGATGCCGGTGGCGGCTTCACGGTGCTCGATCCGAAGTTGTTTCCCTTCGACGTAAATATCGTCGGCACCGGCCGCACAAGCGCACTCGGCGGCACGACCAAGACCATTATCCTCGAGCAGAAAATCGCCGACTCCCTCTTCCTCGAAATTGCCGCCAACCGCGAAAACGCGATCAACCACAAACTCAGCGGTGGCAGCACCTCCGGCAGCAGCGATTTCCGCCTCGATGTGGACGCCAACCGTTTCATCCCCGGCACGACGACGCCGAATCCCAACGTCGGCCAGCTCTACTATCAGGGCACGGCCGCCAATACCTTGGAATATCACGATCGTGACGATTGGCGCGTCGCACTCTCCTACGAGCTGGATCTCGCGCGCAAGCTCGCGCCGAGCAATTCCAATTGGAAAAGACTGCTCGGCCGCCATCGCCTTTCCGGCCTCTACACCGGCTCCAAATCCGACGACCTCAACCAGCAGCAATTCGAACGTCGGATCCTTGATGAGCCCAGCATCCCCGGCGTCACGTTGCGCGCGAAAACCTTCAGCGGCTGGGCCAACGACGCGACCCGCGTGCCCCAGTTCCGCCACTACTTCACGAATCCCTCCGAGCCCACCAGCGCTGCGTTCTCCATGACCGGCGACGTTTCGCTGACCGACGCCAACGGCCGGCCCTACACGCTTTCCCTCGCCGATACGCCACTCCGCACCGCCGACGGCAAACGCCTCGCCGCCGGCCAGGTCGCCAGTGGCAGTCTGAACCAATCCGTCGCCCAAATCTTCGCGTGGCAGGGCTTCTTTTTGCCCGACCGCGAGCGCCATGACCGCCTTGTGCTTACGTATGGCTATCGGAAGGACACCGCAAAATCCGCGAATCTCGACGCCGCGTCCACGGCCCAAGATTTCTCCGGCCTCTTCCCGGTGCTGTGGGACACGCGCTACGCCGCTTACGGTCCCACGCAGACAGGCATCAACCGGAATATCGGCATCGTCGCACGTCCGTTCAAGTGGGTCACCGCGTTCTACAATAAATCCACCACCTTCGATCTTAACATCGGCCGCTACGATCCCTTCGGCAACGATATCCCCGGCGCGGGCGGTGACGGCCGCGACTACGGTATCCGGCTCGATCTGTTCGGCGACAAGCTCACGCTCCGGCTCAACAAATACGAAAACGCCCTGGGCCCGCAGCGCGCCTCGAACCAGATCAACCAGTTTCGCGATATCTTCTTCAACATCGAGCAACGCGTCCTCGCCCTCGATCCCACCGCGCCGACCATCAACGTCACCGCTGGCAACAAGCGCGGTTACCGCACCGCCGGTCGGCCGAATTATTTCATCATGTCCGACTTCGAGTCCAACGGCTACGAGGCCGAGCTGAATTTCTCCCCGACGCGCAGCTGGAACATTCGCCTCAACGGCGCGAAGTCCGAGGCCGTCGAATCCAACATCGGCGCTCCGTGGTATGCGTGGCGCGATGCCCGGCTCCCGGTCTGGACCGCCGTCACCGCCAAGAATGGTGAACGCGACACCGTGGGCCAAGCCGTCACTTGGAAAACCGCACCCTACAGCGCCGCCGCGCCGACCGGCCAGACGCTCGAGCAATACTACCACAGCACGCTCATCGGCCAAGCCCTCGCGTTTATGACCGCCGCCGATGGACGCGCCACCGCGACCGCCCGCGGCGCCCGCGCCAATCTCATCACCAACTACCGCTTCAACGAGGGTCGGTTGAAAGGCTTCAACCTCGGTGGCGCCGTCCGTTGGCGCTCCGCCCCGACGATCGGCTACGGCGTCAAGACGAGTTCCACGGGCAGCGTCGTCCTCGACCTCGACAAAGCCCACAGAGGCAAAACCGAAACCTACGTCGATTTCCTCGCCGCCTATCGCGGCAAGTTGAAAGCCTTCGGAAATTTCAACTACCGCGTCCAAATCAACGTCCGCAACGCTCTCGACCAAAACGATCCCATCCCCGTCGGCGCGCTGACCACCGGGGCGATCTCCCGCCTCGCCACCATCGACTCGCGCGTCACGCAGCTGACCTTCGCGGTGGACTTCTAAGCCGGACCGGTGCGGCGGCGATGCCGGCGTCCTTCCGCCCGCGCCCGCCGTCCCCTTTCCCCCATGCGCCGCCACCTGTTCGTCTGCTTTTCCCTCGCCCTTTCCGCCGCCCGTCTCGCCCCCACCGTCGGCACCCAAGGCGGCACCTGGTCTAAGCTCGGTGCCAACCGCTACCAACGCAGCGCGTCCGGCAACACCCCCGCCGCTGAATTCATATTTTCCGCCGGCCTCGACGGTCAGGGTGCCGACCTCACCCAAGGCGGGCGCGCCCTCCGCCGGACCACCCCGTAGCTCCCACGAAATCTTTCCGATGTTCCGTCCACTCTTGCTGATCCTTCTCCTCGACGCCTCTTCCGTGATCGCCGCGCCCGACCCCGCTGCTCTCGAAAAACTCGGGGCCAAGGTGACTCTCGCCGCCGGTGTCATCACCCAGGTCCAAGTCAACTGCGACACCTTCACCGCCGACGATTTCCGTATCCTGGGCGCCATCACGACGCTCAAGAAACTCACCGTATCCGGAAAAACCATGACCGACGCCACCCTCCCGCTCCTCGCCGGTCTCACCGAACTCGAAGACCTCAGCACCGATGGCATTCAGCTCACCGACGACGGCTACCGCCACTTCGCTGTTTTCGCCAAACTCCGCTCGCTGGCCCTCTTTCATCCCGCCTATCGCTCCCCCTCCTTCACCGGCCGCGGACTCGCCCATCTCCGGGCCCTGCCACGCCTCGAGCGCCTCACCTTTGCCGGCTCCACCGCCGGCGACACCGCGCTCGCCGCCGTCGGCCAACTCACCCAACTCAAAGAATTCCGCACCTGGCACACCGCCCAGACCCAAGCCGGCAACGTCCACCTCACGCACCTCCCCCAGCTCCGCGCCTTGCGCATCGGCCAGCGTCTACCCACCAACGGTCAGCCCACCCCGCCTTCCTTGGATGAGTCCACCTTCGCAACGCTCGCCCAGATCAAGTCCCTTGAATCCCTTGAGCTCACCGAAGCCCGCCTCACTGCCGCAATTATCCCGCCCCTCGCCGCCCTGCCCAGACTCTCCAAACTCAAAATTCTCACCGTCGATATTTCCGCCGCCGACGTCGCGGCCCTCCGCACCGCCCTCCCGAACGTCAAAATTGACTGGCAGCCCCTCACCGACACGGACCGGGAAGCCACCCTCGTGAAAAAGCTGAAACTCTGAAACCCGCCTGCCCCCGGCCCCATCTCCCGCCACACGTCCGCCATTCCCTGCCCCCTCTCCTTCGCTCCCTCTCTCCGTCCCGTGCCCATGAGCCCCTACCTCGCCACCGGTGCCCACCTCCCGCGCCGCGCCTTTCTCCGCGGCGCCGGCGTCACCCTCGCCCTCCCGTTTCTTGAGGCGATGACCCCCGCCTTCGTGCGCGCCGCCGCCGCGCCGCGATCACCGAAGCGTTTCGTCGCGATGTGCGCCACTCTCGGTTTCCACACGCCGTTTCTCCACCCGAGGGAATCCGGCCCGAACTACGCCCTGACGCCCTATCTCGAACCGCTCGCCGGCCTCCGCTCCGATTTTTCCGTCCTCTCCGGCCTGGCCCACTCCGAGCAAAACGGCGCCAACGGCCACACCTCCGAACTCACCTGGCTCACGGCCGCGAAACACCCCGGGCTCGCCGGCTTCAAGAACACCATCTCCCTCGACCAGCTTATCGCCGAAAAAATCGGCACGCAGACGCGCTTCCCCAGCCTCATCCTCGGCACCGGCAGCGAGTCCCTCTCCTGGTCCTCCAGCGGCGTCCCGCTGCCCGCCGAATCGTCCCCCTCCCGCGCCTTCCGCCAGCTCTTCGTCGAGGGCACTCCCGCCGAGGTCGAGGCCCAGACCCGCAGTCTCAAGCGCGGTCGCAGCGTGCTCGATACGGTCCTCGGCGAGGCGAAAAAACTTCACCGCGAGCTCGGCCACGCCGACCAACAGAAACTCGCCGAATACTTCACCGCCGTCCGCGAGCTCGAGGGCCGCCTGATCCAGAACGAAGCGTGGGCCCACCGCCCCAAACCCAAGGTCGCCGCTCCGCCACCCACCGACATCCAGAGCCGCACCGATGCCATCGGCAAAATGAAGCTCATGCAGGACTTCATCGTCCTCGCCCTCCAGACCGATTCCACGCGCACCGTTACGCTCCGCCTTTCCGGGATGAACGCCGTCCCCGAAATCGCCGGCGTCAGCCAGGATTGGCACAACCTCTCCCACCACGGCCAGGACCCCGCCAAAATCGAGGAACTGAAAATCATCGAGCTCGCCGAATTTCGCGCCTTCGCCGACTTCCTCACGAAACTCAAAACCGTGCAGGAAAACGGCGTCCCGCTCCTCGACCACACCGCCGTCCTCTTCGGTTCCAATCTCGGCAACGCCAGCGCGCACGAGACGAAAAATCTCCCGCTCCTCCTCGCTGGCGGCGGTTACCGCCACGGCCGGCACGTCGCCGCCGATCCGAAAAAACAGGTGCTCTCCAATCTCTTCGTCTCCCTCGCCCAGCATATGGACGTCGCGACCGACCGCTTCGGTTACAGCACCGGCGTCCTCGATCTGCGCTCATGAACCGTCGACTCGCTTCGGGCGCCGCGCTCGCCGCCCTCGCCCTCCCACTCTTCGCGGCCGCCGCTTCCGCACCCGCGCCGGGCTCCCTCCAGCCGTTTCTGAAGACCCACTGTTTCGACTGCCACGACGCCGATATCAAGAAGGGCGGCCTCGATCTGACCGCGCTACCCTTCGACGGCTCCGAGGCTGCGGCGCACAAGAAATGGGTGCGCGTCTTCGACCGTGTCACCGCCGGCGAGATGCCACCCGCCGAAGAACCCCGCCCCGCCGCCGCCGCGGTGCGACCCTTCCTCGCCGCGCTCGGCCCTGAGCTCACCGCGCAACACGCCGCGCACCGCGGCACGCTTCTCCGCCGCCTCAATCGCCGCGAATACCAGAACACCCTCAACGACCTCCTCGGCCTCGATCTCGATATCCTCGCGCGCCTTCCCGAGGACGGTCGTGCCCACGGTTTCGATACGGTCGGCGAAGCGCTCAACATCTCCGGCGCCCAGCTCCAGCGCTACTTGGAGGTCGCCGAGTTCGCCCTCAACGCCGCGCTCCTCGTCGGGCCGCGCCCGCCCGTCACCACCGGCCTCTACACCCTCGATTCCGAGCGCAACCAGCAGTTCATCGGCCAACACTGGCTCAAACGCCCCGACGGCGCCGTCGTCGTTTTTAACAACGGCGGCTTCCCTTCCACCCAGCTTCCCGGCTTCCGCGCCGCCTCACCCGGCCCCTACCGCGTGCGCATCACCGGCTACGGCTACCAGACCAAAGAACCCGCCGTCTTCTCCGTCATCGCCGGCACTTTTAATCGCGGCGCCGATCAGGACATTCGCGGCTTTCACGAGCTCCCGCTCGATCAACCCGGCTCCGTCGAGTTCACGCTCACGCTCCGCGCCGGCGACGGCCTGAAGTTCAGCCCCGTCGGCCTCAACGGTCCCGATGGCCACTCGCCCATCAAAGACGGCCCCGACAAATACCCCGGCGAAGGTCTCGCCATTCAACGCTTCGAAGTCGAAGGCCCGCTCCACGTCGACTGGCCCCCGCGCGGACAAAAACTCCTCCTCGGCCACGTTCCCCTCCGCGAGGTCCCGCCGGCCAACCCGCGCGCCAAACAGCGCCCCGACTACCAGCCCACCTACACCGCCACCAGCGCGAATCCCGCCGCCGATGCCCGCACCGCCCTCCGCCAATTTCTCCCCGCCGCCTTCCGCCGTCCCCTCACTGACGCCGACCTCGCGCCTTACGCCGCGCTCTTCGACCGCGAGTTCGCCGAGAGCAAAGACTACCTCGTCGCCCTCCGCACCGCCGCCGTCGCCGCCCTCTGCGCACCCGATTTTCTCTACCTCAAAGAACCCGCCGGGCACCTCGACGACCACGCGCTCGCCGCGCGTCTCAGCTATTTCCTGACGCGCTCTGCCCCCGACGCCGAGCTCCTCGCCCTTGCCGCCGCGCGAAAACTCACCGCCCCCGCCACCCTTCGCGCGCAGACCGAACGGCTCCTCGCCGGTCCCGGCTTCGATCGCTTCATCACCGATTTCACCGACGGCTGGCTCAATCTCCGCGAGATCGAGTTCACCACCCCCGACAAACTCCTCTACCCCGAATTCGACGAACTTCTTCTCGACTCGATGCTTCGCGAAACGCGCGCCTTCGTCCGCGAACTCTTCTCCGCCAACCTGGGCCTCGCCCATGTCATCGCCTCCGACTTTGCGATGCTCAACCACCGCCTCGCCCGCCACTACGGCCTCCCCGCCGTCGACGGACTCGCGCTCCGCAAAACACCCCTCCCGCCCGACAGCCGCCGCGGTGGTCTCCTCACCCAGGCGAGCATTCTCAAAGTCTCGGCCAACGGCACCAACACCTCTCCCGTCATCCGCGGCGTCTGGGTCCTCGACCGCATTCTCGGCCTCCCGCCGCAGCCTCCGCCGCCCGGTGTGCCCGGTGTTGAGCCCGATATCCGCGGCGCCACTACGCTCCGCGAAATCCTGGAGAAACACCGCTCCACCGAATCCTGCAATAGCTGCCACCGCTCGATCGACCCGCCCGGCTTCGCCCTCGAGAGCTACGATGTCATCGGCGGCTGGCGCGACCGCTTTCGCCGCCTCGGCGCCGGCGATCCAGTCCGCCTGCGCGTCGAAGGCCGCAACGTTCGCTACCGCCTCGGCCCGCCCGTCGATGCCGCCGGACAAATCCCCACCGGCGAAAAATTCTCTGATTTCCCGTCGTTCCAAAAACTCCTCCTCGCCCGCGCCGACGACGTCGCCCGCTGCGTCGCCGAAAAACTTCTCACGTTCGGCACCGGCCGCGAACTCGGTTACTCCGACCGCGCCGAACTCGCCCGCCTCGTCGCCGACTCTCGATCCCGCAGCCATCCCACCCGCGACCTCCTCCACGCGCTCATTCAGAGCCCGATCTTCCTCTCGAAGTAGCGCGCCTCCTTCGCCGCCGCCCGGCCTCCCTCGATCGCCTTGCCCAGCCCGGGCCACCCGAGCCGCTCACTTCCCCCCTCTGGCTGCCGCCGACCCATCGCCTCATCGGCACCCAAAACGGTCGCTCGCTCCGTCGCATCGATCGGCAATTTTACTACGCCTCCGCCGTCGCGATCGTATCGCCGTCCGCCCTCGCGGCGGCATACATCCTGCACTTCACCTCCATGATTTCGAAATTACTCTGCTCCCTCCGTTCACTCGGTGTCGCGTTGGCGTACTTCACGCTCATCCTCGCGTCGGCCGCCCCTCCCGCCAATCCCAAGGGCGAAAAAATTACCATCGCCGTCGTCGGCGGCACCAGTTTCGGCACGCCGGAGAAATTCGCCTCCGGTCTGGCCACCGCCGAGGGTGACTTCCAATACGAAACGAAAGCCGGGCCGAGCCCGCGCGTCTACCGCATGCGCTACAAGGGCGTCCCGTTTTACTACATTCGTATCTATGGACAGGAGGCTCGCCAGCCCCGCGAGCCCGAGCATGTCTATCACATCCGCACCTGGACCGCCCTGCACGAGCTCGGCGTCACCCACGTGCTGAGCGGCGCATCCTCGGGCGGTATTCGCCCGGAAATGACGTTCGACGACATCGTGATCCTCGATGACTTCATCGAATGGCGCTTCTCGCGACCGGTGGATATCCTCGAAGAAGTCGGCATCAGCCGCCCCGGTATCTTCCCCAATTACGCGATCCCGCTGAGCCCCTCCTTGCGTCGCCTGCTCATCGAAGAGTCGAAGAAACGCCTGCCCGGCTACACGGGAAAACTCTACGAGCGCGGTGTGTTCGCCCAGTTCGCGCCGGGCCGCTTTGAGAGCCCCGCCGAGGTGCAGGCGATGGCCCGCGCCGGTGCTGATCTCACCAGCATGAACCAAGCGACGTGCATCATCTACGCCCGCCAACTTGGCATCCGCTTCGCCTCGATCAGCTCCATCGCCAACCCCGCCACCGGCGTCGGCGCGTTCACGTTCAAGCAAATGCAGGACAGCGTACAACGGATCGCCGCGTTCACCATTCCGGTCGTACTGGAAGTGATCGCGCGCATTCCCAAGGACGCTATGGACCCGGAACCGTCGAGCACCGGCGAACCCTTCAAGGGCGATTACCTGAATCCCGACGAAAAGAAGTGAGGCGCCGCTTCGCGCCGGGTGCGCAATCTGCTTCCATCGTTCAATGACCTCGTTGCGCCGGTTCCTCACAGCTCTTGCCTTGTGTCTCGCCGGCCACGCCTCGGCCGCCACGCTTTACCACGGCGGCACGCTGCTGACCCTCGCCTCCGGCCAAGACAGGCCGATCGAACGCGGCTACCTGCTCGTCTCCGACGACGGCCAGATCGCCGCGCTCGGTCTCGGCGACGGCACCACCGATCCCGTGGTCACCGCGGACCGTGGTGCCGCCGGATTTACCACGGTCGACGTGAGCGGACGCATCCTCCTGCCCGGTTTTGTCTCCGGCCACAGTCATTTGTGGCAAAGCGTCTTTCGCGGCATCACGCCCGCCGCAGAGCTTTCCGCGTGGCTCCAGGGCCTGCACTACACCTACGGCCCGCACTTCGCCGCCGGCGATTTCGCGGCGTTCACGCTCCACGGTGCCTACGATCAACTCCGCCACGGCGTCACGACCACTTACAACCATTCGCACGCGTTCGGGCGCGACTTCGAACGCTACCGCGAACAGTTCACCGCCAAGCTCACCACGCCGCAGCGTTTCGTTTTCGCCTGGGTCAACGACGCCTCGGCCGACGATGCCACGTGGGTCGCGCGCCTCGAAGCCGTCATTGCTCAGGTGCAGCCGCGCGCGGACCGACCCTTGCTCGGCCTTTGCCTCAACGCCGTCGGCCTCCACCGCGGCCCAGCGATTCTCCTGCGCGAAATCGCCGTGGCCAAAAAAATCGGCCGCACTGTGCAAGTTAACTACCTCGAGCCGTCCGCCTCGCAGATCGAAGACCGCGCCGCCTGGCCGAAAATCAAAGCAGCGGGCGGCCTCTTCAGCGGCATGTCGTTCGCGCACTTCATTCACACCGACGACACCGTTCTGCGCGAGGCCGCCGCCGCCGGTGCCGCGATGATCTGGAATCCACTCTCCAACGTCCGTCTCGCCTCCGGCCTGCCGCAGATCGAAGCCTACCTCGCCGCCGGCCTGCGCGTCGGCATGGGCGTCGAGGGTCAGGCGAGTGCCGAAATCTCCGATCCGTTTGAAAATATTCGGCTCGGTCTCTACGCCCTCCGCATCCGCCGCGAAAATGCCGGCGGCCTCCAGCCCATCGATCTCTTGCGCCTCCACACCCTCAAGACCGCCGAGGTCCTCGGCGTGCAACGCTGGGTCGGCAGTTTGGAAGTGGGCAAGTTCGCGGACTTCCTCGTCGTCGATCCCGGCAATCCCGCCACCGGTCCCGTCTGGGACGCCGCCGCGACCATCGTGTTCGCGTGCAGCAGCCGCAATGTCAGCTCCGTGGTTATCGGCGGTAAGAAAGTCATCGAGTCCGGCCGCGTGCTCGACCACGACGCCGTCGCCCTATAAACCGAGGTCAAAACGCGCGTCGCCGCGATCCGCGCCCCGCAGGCGGCCGCGCGCCCCACCGCACCGTCACACTGAGGCACGGTCCATTGCCGGCACCTCGGCACGCGACCGAGTTTCCGCATCGACTCACACGCGTCTCCCGATTTTTCTCTGCGTCAAAGCACGCACCTCTCTCACCCGCCGTGCCCACCCGTTGATCGTTCATAAAAGCCCTCCCTCCCAGCCCCATGAAACCTCGTCATCTCTCACTCCTCCTGGCGTCCCTGCTGTCCCTCTCCGCCGCCGAGATTCCCTCGGCCGCATGGCAGATCAAAACCGGCGTTCTCGCCGCGCCCAAAGCGCAGCAAGACGCCGCCACCGTGCTCGGCTACGACCCCAGCGGCGCCTTGGTCACTCTCCGCGCGGGCACGAACAATCTCATCTGCCTCGCCGACGATCCGAAGCAGGACGGCTTCAGCGTTTCCTGCTATCACAAGGACCTGGAGCCGTTCATGGCCCGCGGCCGGGAACTCGCCGCCGAAGGAAAAAAAGCCGTCGCGATCACCAAGATCCGCGAGGAAGACGTGAAGGCGGGCAAGTATAAGATGCCCGACCGGGGCGTCCTCAATGTGACCACGGGGAAGCGCGACGCCGCGACCGGCGAAGTGACCGAACTCTACACGCGTTACGTCGTCTACATTCCCTACGCCACGCCCGAGACGACCGGCATTCCCCTCGCCCCCGCCACGCCGGGCGGCCCTTGGATCATGGACCCCGGCACCCACCGCGCCCACATCATGATCAACCCGCCAAAACCGAAGTGAAGAGCGGAGAATCTGTTTGTCGCCTCCTCAATTCGATGGAGCGGCGAGCGTGAGCGAATGGTTTCGGAGCAAGTGGTTCCCGGTCCACTCACTCACGCTTGCGGCTACGCCCACCGAGCCGATACGAGCCGCGGCGTAGCGGCCCCATCAACCATGAACTGGGAAGAAAAATATCAAACCGGCCAAGTGTTCTGGAATCGTGGCGCGCCCTCGCCGCCCATGGCCCACTATCTGGACCAACATCCCGCCCACGGCCGCACCCTCGTGCCGGGCTGCGGTCACGGGCACGAAGTCGCATTGGCGGTGAAACACGGCCTGGACGCCACGGGGCTCGACATCGCCCCCTCGGGCGTGACCGCCGCCCACACGCTGTATCCGCACCTCGCCGACCGCATTGTCGTCGGAGATTTGTTCAATCCGGCGCCGGCCATGCGCGGCGCCTTCGACGTCGTCCTCGAGCACACGTGCATGAGCGGGCTGCATCCTTCGCTGCGCCCCAGTTACCGGCGGGGCATCGACCTGACGCTGCGGCCCGGTGGCGTGCTCATCGGCGTGTGGTTCATCAACCCCGATCTCGATCCCGGTGACGAGGGTCCGCCCTTCCCCTTCAGCGTGCCTGCTCTGACTGCGCTCTTTGCCGACGGCTACAAAATCGTGGACGACTATGTTCCGGCGGTGTCCTTCAACGGCCGCGAGGGTCGGGAGCGGGTGCGCGTGCTTCGGCGCTTGGGGTGAGGTGTCGTGCGGGCCGGTCGCGGCGTGTCGCCCACCCACGCGGGGCAATCGCGTGGTGAAAAAGCTCATTATTTATGCGCGAAGTCTCATGGTATCGGGCCCGGGAAACGGCTACAGTCTGCCCGCTTTCAGTTTCCCCGTCTGCGCGGTCACTCCTCGCCCGCCACTGTCTTCACAAACCCTCGATCCCCATGAATCATACTCACCCCACCTCTGTCCGCGCTGTTTCCGCAACGGAAACAGCGGGCCACTTGGCTCCTTCGCACTGCAGCCCTCCGCCCCTTTTCCGTTCGTCACGATCCACCGCTCGCTACCTCGTGATCTTGCCCTTGGCGCTTTTCTCAATTTCAGCCTTCGCGCAAACCGCCCCAACCGCCGCGAACGCCGCGAACGCCAACAAGGACGCCGTGACCGTCATGTCCGAATTCAAAATCTTCGATAAAAAATCCGTGCCATTCACGGATGCCAACATGGACATTCCGCGCGGGATAAACGACGTCCAAGCCTACTACATCATCGGGCGCGAAGAGATCGAAAACTCCGGCAAAACCGATCTCGACGACGTGCTCCGCGATAGCCTCACGCAAAACTCCGTCGTCGAAACCAACGCCCAGATCGACCCCAGCGGCCTCAGCAACCAGCTCGGGTCCACCAGCTCCATCAACCTCCGCGGCCTCGGGTCCGCGCAAACGCTGATTCTCATCAACGGCATGCGCACGTCCAACTTCGCGAATCGCGGCGCGACATTCCAGCCCGACGTCAACGGCATCCCGCTCGCCGCGATCGATCGCGTCGAGGTGCTCCCCGGCAGCGCGTCCGCGATCTACGGCGGCTCCGCCGTCGGTGGTGTCGTGAACGTCATTCTCAAACGCAACTACACCGGCGGCCAGGTCAGCACCACTTACCAAAACACCTTCGATACCGATGCACCCATCCGCACGCTCAGCGCCATCTACGGTTTCTCGCTTGGCCGCCGCACGCACGTCACCATCAGTGGCAGCGCCAGCGACGGTAAACCGCTCCGCCTGAAGGATCGCCCGTTTCTCGAGCAGAATTTCAAACGCGCCGTCGCCAACAGTCCCGCCACATTCTACTCCACCACCGGCACCTTCACCAGCGGCGCCACGCCCAACATCGTCCTCAACAACGGCGCCGTAAACGGTTTCGCCAACGCGCAGACCGTTACGCTGACGCTCAAGTCGACCGGCCAGCCGCTCAACTCCCGCCTCACGTCCATCCCCTCCGGCACGTCGGCGTCGACGCCCACCGCGACGCGCGATGCCGGGCTCCTCGCGAACGCCGGCCGCTACAATCTCGACTTCGCCCCGAGCGTTTGGCGCGGCTACGAGAGCACGCTCGCCCACGTTTCGCGCAAGGAAGCGCTGATGGCCCGCATCGACCACCAGCTCAACCCGAAGGTCAGTTTCTTCGCCGACTTTGCCTTCAACCGCAGCGCGACCCTCGAGGCCAAATGGGTGCCGCTCGGCAACGGGGCCTATCAATTTGCCGTCCCCGGCAACGCGCCGACCAATCCATTTCGCGAAAACGTCCTCGTCTCTCTTCCGATCTCCTACGACCAAGCGACGCATAACGACGTGGGCAACCAAGTGTCCGGCGGCGTCCTCGGGGCGCTCTTCAAACTCCCCCGCGAGTGGCGCCTCGCCGCCGACGCGAACTACTCCGTCACGTCACAGAAAGTCAGTTACGGTCTGATGAATCTCGCCAACAACACCGTCTTCGGCGGCCACGCGCCGCTGCTCTGGACGGGCGTGATTAACCCTTTCGTCGACACGATCGCAAACCCACCGGCGATCGAGCGCTACTACGGCGAGTGGACCGGCTTCAACAAGGACACGATGCTTAACTACAACGTCCGCGCGTCCGGTCCGTTGTTCAATCTTCCCGGCGGCCAGCCCGTCCTGACGGTCGGTCTTGAAGCCTACACCGAGCGTCTCCCGCAAGCTTACGTCGGCGGCACGTTTCCACCCCTCCCGCCGGCGACCGCCAATCCTACGAATCAACACTCCTACTTTGTCGGCCAGCGCATCTCCACCTACGCCGGCCATGCCGAGCTCAGCATCCCCGTGGTCTCCGGTGCCAACGAGAAGCCCTTCCTCCGCGCCTTGGAATTTCAGGTCGCCGCCCGCACGGAGCGTTTTGACGTCTATACCAATCCCAACGGCCGCGTGAACATCTTCCCCGACTCCCCGCCGTTCCCCCGCATCACGCAGAGTGCGACCATCAGCCGACAGGACATTGCCAAGCTGCAAGCGACCAAACCCACGTTCGGCCTGAGATATCAACCCT
>CAMBVX010000121.1 GCA_945871085.1 Opitutus sp. GAS368 | reverse complement strand
AAATCATTCGTTTTCTCCTCCGAGTCCGTGGGTGAAGGACATCCTGACAAAGTCGCTGACTTGATCTCCGACAGCGTGCTCGACGCCTGCCTTGCGCAGGATCGCTCCAGCCGCGTCGCTTGCGAAACCATGGTCAAGTCCAACATGGTTATCCTCGCTGGCGAGATCACGACGGGCGCGAAGCTAAATTACGAGGCGATCGTGCGCGCCGCCATTCGTGACATTGGTTATGTGAACACGGACGACGTCTTCCATGCCGATCAGGTTTTCATCAATAACTACCTGACAAAGCAGTCTCAGGACATCTCACAGGGCGTCGATGCCAAGAAAGCGAAAGGGAAAAAGACGGCTGAGCAGGGCGCAGGCGATCAAGGCATCATGTTTGGTTACGCCTGCAACGAAACGCCCGAGCTTATGCCAACGCCGATCATGTTTGCGCACCGTCTGGGCCGCGAGCTGACGAAGATTCGCAAATCCGGCCTAGCACCTTGGCTGCGTCCCGACGCTAAGTCACAGGTTTCGGTGCGCTACGAAAACGATAAACCCGTCGAGGTCGTCAATGTGGTTATCTCCACGCAGCATACGGCCGACGTCGCGCATGCGACCATCGAAAAGTATCTGATCGAGCATGTGATCAAGCAGGTTATCCCGGCGCGGATGCTTAATAAGAACACCGAGTTTCTCATCAATCCGACCGGCCGGTTTGTGATCGGCGGTCCGCAGGGCGATTCCGGACTCACCGGGCGCAAGATCATCGTTGATACTTACGGTGGTTGGGGTCGCCACGGTGGCGGGGCTTTTTCCGGCAAGGATCCGTCGAAGGTCGATCGGTCTGCGGCCTACATGGGCCGATGGGTAGCTAAGAATATCGTCGCGGCAGGTCTGGCGACGCACGCCGAGATTCAATTTGCTTACGCCATTGGGCACCCGCAGCCGGTGTCGGTGCGAGTCGAGACGTTTGGCACTGCGGCCAATGGCATTTCGGACGAGCAAATTACGGAGGCGGTCCGCGCGGTCTTCAGTTTCAAGCCGGCCGATATCGTTTCCGATCTCAATCTGCTCCGCCCCATTTATCGTCAGACGACGAACTACGGTCACTTCGGGAAGAAGGGACTTCCGTGGGAGCAAACCAACAAGGTCGCGGCCCTAAAAGCCGCGCTCAAGTAACACGGATATTCCGTTCTCATTCGCCTCATCAACTCAGATTTTTTCCATCATGGCCAAAGCTTCCAAACCTTCGCGCAAATCCGCTGCGCCCGATTTTCACGTCAAAGATATCACGCTAGCCGATTGGGGCCGCAAAGAGATCTCGGTCGCCGAGCATGAAATGCCCGGCCTAGTCTCGGTCCGTAAGAAATTCGGCCCGAAGCAACCGCTCGCGGGCGTTCGTATCACCGGCTCGTTACACATGACGATCCAGACGGCAGTGCTGATCGAGACCCTCAAGGAACTCGGTGCGGACGTGCGCTGGGCCTCGTGTAACATCTTCTCCACCCAAGACCACGCGGCGGCTGCCATTGCGGCGACCGGAACGCCGGTCTTCGCTTGGAAGGGTGAGACGCTCGAAGAATATTGGGATCTCACGCTCAAGGCCATTTCGTTTCCGGGTGGCAAGGGCCCGCAACTGGTGGTGGACGACGGCGGTGACGTCACGCTGCTTATTCATAAGGGCTGTGAATTGGAGGAGGGTAGCGATTGGGTGAATACCCCCTCGGGTTCACATGAGGAGCAAGTCATCAAAAATATTTTAAAGCGCGTGCAGAAAGAGGATCCAGCTCGCTGGACCAATATTGCGAAGGAATGGCGTGGGGTTTCGGAGGAAACGACCACGGGCGTTCACCGCCTCTATCAAATGCTCGAGAAGGGCAAACTCCGCGTGCCCGCAATCAATGTGAATGACTCCGTAACCAAGTCGAAATTTGATAACCTCTACGGTTGCCGCGAGTCACTCGCTGACGGTCTGAAGCGCGCCACGGATGTCATGATCGCGGGTAAGGTCGCGTGTGTCTGCGGCTACGGTGATGTCGGTAAGGGGTCGGCATTTTCGCTAAAGGGCTTTGGTGCACGCGTCATCGTGACCGAGATCGATCCGATCAATGCACTCCAGGCCGCGATGGAAGGCTTCGAGGTCAATACGATCGAGTCCACCCTAGGGAAGGCGGATATCTACGTCACCACGACCGGCAACAAGGATATCATTACCCTAGAGCACATGCGGAAGATGAAAGATCAGGCGATCGTTTGTAACATCGGTCACTTCGATAATGAGATTCAAATCGACCGTCTGAACACCTCCGATGCGAAGCGCGTTGTCATCAAGCCACAATACGACCTCTATACGTTTCCGAGCGGCAACAGCATTTACATGTTGGCGGAAGGACGCTTGGTGAATCTCGGCTGCGCGACGGGGCACCCCTCGTTTGTGATGTCGAACAGCTTTACCAACCAAACCTTGGCTCAGCTGGACCTGTGGAAGAATAAAGACACGTATGCGATCGGGGTCTATCGCCTGCCGAAGCATCTCGATGAAGAGGTCGCCCGGTTGCACTTGGAGAAAATCGGCGCGAAGTTGACCAAGCTGACTAAGGACCAAGCGGCTTACCTCGGAGTGCCCGTCGGCGGGCCCTACAAGCCTGATCACTACCGCTACTGATCTTGCGGGGAATATACCCCAAAGCAAAACGCCGGCCTATGTGGCCGGCGTTTTTTCTTTCACGTCCGAAGGACCGCGGGTCAAGCCCCGTGCCGCATCGGCATAGGTGGAGCGGTGTCGCCCTTTTCGTAGTCAGTCAGAATCGAGAAGCGAAAGGTCGTCCCCTCGGCGGGCTTGCTGTCCACTGAGATGGAACCACCCATGAGTTCACAGAGCCGTTTCGAAATGATCAGGCCGAGGCCGGTGCCGCTCCGGCGGCGCTCTGCCGAGGTGTCGACCTGACTGAATGGCTTGAATAATTTGGAGATTTTTTCGGGCGGAATACCGATCCCGGTGTCGGCGACCGAAAAGAATAGGCGCAGCGCGCGGCGCGTGTCGCGCATACTCACGGGCTCGCCGCGCATGCAGGAAACGTGAATGGTGATGCTGCCTTTTTCGGTAAACTTCAGGGCGTTGCCGATGAGATTTGTGAGGATCTGGCGGAGCCGCGATTCATCGCTGTTCACGATGGCGGGCACGTCGGGATCGATACTGGTCGTGATGGTGAGAGCCGCCGCCCGGGCTTTCGGCGCAAAGAATGCGCAGACATCCTCGACACTCTTGTGCAAGCCGAACGGCGACGATTCGATTTCGATCTTGCCGGCCTCGATCTTGGAGAGGTCCAAGATGTCGGCGATGAGCTTTTCGAGGGCTTGGCCACTGGAGCGAATGATCGCGACCTGCTCGCGCTGATCGGGCGTGAGCGGCGAGTCGGCGAGGATTTGGGCAAAGCCGATGACACCGTTGATCGGGGTGCGGATCTCATGGCTGACGATAGCGAGAAACTCACTCTTGGCCCGGTCGGCCGCTTCCGCAGTTTCCTTCGCGTGGAGCAGTGCTGCCTCGGCCTCTTTACGGATCGTGATATCGTGACCAACGCCCTGATATTCCAACGTTTCCCCCTTGTCGTCTTTGATGGCTCGCTGGGTCCACATGAGCCAACGGCGTCGGCCATCAGGCAGGTCAAGTTCGCGTTCGAAGGTATAGGGCTCGTCACCGATCGCGGCCCCGGGCGAGTAGAGCGGGAATTGTTGAGCAACGAGTTCATTGCGCTTGCGACCGAAGGCGGTAGCGTAGGCGCTGTTGACGAAGGTCAGTTTTCCGTCGAGGCGATAACGGCAGATTAGGTCGACCTGGTCTTCGACGATTCCTCGGTAGCTTGCCTCGGTTTTCTGGAGCGCCTGAGCCATGCGCTCGATATTGCGAGCCAGCCCGATGATTTCATCATGGTCAGGTTCCTCACCGACGTCTTCTCGTCCATCGGCTGGCACCGTCGAGCGGAGCGTCTTGAGGCGTTGCATGAGCGTGCGATCCCAAACGTAACCACTCATGACCAAGAGCACGCAGCCGATGATCGCGAGGGTGAGAATGTAGTAAGTGTCGCCGAGGCGCTCTTGCAGCTCCTCGTCTTGCAAGACCTTCACAATTACCGCCCCCAGTGCGATCATCAGGCTCAGAGCCAGGGTGAGAATGAAGAACGCTTTACGCTTTGTGTTCTCGGCCATCGGTGCGAAAACGAATGCAGTCCGCAACGCGCGAAGTCTAACGAAAAAACCACTGTTTTTCTTGGATGCGTATTATTACGTATCTGGCCGGAGTGTGTGGAGTGCTGGTAGGCGCCGGAGCGCCGGCACGATGCGGGTGATCGCCGCTGTAACCGCGATGGTGCCGAGGCCACCCCACACGACGGCGGCGACCGGGCCGAACACTGCGGCCATGAGTCCAGCGCGGAGGGCGCCGATCTCGTTGGATGAACCGATGAAAATTTGGTTTACTGCGGTCACCCGCCCGCGCAGTGCGTCCGGAGTCAGCAATTGCACGAGCGACTGACGGATCACAACGCTGACGTTATCACAGGCACCGGTGATAAATAGCGCGACGAGTGAGAGCCAAAACCAAGTTGACAGGCCAAACACAACAATGGCCGCGCCGAAGCCAGCGACGGACCAGAGCAGGGCAAAGCCGGGGCGCGTGAGTGGGGGCCGGTGGGCCAGCCACATGGCCATCGCAAAGGCTCCGAGCGAGGGCGCAGCGCGCAGCCACCCGAAGCCGATCGGACCGACGTGGAGGATCTGGTCGGCGTAAACGGGCAACAGGGCGACCGCACCACCGAGGAGCACCGCAAACAGGTCGAGGGTGCTGGCGCCAAGGATGACCTTTTTCCGCCAGATGAATTTCGCGCCCGCGAATACGTCGCCCCAACTGCGTTGCACGGCGGTGCGCGCTGCGGGAACGTGGAGGTAGCGGATGGGGCGCAGCAGCAGGAGAAACATGATTTCGAGCGCGGCGCCCAGCGCATAGACCACCGGGAAATCAGCGAATGCCACGACGAACCCACCGATCGCGGGTCCGGTCATGGTGGCGATTTCAAAGGCACTGGTGCTCCACGTGATCGCGTTGCTCAGCGCTGGTGCCGGCACGAGCAATGGCGTGATACTGGAGCGGGCGGGCCAAATGAGAATGCGGATACACGAGCTCGCGCCGAGAAGCAGGAAGATGAGAGGTAGCGCGGGTTGGTCGAATTGGAGCGCATCCGGTTCGACGTGGTGTTCAAAAAAGAGCGCGGTGTGGCGGAAAAGATTATTTGCCCAACGCAGGGGCGGGAGGTCGGGCACAGCGGCGTGCCAAAATGAAAGGGCGGCCAAAGCGACGTTGAGCGTTGCGACGACCGCGGTACCGAGGGCGATCAACCGCTTCCGGTCGTAGCGGTCGGCGAGTGCCCCCGCCGGAAGTGAGAGGCCCAGCAGCGGCAGCACGTTGACCAAGCCGACCAACCCGAGCGCGGTAGACGAGTGCGTCCACTGATACACCTGCCAAATGGCGACAGCCGACACGGCTTGGCGTCCCAAGAGTGCGAGGAAACTGCCGATCAAGTAGTCGCGATAGTTGGGGACGCGGAGCGCGGCGTAGGCATCGTGGGGCGGAGAAGCAGTCGGCGGAGCGGTCATCTTCAGACGCAACGACTCAGAAAACTACGGGCGAGGCGAGGGGTTTGCGTTCGCCCGCATCGTGCACCTTAGCCCGGCGGATCACTTTGTCCGGACGGTAATTTGAATGAGTAGGAAGTGCTCGGTAAATGCCTTCCGCGGGATCGACACGATCTCCCGAGCGCTGAGCCTCGCGACGACTTCAGATCGCAATAGTTGCGACGGCCGCCTGCGTAGGGTCGCCTCCGGCGGAATTAGCTTAAGCCCCGGCAAGAGTGAACCTAGCGAGGGAGCTGGCGAAACTCGTCGCCGCTACGGAGGGCGGCACGGACCTTTGTCTCGTCCCAACCTTTTTGTCGCATCAGGCGGACGTAGTTTTCGAGGCCGGCGGGGTCTGGTTCGCGCCGCAGTACCTCACGGTAGGCGCGCGTCACGGTCTCGCGGGCGTGGCGTTCGGCGCCCTCACCGCTGCGGCGGAGTTCCGCGCGAAGCTCCGGCTCGGTCATACCGCGATTGAGCGAACGGGAATAGGCGGCGACACCGGAAGGATCGGGATCGCGTCCGAGTTCCTCACGATATACGCGACGCACGACGGCATCCAGATCGCGTTCTTTGAACTCGGGGCTGCGGCGGAAAACATCGCGCAGTTGTTCTTCACTCCAACCGGCGTCGAGCAGGCGACCGGTGTAGAGCCTAAGTCCGGCGGGGTCGGGCTCGCGGCCGAGGTAATCGCGGTAGGCCGCGCGGACGGTGCGCTCCGCGTCCCGGCGTTCCCAAGCCGTGAAGACGTTGGATCCGCGGCGGACGGTTTCGACCTGAACGGAGGAGACGGTTTCGTTCCAATTTGTGTCGGATTTGTCGCCAAGCGAATAGGCGCTGAGGTCGGGCGTGTCGCGGTTCAACCAAGTGAACGCTCCGCGAAACTGCGAGTGTTCGAATACGGCGACCCGCACGGGGCCTTCGAAGCGGACGGAGGAGATGCGGTCGTTGAAGGTGCGACCACGTTTGTCGCGAACGAACTCTAAGTTCTCCGCCACCCCGCCCGCATCGACGATGAGGCATTCGCCTTTATAACCGGGCTCCGTGTAAAAGAGCGCGCGGCCCGTGGAGGGCGGCTGCGCGAGCGTAACCGAACCCAAAAACGACACGGCGCAGAGCGCGAGCGAGCGGAAGCGAATCGGCGCGGGCGGTTTCATTCGATGGATGGAGTCGGGGAAAGTGCGCGTGGGTGCGGACAAACCGCTCAGGCGTGGCGACCCTTAAACGTCAGTTCGGCGACGCCACTTTTGTCTAGGCCGCCGAGGCCCAGTGCGACCATGCGGTCAAACTGCTGCTTGGTGGCGCCGGAGAGCGGGAGGTGGAGGCCGGCCT
Organism: Opitutus sp. GAS368; assembly: GCA_945871085.1. Lineage (GTDB taxonomy): Bacteria > Verrucomicrobiota > Verrucomicrobiia > Opitutales > Opitutaceae > GAS368. Next base: position 10,827 of record CAMBVX010000121.1, on the reverse strand, counting down.
CGGCGCCGAGCACCCAGGCGATGGCCGAGTCTTTGGCGGCGTGAGTACCGGAAAAATAGCAATCGTGCGCGCGCTTTTGCATATCCTCGCCGTCGGTTTTCAGCACTTGGGAATTCGCGCCGGTCTGGGCGAACACTTCTCGGAGCATGTTTAGGTCGAGACCGAGCGAAGCGCCGAGGCCGAGACCCTCGGCGAGTCCGGCGGTATTGATATTCATGACCATATTGACCAGCGCCTTGACCTGAGCGGCCTGACCCGTGGTGCCGATATAGCGCAAGGCGGTGCTGAGATTTGCGAGAATGGGTTGCACCCGCGCAAAGATTTTTTTGGACCCTCCGCACATCAGGTAGAGAGTGCCGTCGCGGGCCTGCGGAATCGACGAGGCCATGCAGCCTTCGAGCGTAGCGGCACCGGCGCGTTTGGCGCGGCGCTCGACCTCTACGTGAGTTTTGGGCGTAAGGGTCGCGCAGTTAATGAAGACCTTTCCTTTGGCGTTGATCAGGAGGGAATCCCCTTGCTGCGCGAACACGGCGAGTTGCGCGGCATCATCGGTGACGACCGTGAAGATCACATCGGCGGCGGCGGTGACGGCGGCGAGCGTGGAGGCGTGCTGGGCGCCGAGTTCTTTGGAGAGGGAGGCGGCGGAAGGAGCGTGGGCGTCGAAGACCGCCGTGATGGCATAACCGCAATCCTTGAGCCGTCGGGCCATGTTGGCGCCCATGCGACCGACTCCGACAAAGGCGATTTTTTTAGTGGTGGGCATAAAGGGGGAATTTGGTGGGTGGACCCAGCGCGAGGTTAGCGGGCGAAAAAGGGGTTGTGCTGCTTTTCCTGACCGAGGGTCGTGACGGGCCCGTGCCCACATGCGAGGACCGTATCGCGGGGAAGCGTGAGGATTTTTTCACGGTTGTTGCGATACTGCTCGGCGAAGTGCGTGGCACTACCGCCCATGGAACTGGCAAAGATCGCATCACCGACCACGGCGAGCGGCCAACTCAAGCCGGTGACGTAGAACGTCGTCATACCGGGAGAATGACCGGACGTGAGCAGGGTCTTGATCGCGAGTGGTCCGAGGTGAAAGTGGGCGTTTTCCTTGAAGGTCTTCGCCCCAGCGAGCGGAGCGGGTTCCAGTTCGCTGGCCCAGACCTGGGCTTTCGTTTCGGCGGCAAGGCGGGTCAAGTCGGCGATATGATCATGGTGCGTGTGGGTGATAAAAATGTAGTGCACGGTCAGACGTTCGGCGCGGATGAGGTCGAGCATCGGCTCGCTGGTCGCACCGGTGTCGAACGCGGCGGCGACGCGGGTGCGTCCGTCCCAGATGAGATAGCTGTTTACCGTCATGTCTTCGTGGACGGTGTTGAAGGCGGCGAACCCAGCGGGGAAAATCGGCTGTTGGGGATACCACCGTTTGTGGGCGAGGGCCTCGAGCGCGGCAGCGGAAAGTTTGAGTGCGAAGGCGACGCGGCGGAGGACGGCATCGAGGGGTTGACCCGCTTTTAAGGCAGCCAAATCCTCGGCGGTGACTTCGGCACGGAGGGCCAAGTCCGCGTCAGTGATTTGAAGTCCGCGCTGGGTCTTGTTGATTACGTCGTTAAAATTGTCCTCTAGTGGAATACGAGCCATGGAGTGATTAAAGCCCGGGCGGAGCGCGCGCCGAGATAAAACTGGAGTTGCGCGGCGGCCCGACGTTCGCCTGATTTTACGTCTGATGCTCGCGCACGGTATTCTAAACCCTCACCTGTTGTCGCTGCTCGCCCGCGTGCGTCACACTAATATGGTCGTGATCGCGGACCGCGGTTTTCCCTTTTGGCCGATGATCGAGACGGTGGATCTTTCGCTGGTCGACGGCGTGCCGACGGTGCTGCAGGTGTTGCGGGCGGTCCGGCATAATTTCGTCGTCGGCGACGTGTTTATGGCTGAGGAGTTCCTGAAGGTAAACTCCCGCACGACGAAAAATGCGTTTGGGGCGGCCTTACAGGGCGTCAACGTGACGCATGAGGCGCACGTGGATTTCAAGCGCCGCGTGCCCGGGGCAATCGGGTTGATCCGTTCCGGAGACACGGTGCAATATGCCAATATGATTTTAGTTTCGGGCTGAGATCGCCGCGTCGCGGGTTGATTAAGATTTGCCGTTGCCAGAGTGAGGCGCGCGCGACTTTCATCGCCGTTCCATGAGCAATCCCGCCGACTATCTCGCGTCTCTCTATTCACTCAGCGGCAAGGTTGCTGTTGTTATTGGCGGCACGGGTGAATTATGTGGGGCGATGGCTGAGGGCTTGGCGGGCGCGGGCGCCGAAGTGGTTTTGGTCGGTCGCAATGAAGAAAAAGCGAAACCGCGCCTCGACCGCGTTCATGCGGCGGGCGGAAAAGGTTATTTTGTCTCCGCCGAGGCGAGTGAGAAAGCCCCCCTTCAACAGTTGCTCGAAACCGTGCTCCGACGCTCCGGAAAGGTGGATATTGTCGTGAACGGCGCCGGCACCAATTCAGCCACGCCGTTTTTCGATATCGCCGAGGACGAGTTTGACCGGATCGTGCAGCTCAACTTGAAGGGCGTATTTTTGGGATGTCAGATTTTTGGTAAGTATCTCGTTGAGCGCGGGGAGGGAGGCTCGATTATCAATCTCGGTTCGATGTCCGGCATTGTGCCGTTGTCCCGGGTGTTCACCTACTCGGCGACGAAGGCCGCAGTGCATAATCTTTCGAAAAACCTCGCGCGGGAGTGGGCGCCGAAGCGCGTGCGCGTCAATACGCTGGTGCCCGGTTTTTTCCCGGCGGAGCAAAACCGCAAAATTTTGTCACCTGAACGCGTTGCATCGATCCTCGGCCATACTCCGATGAAACGATTCGGCGAAGCCCGCGAACTGGTGGGTGCGACCTTGTTGCTGGCGAGTGACAATGCCGGCGGATTTCTTACGGGAGCGGAGATTGTAGTCGATGGCGGTTATCACGCTATGACGATTTGAAGTCAGGCGTTCGATCATCACGTGGGTTTTATCGTGACTTGCTATAAGCGGCCGAGGGGCATCAACTGGGGCTACTATGATCTCTGATAAACTCAAAAAAATCGCAGCCGCTAAGGCTGAAATTGCGGCTTTGGAAAAATCTATTGCGACAGAATTGAACAGCGAACTCGCCGCGCTCCCGGGCAAATATGGCTTTTCGACGGTGAAGGCTTTCGCCAAGGCCGTGAAGGCGGCGGTAGGTGGCACCGGCAAAGTCAGCAGCGGGGCCAAAGCCCAAGCGACTCGCGGGAAAAATCGCACCCGCGCAGTCATCACCGACGCGATCCGTGGCGCCGTGAAGAAGCTGGTAGAAGAAGGCAAATCCGGCGCGGCCATCGCCAACGAACTCAAGATTTCGCTGCCCAGCGTGCAGAATATTAAAAAGGCGCTCGGGCTCGTCAAAGCCCGGAAATAATCGAGTTCGAAGTCGGTTCACGATTTTCGCTTGGCCCAAGCCCCCGCAAGAACGCGGGGGCTTTTTGTTTGGCGTCACCGGGGCGATTCGCGAGTCTGCGCTTTTCGACAAACAGCCATGGGCGCGCACTACATCCAAGCCAATACCAATGGCCGTTTACACGCGGCCGACGAGCCTTCAATTTCGCCACTGAACCGCGGGTTCCTCTATGGTGACGCGATCTATGAAGTATGGAGAACGCACGAAGGTGTCATCTTTACCTGGGAGGAACACTGGGCGCGGCTGCAAAGATCGGCGGGCGCCTTGCACTTTGAGTTGCCCCTCGCAGCGGGGGCCATGTTGAGCGAAATCAAGCGGACCGTGGCCACTTATCGAGAGTACAGCGGGCATAGGGGAGAGCTCTATATTCGCCTGCAGATCACTCGCGGTGGCGGCGCGATCGGGCTCGATCCGGCGCTGGCGGATCGGTCTGACTTCGTGCTGCTGGTGCAGCCGTGCCCGGAAGTGGCGACGGAAAAACTGCGCGAAGGCCTCCGCCTTTCTCTTGCGACGCAGCTCCGCCGGAACCCCGTGGATGCGCTCAGTCCGGCCTGGAAAACGGGAAACTACCTGAATAATATTTTGTGCCTGCGGGAGGCCCGCGCGCGTGGTGCTGACGAGGTTGTCATGCTGAATCACGCCGGCGAAGTCACCGAGGCGGCCGTGTCCAATATTGCTTTTGTGCGCGATGGAGCGGTGATTACCCCGCCATTGGCGGCAGGAATTTTGGGCGGGATTACGCGTGAACTCATCCTCACCGAGATCGCGCGCGCGGCTGGTGTTGTGGCACGGGAGGAGACCGTGCGACCGGCGGATTTTGGCGAGATGAGTGAGTGCTTTCTGGTTTCCACCACGAAAGATGTCGGACCCGTGGCGGCGATTGACGATGCGAGATTCACCGTCGGACCGACGACGGTAACGTCGCGGCTGAAGGTAGCGTTCGCAAACTATGCGCGGGCCCATGCCGCGACGCATCCCGAACTCCACGTCTAACGGGTGCATAGGGGTGGGGGGCGCTTATCAGCAGTGCGCGCTAGATGAGGCCTGTTTTTTTATGCCACGACTCAGGATAATTGATCCCAGAGTCGTCCAGAGAGCGTTGGTCGTTTCCCCGCCGCCGCGGCCCGTTTGGGATCATCACACGTTTTTCCGTCCACGGGGACGAGCAAACCGAGGCGAACTTCGCGCGGGCGGGCGAGAGCTTTCGCTTGCACGCGCGGGCGGTCGGCGCGTTGAATTCGGTCTAAATGATTATCGATCCTCGACTCAACCAACTCGCGGCTGGCCTTACTGGTTTTTCAACGGAGCTCAAGCCGGGCGAACGGGTGCTGATCGATGCGTTTGATGTGCCGGACGCGATGGTGATCGCGCTCGTCCGGGCAACTCGCGCGCGGGGGGCCTATCCTTACGTGCAAATGCATCGAGCCCGCGTGACCCGCGAGATGGCGCTCGGAGCGGAGGAGGGCCAATTCGCGCCGCATGCCCAGGTCGAGCTCGCGCGCATGGAAAAGATGGACGCCTATATCGCACTGCGTGGATCAGATAACATTTTCGAGGCGTCCGACGTGCCTGCGGTGAAAGTTCAACTGGTCTCGCGGCTGATGAAGCCCGTACTGGATCATCGTGTCGGAAAGACCAAGTGGGTCGTGTTGCGTTGGCCGAGTGCCGCGATGGCGCAGCAGGCGGCGATGAGCACGGAGGCCTTCGAGGATTTTTATTTTAAGGTCTGCACGCTCGACTACGGTCGGATGATCCCGGGTATGGACGCGCTCGCGGCGCTGATGAAAAAGACGGACCGCGTGCACGTCAAAGGGCCCGGCACCGATCTCCATTTTTCAATCAAGGGCATCGGAGCGCAGCCGTGCGGCGGGCTGCGGAATATTCCGGATGGCGAAGTGTTTTCCTGTCCGGTGAAAGAGAGTGTCGAGGGCGTCATCCAGTATAACGCCCCGACGGTTTACCTCGGGGCTTCGTTCGACAACATCCGACTCGGGTTCAAAAAGGGCAAAATCGTCGAGGCGACGTCGAGCAATACGAAACGATTGAACGAGATTTTGGATAGTGACGCGGGCGCGCGCTATATCGGCGAATTCGCGTTGGGCTTCAATCCGCACATCCTCGAGCCCATGCGGGATATCCTCTTCGATGAGAAGATCGCAGGCTCGTTTCACTTTACGCCGGGGCAGGCCTACGATGGCGTGGGTAACGGCAACAAGTCGCAGGTGCACTGGGACATGGTCTGCATCCAGCGGCCGGAATACGGCGGTGGCGAGGTGTGGTTCGACGGAAAACTCGTGCGCAAGGACGGGCTCTTCGTGCCGAAGTCACTGCACAAATTGAATCCGAAATATCTGCTCGCCCAAGGGTAGGCGCACGCTGGTGCGCGATTCGCCAGTGACGAGCTGCGCCATCGCCCGTAAGCGGGCTCCTGCCTCTAGCCATTATGCACGATTTCATCCAAGCGCTGCCGAAAACGGAGACGCATCTCCACATCGAGGGGGCGCTGCCGTATGAGCTGTTGACGGCGTGGCAGCCGGAGCGGTGGCCGGTAAATCCCCCGTTTCGCGCGCGGAGTTATCGCTACGCGACGTTTCCGGATTTCGAGAAAATTCTCCTCGATCACGCGTTGCCGTGGTTTACATCGGCGGAGCAGTATCACGAGGCGGCGAAGGTGATGTTTGCGAAACATGTCGCGCAGAATGTGCGTTACGTGGAGACGAGTTTTCACCTGCCGGTGACAAAGTTCATCAACGTGCCCGGGCCGGAAATCATCGCGGCGATCCGCTCGGCGGCGCCGGTGGGACTCGAGGTGCGGGTGTTTACGGGGATGCTGCGCAGCGACATCAGCGGCGACCTGCGGCCCACGATCAACCAGCTGCACAACTGGGAGGGGCTAGCGGGTATTGATCTCCACGGGCATGAGTTGATGGCCACAGCACCGGAGACGGCGGAGGTGTGGGCGAGGGTGCGGGCGGCGGGCAAGATCACGAAGTGCCACGCGGGCGAATTCGATGGGGCGGCGCGCGTGCGGGAGGCGATTGAGTTTCTGGGGGTGAAGCGCGTACAACATGGCGTGCGCGCGGTGGAAGATCCGACCGTCGTGAAACTCGCGGTGGAGCATGGGGTGACGTTCGATGTATGTCCGATCAGTAACGTCGGGCTACGGGTCGTGCCGGCGATGCGCGAGCATCCAATCCGGCGGCTGATGAAGGCGGGCGTGCGTTGCACGGTGAGCACCGACGATCCGTTGAGTTTCGGCAATTCGTTGATTGAGGAATACACGGCGCTGGCGCTGGAGTTGAACTTTACGCGGGTGGAATTGGCCCAGGTCGCCCGCAACGGATGGGAAGTCGCCGACGTGTCGGAGGTCGCGCGGAAAGCGGCGCTCGCCGAGATTGAGCGGCTCTGCCATGGTGACGTCCGGTCATGAATTATACCTACACTGTCCCCGAGGGAATCCGCTACTTACGAGCCGACAAGGCACTGGCCCTCGCCTTCCCCGATCACAGCCGCACGGCGCTCCAGCGGGCCTTTGATTCGGGGTTGGTGACGCTGCGCGGTGCGGCGATCAAGCGGGACCAGAGTGTGACGGCGTTGGAAACGCTGGAGTTTGCGATGCCTGACATCAAAGCGGCGGAGTTGCGCGCCGTGGACATTCCGCTCGAGGTGATTTTCGAGGATAAGCACATGCTCGCGGTCAACAAGGCTGCCGGGATGGTGGTGCATCCGGGTGCGGCCACGGGGGAAGATACGTTAGTGCACGCGTTGCTGTCGCACTGTGCGGGGAGCCTGAGCGGCATCGGCGGCGTGGAGCGGCCCGGGATCGTGCATCGGCTCGACCGGGAGACGACGGGGCTCATCGTCGTGGCGAAGAACGACAAGGCGCACCGCGGACTCGCTGCGCAATTTGCCGATCGGTCGTTGCACAAGGAATATCTGGCGCTCGTGGTTGGCACGCCGTCGTTGTTGAGCGGCAGTATCCGGAAAGCCATTGGCCGCAATAAACAGCACCGGCACAAGATGGCGGTGATCGACAAGGAGCGGCAGGACGACCACGAGCTGCAGGGTAAGGATGCGCACACTGACTGGGAGGTCGCCGAGTCGTTTGGCGACATCGCGGCCCTCATGCGGTGCGTGATTCACACGGGGCGCACCCACCAGATCCGCGTGCACATGAAGTCGCTCGGCCACGTCGTGCTCGGTGATGAGATTTACGGGTGGAAACCGGATACCCGGCTGAAGCAGCAGCCGGCGCGCGTGATGTTGCATGCGGAGCACCTCGTGGTGAAGCACCCAATCACCGGCAAGGTGCTCGATTTGCGCGCGCCGTTGCCAGCCGATTTTGAGGTGCAGCTCGCGCAGCTGCGAAAATTATCCAAGGCTGCGGCGAAAGCGAAGGCGCTGATTGTCACGCCGGTTAAACCGCGGAAAAAGGTGGGGCCGCCACCGGCGCATGTGCACGAGTCGCGGGCGTAGTGCGGGCTCAGCGCACCTCGTAGACTTCGACGAGCGCGACGCCGCCGGCACCGGTCGGAGAATCGACCACGGCGGTATAGGCGCCGGGTTGCAGAGTTACGAGCAAGGCGGAATCGGCGCTGCCGGGTACGAGTGTAAAAGCACCGGTTTGGCGCGCGGCCTCGCGAATCGCTAGCGCATTGCCGGCAATGGCCCAACGATTGTTGGTAAAACGGGTTTCGCCGTTATGCACGAGCGAGAGCCGCGTATTTGGGAGGGCGGCCGGGACACCGAGGCTCGTGAGGGCCGGGCCGATGGCGCGGATGAGGACTGTCATCGCCGCGTCGCCGCGCACGACAAAACCAGCGATCAGCGTGCCGTCGACGGCGGGCACGCGCGCCCGGGCGGACAGATTGGTGAGGACTCCAGCGCTGGTGCGGGTGTCGTAGATTTCGATGAGCGTGTTCCCGGTTGACGAGCGGTCTGCGGCCGAGGCGACGACGACGTGCGGACCAGGTTGAACAGTGCTGATGAGAGCGGCATCGCGACTGCCGGGGCTGAGTCCAAAAGCCCCGACGGACGACGCCACGGGCGCAATGGTGGGCGCAGTCCAGTTGTCATTCGTGGCGAGCGTTGTGCCGCTGCCGGTGAGTAACTCAATGTGTGGATCGCTGAGAAACCCGGTGACCCCCAGCGGCGCGAGGCCGGGGCCGACGCCGCGGGCGAGGATGAATGCGGGACCGGTGCGGACGACGAAACCGCCGATGAGGACGTCGGCACCGAGGCCGGAGTCGGCGCGCGTGGAGAGATTGGCGAGTTCGGCGGGCAGAGCAGTGACGACGGCGAGGGCGGCAGCGCGACTCGTGACGGTGCCGCGCGCATTGGAAGTCGTAACGGTGTAGGTGCCGGCGTGGGCGGGTGTAGCAGCGGGAAAAGTGTAACTGGCTTGGGTCGCACCGGGGATTGGGCCGCTCGGAGAGGACCATTGGTAGGCGAGTCCGCCACCCGAGGCAGCGACCTGAAAAATGGCGGAGGTGCCGGTGGAAACGGCGAGATCCCACGGCTGGTGTGTGATCGAGGGAACGCTGGCGACCGGGGTCTGCGTCTGAGGATCGATCAGGAGGAGCGCGGAGATGACGGGGCGCTCGTTGCCATCGCTCGGGCGTACGGTGCGACGTCCGCCGACTACGAGCGACGTGGAGCCACCACCGTCGAGGTTGATAGCGCCGACACAGCCGAGTGTGCGCAGGAGATTCGCAAACTGCACGAGGTTGAAGCCGGCGGGGCCAGGGGAATTGTCACCCTCGGCGGCGACGAGGAGGACGATGCCGGAGGCGGTGTGGCCGATGGCGGAGCGGGCGCGCGGAGTCGTGTTGTTGATCTCGATGAGCTCTTCCTGATCGGTCACGCGGACCTCGCCGTCTTTGATGAGCATGGGGGAGCCGCCGATGGCGTGGTCCATCAGCCAAGGGACGCCACCGGAGGGAAACGCGGCCGTGGGCACGGGTAGCGGTGCGACGTTGAGGCGGTTGGGGCTCGGTGATGGATAAGCGATGATCGGTGTGGTGCCGGAGCCGATACTATAGATCCAATCGGTGGTGAGGCGACCGCCGGCGGTGATCCCGAAGGCGGCGCGGGTGGGAAAGTAGGTGGTGGCGGCACCCTGAAAGGTGCGCGAAAGCGATTTCACGTTGGCGGAGAGAACCGAGCCGGCGTGTTGGACCAAGGAGAACGATTGGTTGCCGCCGAAGTAGCCGGCGTTGATCGCGGCGTAAACGGTGCCCGTCTCCGCAGCGGCAATCTGGGTGGGCGTGCGCGGCGTGGCGGTGAGCACGGGTTTGAACGCAACGGTCGGCGCCATGGTGTCCCACGCGACGCAATACACCCTCGCGGGAGTGGCGGGGGCGGTCGTTTCGAGCACGTAGAGTTGCAGGCCTTCAGCGGGAAAGCCGGTCATCAACTCGCGCGCGAGGCGCCAACCGGCAGGCAACGGAATGAGCGTCGAGTTTGGCTGGGCTGACGTGGTGGCCAGAGCCAGAACGAGCGCGGCGGAGGCGAGGACGAGGCGGCCGAGCGAGCTCATCGCGCGAGCGTTTCTTCGGCGAGGCCGTAGCGGAGATTGTAGAGCGAGTGGTGGAAGGCGTCGAAGCCACCGAGCTCGGCGAGCGTGATGATGGTGGCGAGGGCGGTGGGAAACACGTCGGCGCGCGCGGGCGGGAGGCCGGAAATTTGTTGGCGGTCACTCAGTGAAAGAGAGCCCAGTTCAGCGAGTAAGTTGCGGAGCTGTGGGAGGGTAACGAGGGTGCCAATCTGATCGAGCGTCGTGCCGTCGCGGGCGGCGAGAATGGCGCGCACGGTCGTCACGGTGCCCCCGGTGCCGAGAGCGACCGCGCGGGCCGGAAGCGAAAAGCTGAAGCCGGAGGCGGCTACGATGGCACGGGTGTGGCGGGGAATTTCGGAGGCGGCGGGCTCGGCGAAAGGAGCGGCGGGATCGGCGACGAATTTTTCGGTGAGGCGCACGCAGCCGAGCTGGAGACTGACGGCTTGGGCGATTTGGCGGTCGCGAAACGCGAGGCATTCGAGGCTGCCACCACCGAGATCGAAGACGTAGAAATCGCGGAGGGTGGTCAGCGCAGGATCGCACGTGAGACCGCGGCCGATGAGATTGGCTTCTTGGTCGCCGGTGAGAATTCGAATGGTGTGGCCGGTCAAGGCGCGAACGCGCGCGATGAAGTCGGCGCCGTTGTGGGCATCGCGGACGGCACTGGTCGCGACGAGGACGAAGTGGGCCGGCGCAAAGGGTGCGGCGTCGGCGAGGAGCGTATGGACGGCCTCGGCCCCGCGGCTCATACCGTCTTCGCTCAGGCGCGGTGCGGCGCGCGAAATGCCCGCGCTGATGCGGGCGTCGATCGTGCG
>CAMBVX010000120.1 GCA_945871085.1 Opitutus sp. GAS368 | reverse complement strand
GGCACAAAAACGAGCGCTTCCCATCGCGGGCCGTAGGTCACTCCTGGGTGACTCCAGCGGTAAATGATCAGCACGATCAAAAACGAGCAGAGCTGGATGAAGAATGAGAAAAAATTGGAGACGACACCGGCGAGCGGGACAATGAGGCGAGGGAAGTAAACTTTGCCAAAGAGGCCGGCGTTGGCCGTGAGGGTGGCGGAAGTGGAGTTGAAGGTCTGCGAGAAATAATTCCAGGCCAAGAGACCGCAGAGGTAGAAGAGCGTGGGGGGAAGTTCGTCAGTAGGGAGTTTTGCGATTTGTCCAAAGACGATCGCGAAGACGACGGTCGTGAGAAGCGGTTGAAAAATATGCCAGAGCGGGCCGAGAATGGTCTGTTTGTAACGGGTGGCAAAGTCGCGCCACACGAGCAACCAGAGGAGATCGCGGTAGGCCCAGAGTTCGCGCCATTTGATGAAGCGCCAACCGTGGGTCGGCTCGATAACGGTTTCGGTGGTAACGGCGGGATGGGCGACGCTCATCGGTCGAGAAGGGCGGCCAAACGGGCTTTGAATGGCGAGTAGGAAAAATGAGCCGCGCGGGCGAGGATGATGCTTTGATCCCAGTCGCGGCGGAGGGCGGTGATCGCGGCGGCGGTGAGGGCGGGGACGTCGCCATAGTCGACGAGGACACCCGTTTCTTCCGTGATCACTTCCGGGACGCCGCCGGCGCGGGCACCAAGGCAGGGGCGGCCTTGGGCCATCGCTTCGAGGAACACGAGGCCGAAGCCTTCACTCTTACTCGGCAGCGCGAAGAGGCGGCAGGTGCGCATTTCGGCGGTCAGTCGCTTGTCGTCGACGAAGCCGAGGAATTCCACGGCGGTGTGGAGTCCGAGTCGGTTGCGCACGGATTGAAGGCGGGGCAGATCGTCGCCGCGGCCGATGATGCGGAGTGTGGCGTGAGGAAGGGCGGCCCGGATCGCGGGCATGGCTTCGATCATCGTTTGCACGCCTTTGTAGCGGTCGGCGTAGGTGAGGCGGGTGACGACGAGAATCACCGGTGCGCATTCGGCGAGCGGTTTGCCGGGAGAAATTTCGAACCCCGGGTCGAGAGCGTTGGGGAGCACCACGACGCGGCCGGCGGGGAGCGGGCAGAATTTCAAGAGCTCACGGCGGGTGTAGTCGCTGACACAGAGGATTTTTTCGGCGCCGCGAATCGCGACGCGTTCGGCAAAACTGAACGGTTCCCACACTTCGATGCCGTGTGCGACGAGGTAATAGCGAAGGCGGGGGTTGAGGCGTTTGGCCAGCCACGCGACGGGGAGTTGTCGCACGTGGCCGCAGACGAGGCGTTCACATCCGCGGGCCATGCGCAGGGCGGCGCGCACGAAGCGGGGCTTGTTGCGCGCGCAGACAAAAACATCTTCGAGGGTGCTGTTGCTGTGGCGACGCACTTCGCTCGAGGAGATGAGCGAGTCGTTGAGCGCCAGTAGGCGCACGGCACCGTCAGGTGCGGCGAGGTCGCAGAGGGCCTTGAGGTAGGCTTGTAGAATGCGCGGGATACCGCCCTCGGAAGCAAAGATTTCCGGGGCGAGGAGCAGGGTGCGCGACCGAATCGTTCGGCGGCGGGAACGGGGAACTGGGGGGGGGGGGCTGGGCGTGGGGAGCGCGGCCGGCGCGGCCCGGGCGACGTGGATCGGAGCGGTGGGGGTGCGGTGCTGCGCGGGAGGGGTGCCTCGCCGATTGATGAAGGCGATGAGAACAGCGAGGGTCCAGACGCGGGACCATTGGCGTGTGTCGTCGCCGGTGAGGAAGTCGCTCCATAATTTCTGCACGGCGGGGCGGGCGAAAAGATTGCTCCGGGCCATACTCGCGTCGGAAAACGTGTCGTCGAGAAAGGGACGGAGCTCGCGTTTCATCCAGATGGGAAAGGGGAGACTAAAACCTTGTTTGCGGCGAGTCGCCAAGCCCGGAGGGAGAAGGTCGCGGGTGGCCTCGCTGAGCGACGTTTTCGCGAAGAGCGGGTCGGACTTGAAGGCCGCGGGCTGGTGCCAGAGCCACTCGATGAGCGGGCGATCCACGAAGGGCACGCGGAGCTCGAGGGAGTGGCGCATGCTCATCACGTCGCTGTCGCGCAGCAGCACGTCGGCCATGTAAGTGCGAAGTTCCCACGCGCTCATAACCTCGAAGGCGCCGGCGCCAGTAAGGTCGGCCGTGAGGGAGGACAGTTCAGGATGGAACGGGGTGCGGGCGCCGAGGGCGGCGAGGGCATCATCGCCAAGGAGCGAACGGCGTGTGGGTTCGGAAAAGACGCGGCGTTGCAGCGAGTTTAGCTCTTGAAAATCACGGGCGTGACCGAGGAAATCGCCGAGTTTACGGCGGCGGGTGTCGCCCCGGTGCAGGCGCGCCACGACGCGCGCTCGCAGGCGGGAGGGGACGGATCGCCAAAGCGGGAGCCAGCGGTCGATGCGTGGTAAATCACGAAATGAGGGGTAGCCACCAAACAGTTCGTCGCCGCCGAGGCCGGAGAGCGCGACGGTGACGCCGCCGGCGCGGGCGGCGCGACTGGCATAGTAGGTGTTGATGCCATCACCGGTGGGCTGATCGAGCGAGGCGAGGAGCGTATCGAGATCTTGGGCAACCTGGGCACCCGTCAGGAGGCTCGCCTGGTGATCGGTGCCGAAGTGGCGCGCGGTCGCCTCGGCGTGCGCGGCTTCGGAGAAATCGGATTCATCGAAGACGATGGAGAACGTTCGTAGGCGGGTGCCGCTCGCGCGGGTCATCAGGCCGGCGACGACGGCGGAGTCGAGTCCACCGGAGAGAAAGGCACCGACGGGAACATCGGCGACGACATGGGCGCGGATGCTGTCTTCGAGGCGAGCGCGCAGTTCCCGAGAGAATTCTTCGCGCGTGGCGCAGGGCTTGGTGTCGCTGGTGATGGCGCGGAAATTCCACCAAGTGCGAATATCAAGACGGCCCACGCGAAAGGTGGCGCATTCGCCGGGGCGCAAACTGAACACATCCCGGTAAATCGTGCGGGGAGCCGGCACGGTAAACCAAGCGAGGTAGTCGGCGACGGAAACCGGATCGATCTCGGCGGCAAAGCTGCCGGACGCGAGGAGCGCGTTGAGTTCTGAAGCGAAGAGCAGGCGGGCGCCTTCGTGGCGGTAATAGAGGGGCTTGATGCCGAACGGATCGCGGGCGAGGAAGAGCGTGCGCTCGCGGTCGTCCCAAACGGCAAAAGCAAACATACCGCGCAGGCGCACTAGGCAGCGCTCGCCCCAGTGCGCGTAGGCCGCGAGGAGGACTTCCGTATCGCAGTTCGTGCGAAAGGCCCAACCAGTGGCGGCGAGTTCGGCGCGGAGCCCGCGGAAGTTGTAGATCGCGCCGTTGAAGACGAGCGTGTAACGGCCGTCGGGTGAACGCATCGGCTGATGGCCGTTCGCGGGGTCGAAGATCGCGAGGCGGCGCATGCCGATCGTCGCGTCACTTTGCGATTCCAAGCCGGCATCATCGGGTCCGCGATGGAGCATGGCGTCGCACATGCGGGTGACGAGGTCTGCCCGGACGACGGGCGCTACGGCCGGATCAATGATTCCGGCGATGCCGCACATGGCGAAGGGAGCGCATTTTTATTAAGGACGGCTTCGCCCCGTCACTTCCAGAAAGAGTGACGAAAGAGGGGAAGGGGAATTGACCTCACTAACGAGCTGGGCGCTGGGGTCTAAACCCTAGCAATAATAGGCGAATGTAAGCAGAATGACTTTGCAACCTCGTTGATGAAACGAGGGCTTACGCGCATTTCAAGGAGCATCGCCGCAGGTGCCTTTTTTCGGGAGAAAACTGTCTGCGGACCGGCGAGGCGGGCGGATTTTCCGGAGCCACGACAGGACGAGGGGAAGTGGCGATTGCGCCAAACTCCGTCGCGAGGATTGCGGGAACCGTCGGCATGGTGTGATTTGAGCACGTATGACTCACGACGCGCACGGAAAATCTTCGGGAAAACGACTGATAATTTTTGGCGCGGGGTATGTGGGCGCCGAAGTGGCCCGGCAGGCGGTGGCGCGGGGGTTGAGCGTGATCGCCGTGACGCGCAATCCGACAAAGGCGACGGCGCTGCGGGAGGAGGGGATTGACGTCGTGGTGGCAGAACTGACGAGTGGCGCTTGGCAGCAGCGGATCAGAGGCGGTGCGGATTTCGTGTTGAACTGTGTGAGCTCCGGTGGGGGCGGGATCGAAGGCTATCGGCAAAGTTACCGTGAAGGCATGGGGGCGATCTTGGCGTGGGCGCGGTCGGGCGGTGTCGCGGGGACGATCGTCTACACCGGAAGCACGTCGGTGTATGGGCAGGGCGGGGGAGCGAGGGTTGACGAGACGAGTGCGGCGGATGCGCCGGGTGAGCGCGCCGGGATCTTGCGCGAGACGGAAAGTTTTTTGCGGGCGAACAACGGGGCCTGCACGCGCTGGTTCGTGCTGCGACTGGCCGGCATCTACGGGCCGGGCCGGCACCACTTGCTGGAGCAGGTGCGATCGGGCGAGGTTGCGGGGCGCGGTGACAACCGGCTCAATTTGATTTATCGGGATGACATTTGCGCGGCAATTTGGGCCGCCTTTGGTGCGCCGTCGCCAGTGGGAAATGAAATCATCAATCTGGCGGACGATGCGGCGGCGACCAAGGCGGAGATCGCGACGTGGCTCGCCGAGCGGTTGGGCGTGCCGCCGCCGCGTTTCACGGGGCTGCCCGCCACCGGACGGCGTGAGGTGACACCTGACCGCGTGATCGTGAATGCGAAGGCGAGAGCGTTGCTGGGATGGCATCCCGAATATCCGACTTTCCGGGAGGGCTACAAAAAAATATTGTCGCGTTAGGTTTGGCCCGCTCTCTCAACTCTGCTGCTCAACCCTTAACTCATCAAAATTTATGGCCGGTGTAGGCACACTTCTCAAACAAGCTCAGAAAATGCAGCGCGGGATCGAGGCGCTCCAAACCCAACTCGAGGCGAAGGAGATCGACGTCGTGAGCGGGGGCGGCGCGGTGAAGCTCAAGGTCAACGGTGCGGGCAAGTTCCTCGCGCTCACGTTGGACCCGGAGTTTTTGAAAGAGGACGCGAAGGTGGTGGCCGACACGGTGCTGGCGGCCGTTCAGGATGCGGCGAAGCAGGCGAAAGATTTTAACGACGGTGAAATGCAGAAGGTGACGTCCGGATTTAAGATGCCGGGCGCTTTCTAAGCGGCGACCCGCCGATCGCGATGACGCCGGCGTTTGAAAAGCTGCAAAAGCATCTGAAGCAACTGCCGGGCTTGGGCTACCGTTCCTCCGAGCGGATTGCCCTCCATCTGCTGGTTGAGAAACCAGCGGAGCTCGCGGCGCTCGTGACGGCATTGGAAGAGGCGGCGCAGGCGGTCCGCCGCTGTGTGCGCTGCGGCAATCTCGCGGAGACGGACCACTGTGCGGTCTGTGTCGACGAGCGGCGCGACCGCTCGGTGGTGTGCGTGGTCGAGCATGTGCCGGACTTGGTGGCGATCGAACGCAGCGGAGCGTATCGAGGATCGTATCACGTGCTGCACGGAAAGTTGTCGCCGATCCACGGGGTCGGGCCGGATGAGCTGAACCTCGCGTCGCTCCGGGCGCGGGTAGAGGCGGGTGAGGTGGGCGAGCTGATTCTCGCATTGTCGAACGACGTCGAGGGCGAGGCGACGTGCCATTATCTGACAGAGCATTTGCCGACGATAGCCGCGGAGCGATCGCTGAACGTCACGCGGATCGGCTTCGGTTTGCCGAGCGGCGGCGGAGTTCTGTATGCCGACTCCGTGACGCTGAAAAGCGCGCTCGAAGCGCGGCGAAATTATCGCTGAACGGTGGAGCGCCAGCGGCGCCGTGAGTTGCGGGAATTCGCCAGCGGCGCGCTACGCGGTGGGGATACGCGTGATGCCGGCGCGCGCGAGGGCGGACATCAGTTGGTCGACGGCGAACGGTTTTGCAGGATAGTGGAGACCCGCAGCGCGAGGAGTTCCCGGCGGGCGTCGGCGCTGATGCGACCGCTGGTGATGATGACGGGGCCCGGAAACGAATGCGGGCGGGCTTGACGCAGCACATCGACGCCCGTGATTCCGGGCAGATTCAAATCAAGGACGAGTGCTTGGTCGGTGGCGGACGGGGTGGCGAGTTTGGGTGTGGCCGCTTGGCCGTCCGACCCGTGAGTGGCATCGCAGCCGAGGAGCCGGAGAACATGGACGACGATTTGGGCGATCGCGGGACCATCTTCCGCCACGAGAACATGGGGCCGCGGAACCGGGAGTGGCGGGGACGTGATCGCCACCGCGGCGAAGGGCGAGACTGACTTCCGGGCAAGCTCGGGTTCAGGGGAAATACGGGGAGAAATAGGGTAAAAGCCGTGCCGGCGCCGAGGGTGGAACTAACCTCGACGCGACCGCCCATCTCGGTGACGCGACCACCCATCTCTGTGGCGAGATGCCAGACGGTCGCGCGACCGAAGCCCGTGCCCTGGCCCACGGGCTTCGTGGTGTACGAGGGCCCGAAGATGCGCTCGAGGACGTCTGACGCCATGCCGGTGCCGTTGTCTCGGCAGGTGAACTTAATCCAAGCGGACGGGCTCGGTTTGGTCGAGTCGAGGGGGGGCGCGCTGGCGGGCAGAGCGGTCGCCTCGACGCGGATCCGCGGGCTCCATTCGACGCACGACGGACCGGCCAGTTTATCGACGAGGGTGTCGCGGGCGTTCAGCAGGACGTTGAGGAGGATTTGCGGTACGTCTCCGCAGTGCAGGTAGAGCGCCGGGAGGCCGGTGGCGAGCTCGGCCTCCAGCACGATGCAACGATCGATGGTCTGGCGGAGTAACTTGAATTTCCATCGATGATGGCGGGCAGCGCGAAAGTGGTGGGGCGCACCTCGGTGCGGCGACCAAACGTAAGGAGTCGGCGCGTGAGATCGGCCGAGCGCCGCGCGGTATTGTCGATGATTTGCAATTCGCTGATGAGCGCAGGCTCGCAGCTCCACTCGGCCTTGAGCAGGTCGGCCTTGAGCAGAATCGGGGGGACGAGATTGTTGAATTCGTAGGCGATGCCGCCGACGAGCTCGCCGATGGCCCGCAAGCGACGCCCTTCAGAAATCTAGGCACCCTTTGGTTTTCGGAGGATGACGTTCTGGACGAAAAACAGCACCGATCATGCCCGCCGGGGCGACCGAGCGGCACGACGGAAATCAGGTAGTCGCGCTGCTTTTCGGCGTGAGGGCGTTCGGTTGTCATGGTGCTGCCGGTGCCGCGGGCACGAGGGTAAAGCGCGGCCCAGAATTTTTGCAGCGGGGTGCTCACGCCAAGTTCGGCGAGGGTGAGCCCGGTGGCGGGTGGCGCGGAAAGTTCGAATAATTTGAGGGCACCGGGATTGAACGAGACGTTGCGCCAAGATTTTTCACGATATTCGACAACGCCCATAGTGTAGGGAATATTATCGTAAATGGCGCGGAGCAGACGTGCTGAGCTCTGCAAAGCACGCTCGGCCTCGCGCCACGCGGTGATGTCTTGGACCGGGCCGAAGAGGCCGTTGATCTCGCCGGTGGTATCACGGGTGGCGCGCCCGCGGACGTGCGCTGTTTTTCGGATACCTGGCTAACGTTCATCTGGCGGGCGGCGGCGGCGAATACTTCGACGGCAAAGCCCGTCGGTTGTTGGTCATCGTCGAGAAACGAATAGGGGTAGTTGTCCGTGGTCCCGCCGACCGAGGACTGGCTGGGCCGGTGATCCCGGCGGCAGCGCCTCGGCGGCCGGCAAACTGCCTGAGAGACTCAGGAGAAGACCGGCAATGCCACGCGGAGCGCTGGTCGGAGTGTGGAACTCCAGAAAAGCGGGAAACGTGGGGCGTGGGTAAGCTGCGATCGAGGGGGAAGACGAATCAGTGGTTATCGGTCGGAAATCCATCTTGAGCCAGAGAACTGCGCGATTTTTCCATTGTCAGCCCTTCGGGCCGTGCGCACAACGAAGGCGGTTCTGCGGGCGTAGTATATCGGTATTATGTGTGCTTCCCAAGCATGAGAGGCGGGTTCGACTCCCGCCGCCCGCACCAGTTTCTCAGAGGTAAACCAAAAACTAGCGCCACTGTTGCCAGTTTTTCTGACAACAGCGAATTGACGCAGAGCCGTCTTGCATGGAGGCAACCATGAAGGCGGGTTTCACAATCAAGGACGTGCCAGTTAAAAACGGCGCGTTCAAATATCGGGCTTTCCGCCTTTCGGGCTGGATCGACGGCCAAAGGATTCGCCGGCAGTTCCAAAGCCGCGACGAAGCCGAGGGCGCAAAGAATGAACTGGAGGTTCAAGCTGCCAACCGCGAAGGCCTGATTCGCGCCGTGAACACCCGGCCCTCGTCCGCGCAGATCGCAGACGCCGAGACCGCGTTCGCGCGGCTCGCATAGCCACCACTGAAGATAATGAGAGCCCAAAGCAGGCCCAAGAGGCCGACCGCCATCGTCGTTGGGGTCCGCCGATCAAGCAACAAAGGGAGGACAGCTACGAGCGGGAATAAGGCGAACGACACATGGCCGACCAGCAATCGTTGCAGACTGAATCCGTTTGCCGAGAAGGCCAAACCCGCGGTGAGTGCGATCAACCAACGACAATCCAACACGCGCAGGCACGTGACAAAGGTAAGCAGTCCACCCGCCGCGATCAGTGCGACGGAGGTGCCACCGCGCTCGCAAAAGGACCGATCCAGGGGACGAAAATCTGCGCCGGCATGAACTGCGTGTGCTGGGGGTTAGCGAATGC
Organism: Opitutus sp. GAS368; assembly: GCA_945871085.1. Taxonomy (GTDB): domain Bacteria; phylum Verrucomicrobiota; class Verrucomicrobiia; order Opitutales; family Opitutaceae; genus GAS368. The sequence goes on along the minus strand of CAMBVX010000120.1, from coordinate 9,082 downwards.
AGGGAGGCCCGCGCCGCAGGACGGTGTCTACCACTGAATGCTGGGGCCGTTGCTGGCATAGTGCAGCTGCACGTCCAGCAGGCGGGGTTGAAAGTAGGCGTAGTCGTGCCCGACGAATGGCCAGTTTCGGGTTACAAGAAAGACCTGCACTCCGATCAATGCGGCAAAGCAGGCCGAGACGACAGCTTTCTGCGACCAGCGCAGCGGTTGCATCGTCGTCAATGGGTTGGTCGGCCGTGGCATCGTTTTAGCCCTCAGCCTAGACGTCCACTGGACTATACTCGTGGCCGAGGTGGTGCCAAACCGCCGACGACCTGGCGATCCACGTTGTCGGGTCCAGCGCGCCGACGTGTTGAGTGCTCGGGCAGCGTTTAACCAATCGGCTGGGCCATTCGAGGTGCGCGGCGGCTAGTGGGCCATCGGCTTTTGGCTGGGTCGCTCGCTCCGAGCGGTCGTTCGATGCGATCAACATGAGCACCGACAATGTTGTGGCCCCGCACTGTCAATTCCGCGCGTCTTTACGTGGGGCGTGGCGGAAGCCCCGGCCCCGTCGCGGCACGGTCGCCACGAGTGGTGGGCTGGGGCGGGCTCCGGCGACCGGTTTCGCAGGGCGGGATGGGCGGAAAAACTTTCCGGTTTTTCCATTGCGGGGGGCAAGCGGCACCCTTCAATTGCCCGTTTCATCCCTGCATGTATCTCAAGGCGCTCAAGCTTCACGGGTTCAAATCCTTCGCCGATAGCACGACTCTCCGCTTCGAACCGGGCGTCACGGCTGTCGTCGGGCCAAATGGTTGCGGTAAGTCCAACATCGCGGACGCGATTCGTTGGGTGCTGGGTGAACAGAGCGCCAAGGCCCTCCGCGGCGGCAAGATGCAGGATGTGATTTTCGAGGGGGCGGACACCCGCAAGCCTTCGCAAATCTGCGAAGTTTCCCTGCTGCTCACCGAGTGCGAGAAGCAGCTCGGCAGCGAATTTCACGAGATCGAGATCATGCGCCGGGTGCACCGTGACGGGCAGAGCGAGTATTCGCTCAATGGGCAGGCGTGCCGACTGAAGGACATCCAGAAACTTTTTATGGACACCGGCATCGGCCGGACGAGTTATTCCATCATGGCGCAGGGCCAGATCGACCAAATCCTATCGTCGAAACCAGAGGAGCGCCGGGCGGTGTTCGAAGAGGCCGCCGGGATCACGAAGTATAAATCGGCGCGGCGCGAGGCCATGCAAAAGCTGGCGTTGACCGACACCAACATGGCCCGGGTGGCGGACGTGATCGGGGAGGTGGGGCGGCAGATCGGGACTTTACGTCGGCAGGCGTCGAAAGCGATGCGCTACAAGCGACTCAACCACCGACTGCGGCACCTCGCTCTCGCGTGGAGCGGTTATAACCATGCGGAACTCAGCGCGACCCTCGGGGCGCTGGAGGCCAAAGTGGTCGCGTTGCGATCCGAGGCGGATACCCGGCGCGAAAGTCTGGAAACGCAGCAAGCCGAGCTGGACGAGAAAAAAACGCAGCGGGCCCGACTCAACCAGCGCGTGCAGGATGCGCAGCAGGCGGTGTTCGATCTGCGCTCTCAGAAGGAAGCGGCGGAAAATGCGGCCAATTTCGCGCAGATCCGTCGCAGCGGCCTGGACGACCGGCTCGCGTCGTCGCGGGACAATCTCGGCGAAATTGAAATGCAGCTCCGCGAGGTGTCCGCACAAGTGGATACAGGGGCGCAGGACAAACAAATGCAGTTGGGTTTACTCGGGAGCAGCGATGCCGTTTTCCAGCAGCGCAACCGTGAGCTGGCGATCTCCGATGGTGAGCTGAGCAAGCTTGAAGGAGAACTGAATCAGGCGAAGTTTCAGCTGCTGCAAATTGACAGTACGGTGGCGCGGTTGCGCACCGATTGTTCGGGTTACGAAGTCGATCAGAAGACGAGTGCGCACAAGCACGAATCGCTCGCGCAGGAGATTGAGGGCGTGCGCCAGGAAGTGACTGGGGCGACGCAGCGGGCCGCCGAAACTGACGCGCGGGTCGAGGAATCGCTCGTGGAAAAATCGCGGGCGCACAACCAATTGGCGGCGGCCCAGCAGGCGATCACCGATCTCACGCGGGAATTCCGCGAGGCGCAGCGCAAACTTTCCGAGATCGACCGCGCGTTGGCGCAGCGCACGGCGCGTTTGCGTTTACTGCAACAATTGCAGGAACGGTGGGAGGGATTTGGCGAGGGCGCGAAGGCGGTGCTCCAAGGCCGACTCGATGCGGCGTTGGCGGGGGCGAAGGCGGTGCCGATCACGCAGGGGCTCGCGGTGAAGCCGGAGTTTGGCAAAGCAATCGAGGCCATTCTTGGCTCGGCCGCAGAGGCGATCAGCGTGAGCGATCTCGGGACGGCGCAGCGCATCCTCGCGCAGCTGGAGACCGAGCAAATCGGTTCGGCCGTGCTAAATATTGCCGAATATCGGCAGCCTGAGTCGGCGGGATTGGCGCTGCCGCCAGGGCTCGTCCGAGCGATGGAGGCGGTGAGTGACACCGATCCGGCGCATCCGGCGATCGGGTTGTTGCACGAGTCGTATATCGCGGACGATTTGGGTGCGTTCCTTGATTATTGGAAAGCCAACCCGGCGTTTTCTTTTCTCGCAGTCGTCACGCGCAAGGGCGACTTGGTCGACCGGCGGGGTTTGGTTTACGGTGGGCATCACAGCGCGAAAAAATCGTCGAACAGTATCGTTCAACGCGAAATCGATCTGCGGGAAACGGCCAAAGCGCTCGCGGATGATCAGAAGGCGCACGACGATCAGAAGATCGTCATTGATGGGCTCAATGCCAGCTTGGCTGCGGCCGAGCAGACGGTGGAGCAGGGGCGGGCGGACGTCTTGACGGTCACCCAGGCGCTCGCGTCGGCGCAGGCCGAGCAGCGCAATGCGCAACGGGCGGCCGAGGACGCCGGCCATCGGTTGGGCCGCATGGAGGGTGATCTTGGCTCGCTGGAGCACGCGCGGAATGAAGCGCAGGCGCGGTGGGAAAAAGCGCAGACGGGGCTCGCCGAAGCGCACGCGGTGTCCGCCGAGCAGCGGGAAAAAATTCAACAGACCGAAACGCGGATCGGGGAGATTCGCACAGATCGTGACGTGAAGCGCGACACCCTCGGGCAGGCGCGGCTGGAATTGGCGGAGCGGCGCCAAAAGGTCGAGGTGTTGGACCGGGGCTTGGGCGAGATGGAGCGGCGGCGGCTGCAACTGAGCGAACTTTTGATTCAACGTCAGACGGAAATCGAAGCTTGGACCGAGCAGACTAGCCAGCTCGAGCGCGAGTCCACCGAGCAGCGGGCGCGGGCGGCACAAATTGCGGAGACATTTTCGGTCGCCCAAGAACAGGTGGAGGCGGTGCGGATCGGGCTCGTGGACGTGGAGCGGGGAATTAACTCGCTGGAGTCGTCCCAGGTGAGCGTGCGGCAGGAAGCGGATGTTTCGCGCAGCCAGCTCGGCACGCACGAGATAAAGTTGGCGGAGAATCGGCAGCGGGTGTTGTTCCTCGTGGAAGAAGTGTCGCGGGAATTTCAAACGAACGTTGGGGCGATCGATTGGAAGCATCAGCTCTGGCATGCCGATGATGAGCCCGAGGGCGTCAAAGTGCTCGATCTCGACGAGGACGATGACGAGGCGACCGAGAGTGCTGAGCCGAAGGTCGAGAACGCGGAAAACGCGGGGGAAGCGCCCAAACGTCGCCGCAAGAAGAAGGATACCAAGGGCGAGCCGACGGAGAAGGATTTGGCGGCGCTCGACGCGACGGACTGGATCGTGACGAAGACGGAAACGGATGCGCTCCGGCAGCGGCTGAACGGCATGGGCGCGGTCAACCTCGTCGCCATCGAAGAATACGCGGAGCTGAAGCAGCGCCACGATTTTCTCCAGGCGCAGGTGACCGATCTGACGACGGCGAAGACGGAGCTGATCAAGGCGATCGACGAGATCAATCAGACCTCGCTCCAACAGTTCCAAGTGACGTTTGAGCAGATCAAGAAGAACTTCGAATACACCTTCCTCACGCTCTTTGGCGGCGGGCGAGCGCATCTGGAGTTGATCGCGGCCGAGGATATTTTGGAGAGTGGCATCGAAATTGTGGCGCAGCCTCCGGGCACGAAGCTCAAGGGGATCACGCTGCTGTCCGGCGGACAGAAAACGCTCACGGCAGTCGCTCTGCTGTTCGCGCTCTATATGGTGAAACCGTCGCCGTTCTGCTTGCTCGATGAGCTCGACGCACCGCTCGACGAATCGAACATCGGGCGGTTTACGGACTTGTTGAAAAAATTCGTGGGCGAATCCCAGTTCATCATCATCACGCACAACAAGCGCACCGTCTCGGCGGCGAGCACGATCTACGGTGTGACGATGGAAGAGCGGGGCGTCTCGAAGACGGTCTCGATGCGGTTCAACGCCGAACGTGGCGACATCGAGGCGCATCCGCAGAACATCGCCGATTCCGTGCGCGGAGCGAAATTCGACACCACGAAGAGCTAGCGGGCGATGAAGCGCCGCCGAATTAAGTTGGTCTGGGGGGCGTCGGACGTGATTCGGGGGCGGTGGTATTTCGGGGTGTTTGGTCTCTACGACCGGCTGGAGGGCAAGCGCGAAGACGGCTTGGCGATCAGTGTGCGGGGAGTGACGGTGGGGTTGTTTGCGATGCTCGTCGCGTCCTATCTCGCGGGCACGGCGGCGTTGTTTTCGTTTTGGCAGCGCAATCCCTACTGCATCCTCACCTACGGCGATGCGTTCTGGTATCCGGTCCGCCGGGCGCCCGTTGCGGCGAAGAAAGGGCAAGCGTTTATTGCGGAAGGCCAGGACTTGCTGAAGGCGAATAAGTGGGCGGATGGCGCGCGGGTGTTGCGCCAAGGGCTGACCCTCTATCCGGGGGACCTGAAGGGACGGCAGGCGTTGGCTAAATTTTACCTGATGGCCAACCAGCGCACGCAGGCGTTGAAACTATTGAGCGACGGTCTGACGACGGAGTTTCCCGGCCGGAGCTATCTGCAAAGTTTTTTTTCAGCGGCGGAGGAGGGCGAAGACTACGACCTCGTGGTCGCCACGACCGACCGCTTTCTGCCGTTGCTCAAGGGCGACCGGGCGGACGTCGAACGGCGTTGGCTGGCAGCGCAGAAATTTTCCGCACTGATGGCGGCGCAGCGCGGGACCGAGGCCCTCGCGTTCGCTGGGTCGGAGGAGCCGGGAGAGCTGGCGTCAGAGCACCGGGTCTTGGCCTTGCTCGAATTGGGGCGGACGGCCGAAGCGGCAGAATATCTTGAGACTTGGTCGAAGCGACCGGGGGCCGACGTGCAAACGGCTCGACGGCTGCTCGTGCGCGTCAGCCGCGAAGCCGGTCGCATGGACGAAATGGAGCGCGCGCTGGAGGAAATGCGTGCGCAGGCACCCGCTGATCCACGCCCGGCGGTCTATGGTATTGTGCAACGCGCCCTCGCCGGGCGGGAGGACGCCGCGAGGGCGGCGCTCGAGGACTTCTTGTTTCGTTTTGGCGGTTCGGTGGCGAACCTGCAAATGGCGGCGACGCCGCTCGCCGAAATTGGCCACCGATTGCTGTTTGAGCGCTGTGTCGTAGCGGCCGGCGAACGAGGATTTCCCCCGGCGGTATTTCACGTATTGACGGTGCAGTTGCGCGTGCAGCAAAGCGAATGGGCCGAGGCCGCGACGGTGCTGAGGTTGATGAAACCAGCTCCCGGCCGTCCGGTGCCAGTGGCGGAGCAGGCTTGGCACCAGTGGATGGGCCGGCTGGTGGAAGCGGCGACGGCACCGACGGAAGCTGCCCAGAGTGCGCTGTTGGATTTCTTGCGCGGCCGGCCGTGGCCGATGAGGGTGTTTCGCCAAGCCGTAGGGGCGCTGCGGCGGGCCGGACGAATCGAGACGGCGCGCGAGGTGATCGCATTGGCCCTGGGTTCATTTCCGGCCAGTCGGTGGCTGCAGGCACAAAAAACCGCCGTGGCCAATGACCTGGCCTCGCGTCGGCCGGCCGAGCCGACGCCAGTGCCGTCGGCGGGTGCGCGGCCCAAGGGCGAACGCCTCTTTTTTGAACGGCTTGACGAACGACTGCGGGAGCGAAAATGGACGCAGGCTGAAAACCTGATTCGCGAGATCCGGGCCGGATTGCCCCAGCAGGATTGGCTCGAAAAACGCGATGGTGACCTGCGGTTAGCCGAGGTGCGCATCGCGCAAGGGCGAGGGGAAATCCCCGCGATGTTGGCGTCGGCCGGACTTTACGTGAATGGGGACGTCGAACGCGCGCGGCGGGTAACCGAGCTGGCGCGCGAGATTTTTGACGCAGGTGACAAGCCCGGCGCAATCGCCCTCGTGCAGGCGGTGCTGCGAAGGACGCCGGACTACCCGCCCGCGCTGCGGCAGTTGGCGACGTGGAAGTCTCGGCCGGCGATGGCGAAGTGAGGCGTTGCGGTTTAGAGTGGCGGCCGACCGGCCGCGCGAGCGTCAATCCGTCTTGGGCTGGCTGATCATGTCGGGCGGCACGTTGCTCAGTGCTTCCTCGATGGTGGTCAGGCCCATCTTGACCTTGAGCATCGAATCTTGGTGCAGCGTCTTCATGCCATTTTTCATGGCGACGCGTTTGAGATCGGCGACTTCGAGTTCTTTGTTGATGGCTTCGGTGAGTTCCTCGCTGTTGGTCATCAGTTCGTGGATGCCCACACGGCCCTTGTAGCCGGTGCCACTGCAGGTCGGGCAACCTTGGGGGTTGGCCTTGAAGACTTGGCCGCTCCAACCGAGCGCTTTTTCCATGATCGTCTTTTCGCGACCGGTCACCTCGTAGGGCACTTTGCAGTTCTTGCACACGCGCCGGAGCAAGCGCTGCGCGCACACGCAAACGAGCGAGGCCGAGATGTTGAACGGCTCGATGCCCATTTCACCCATGCGGGAGACGGTGGAAGGAGCGTCGTTTGTGTGCAGAGTGGAGACGAGCAAGTGGCCGGTGAGCGCGGCCTCACATGCGATCTGGGCGGTCTCCTTGTCGCGGATTTCTCCGACCAAGATGATATCCGGGTCCATACGGAGGTAGCAGCGGAGCGCGCGCTCGAAGGTGAGGCCGATGGCGCGGCTCATCTGCATTTGGTTGATGCCGGCCAGGGTGTATTCGATGGGGTCTTCCGCCGTCTGAATATTGACGTCGGGTGTGTTCACCTCACCGAGCGCGGAGTAGAGGGTCATGGACTTGCCGGAGCCGGTCGGTCCGCAGTGGAGAATCATGCCGTAGGGTTGGCGGATGCACTCGCGGTAGCGGGCGAGATTTTCTTCCGAAAAGCCGAGGGCCGGGAGCGGCAGCGTGCTCTTGGTCTTGTCGAGAATACGCATGACGACTTTTTCGCCGTGGTTCATCGGGCCGGTCGCGACGCGGAGATCGATATCGATATTTTTCTTGGTGTATTTCTTGAACACGATGCGGCCGTCTTGCGGCAGGCGACGCTCGGAAATGTCCAGATTACACATGATCTTCAGGCGCGTGACCATCGAGTTCGCGACCTGCTTCGGGAGCCGGAGCTTTTCCTGGCAAAGGCCATCGATGCGGTAACGGACCACGAGATCCTTTTCCATCGGCTCAATGTGAATATCCGAGGCCCCGGAAACATACGCGTCCTCGATGATGCGGTTCGTCAGCTGCACGATGGGCGCGGAGTCCTCGTTCTCGAGGTCGGCCGCGCTGACGCCACTGACGCCGCCGTCGGTGCTGTAAGCATTGCTGATGACATCGGCGACGGCGTTGATATCGACGTCTTCGGAACCGGGCACGGCGGCTTTCGTGTCCTTGAAAAACTTCTTGAGCATGCTCTCGAAGAAGGACGCGGAAACCACACTGACGTCTTCGATGGAGAGTTCGGTGGCTTGCGAAAACGACTCGCGCTTCGCGTAGTCGAGCGGGTTGGTCATCAGCACGGCGACGGAGTTCGGACTCAGCCGTTTGTGGGGGAAAATCCCTTCGCGCCGGATGACGGCATCGCCGGTGACTTCGATGAGTTTGTCGTCGATCTCAATATCCTCGATCTTCGTGACTAAGGGAAGATCGGTGAGTTTTGAGACGAACCGGGCGGTGTCCTCGGCGTTGGGAACGAACTTCGGGTCCACCATTCGGTGGATCATCGTCGCCGAGTATTCTGCCACTTCTTTGAGCAGAGCGAGGTCCCGTTCGGTGAACTCGCCGTCGGTTCCGGCGGATTGCTCTTTATTCAGGACCTGAATCGCGCCGAGGGTGATCGTCGTCTTCAGTGCGACCGTGAGCATGGAGCGCACATCAAAACCCGTGTTTTGCGCCATGGACGTCATGAACGGTGCCTGGCTCTCACTGTTACGAAAGAAAATCGGCTCGCCGGTTTCGATGACTTTGCCGACGATGCCTTTGCCCAGCGGGATTTTCAGCGTCAGTAGCTTGGTGGCGGTGTCCTCAAATTTTTTCTGCTTCGTGGCGTCGTTAGCCCAGAGGGTGGGCGAGTAGTAAACCTGTTTGAAAACGATGTCATTACCCTCGACCAAGTAGAACGTCATCGACTGCGCTTGCAGGGCCTCGACGACCTTGGAGGCGGTCAGCTCAATGATCGACGCAACGTCTTCGCGGCTCGGCGTGTGCTTGGAGATGACCTTGATGAGCAGCGAGCGACGCAACGTGCCGGCGATGTTGGAGGAAGCCATAGGTGAGCGCGGGGAAGGGAGGGGAGGTCTGGGATTGTCAGCGGGCTGCGGGTCTCGCAATGAGAAACCTGCATGGCGGTGTTTATATGCGCCCGTCTCGCCGTGCAACTCACATGCTCACCTGGTTGAAGAAATTTTTTGGGGTCCACGCAGACATCGCCGGGACCGGTGGACTGGGGGAACGATTGGCGGCTGACTGGTTGCAGCGTGAGCGGGGATTTGTCGTCGTGGCGCGGAACTGGCGGAGTCCGCGCGACCGCCGCGACGAGCTCGATCTGGTGTGTCGCGACGGCGAAGTCTTGGTTTTTGTCGAAGTGAAGGCCCGCTCGGAGCGCGCACTGGTGCCGGGCGTTCACACGGTGGATGCGCGCAAGAAACGGGTGCTGCGCCGGACGGCACAAGC
>CAMBVX010000119.1 GCA_945871085.1 Opitutus sp. GAS368 | reverse complement strand
GAAACCGCCGACATCGTCGCCCTGCCAGCAGTGCATCGAAATCGGAATCCGCGCGAGATTCGCCAGCGCGCGGTCGGTATCGACGCCGAGTGCGGCGTAGCGCTCACGCGCCAGTTTGTAGGCTTGTGCGATGGACTTTGATTTCATGGAGAAAATGACGCGGTGGTGAAGCGCTCGTTGAGTGCAGAGCGGAAGGGGGATCTTGGGGACGGCACGCGACGAGGGCCGCCACATGGTCCAGAATTTTCTAAACCACCAGATTTCCCCTTGAATCCAAGCGAAAAAAGGAATCGTTTCCTACAAGTAGGGTTTTCCGTTCCCAAGTCGGATCGCGGAGTCCCTGCTCCGTTTAACCCACCCGTAAAGTAAGCCTGAACCCACCGTTATGATTACTGCTCAACGAACATCTTATCACCCACACCGATTCAGCACCAGTGTGCCCTCCATTCTTGGGTTGCTGTTCACCGCGTCCATCGCCCTAGCCCAAACTAGCCCCGCTCCCGGAGGTGCCAAAAAATCGGAAGACCCCAACACCGTGCAGTTGTCCGAATTCGTGGTAAATTCCACCAGTGACACCGGCTACGACGTGACAAATTCTGTCTCGGGCGTCCGCTTTCGCACCGAGCTGCTTACCCTGCCGAAGACCATTAACATCGCGACGGCCGAGTTTATCCAAGACATCGGTGCCACGGATTTGGCGCAGATCATCACGGCGATGACCGGCGGCACGATCGAAACCCCCAGCGGCAACGGAGCGACCGACCTGGGCGTGCGACTACGCGGCGTGGCGGGGACCTTTGTTTACCGCGACGGCATGCGCGGATTCGCGCCGGTTGACCCAATCTCGATTGATCGCGTGGAGATCATCAAGGGCCCTTCGTCCTTCTTCGGCGGCCAAGTGCAGCCGGGCGGTTTTATCAACTACGTCACCAAGCAGCCCACCGCTAAGAAATTTACGGCGCTGCGCCAGTCCTTTGGGTCCTATGACACCTACCGCACGGAAGTAGAAAACAACGGGGCCATCGAGGTCGGCCAAAGCAAGAAAATCACCTACCGAGTCGCAGCCGCCTATCAGTCGAACGGCTCCTTCCGCGAGTTCGAGCATCAGAAAAAATGGTCTCCATATATCGCGCTCAGCTACCAGTTGTTTCGCGACACCACGATCTCGGCTAACTTCCAGTATCTAAAACGCGAAATGGATTATGCCTCCACCAATCTTCTGTTCCTGACGCTCGGGCCGGGAGTGGGCAACTACACCCCGTATCGCACCCGGAAAGATTTCAACGGCTACGGCGACAAGGCGTTCATCAATATCGGCACCGCGTTGACCGGAGTTTCCGTCGATCATCGTTTTGCCCGCTGGCTGTCGCTCCGTGCCTCGCTATTTCAGTCGGAGACGCATCACACGCGGTTCAATCCCAACCTCGGCCAGACGATCTCTACCAATACCACGACGGGCGCACGCACGATCACCCGTTCCAACCTCACGTTCCTGAACCAAGCTAATCAGGATCGCACGGCCCGCGCCGACTTGTTGGGTAATTGGGAGTTTGGCCCGGTGAAGCTGAAGGCCTATGCCGGCTGGGAGCGTGTTTACGGCAAGTTCATGGTCGTGAACAAAACTAGCCCGGTGAATTCCCTAACACCGCTCAATATCGACCGGCCCGACTATACCATTGGTGGCCCTGAAACCGCGACGCTCGGCACGCCCAACCCATTCTACGGCATCTACGACGCTCTCTCCGGCGGCATCCAGGCCCAAGTTTATGAGAAACTCTTTTTCTACACCGGCACCCGCCACGACGACGGTTACAGTAACAAGCCAGCAGGCCGTGACATTTTACCTACCAGCAAATTCAAAGTGAACACGCCGCATATCGGAGCTTCCTACAAGATTACGCCGAATGTCGCGGTCTTCGTCGGCAAGGCGCAGTCGTTCGTGCCGAACGCCGGGTTGAGATTTGACGGCACTCTGCTCGATCCGTTAACCGGAAAGGGAACGGACGTAGGGGTGAAGTTCAGCGAGTTCCTCGGCGGCAAACTTTCCGGGACAATCACCGCCTTTGATCAGGAAATCTCCAATACGGTCATCGCCGATCCGGACCATCCCGGCTTCAACACCACCAGCGGCGCATCAAATAAAATTAAGGGCGCGGAATTCGACCTTTCTTATCGCCCGATCCCAAATTGGCGGATGGTGGTCGGCTATTCCAACCTCGAGTCCAAGATTGTCTTCAGTCCCACGCCGGCCGCCATTGGTCTTCGCACCCCCAACACGCCCACGCACGGGGTGAATTTCCTGAGCAACTACACCATCACCGCTGGTATCTTCAAGGGCCTGGGAATCATCGTGACCGGAAATTACGCGAGCTCCCGTCGCCAAGGTTCGGGAGTGACCCCGGACACGTCGTTCAACCGTTTCCCGGGCTACAAGAAGGCCGACGTGGTGTTGAACTACAGCGCAAAAATCTCCGATCGCGACGTGCGGTTCAGCTTCGGTCTGCGGAATGTGACCGACGAAGTGTATATCTCCGGCAACAGCTGGGGCGTCCCACGCGCCTTTGACGGGTCGGTCTCGACGCGCTTCTAAACCATCCACTCCTCGTCTTGAAAAATCCGGCGAAGTCGATGAACCACCTTCTTCGACTTCGCCTTTTTTGTGCCTGCGCGCTCGGGTTTACAGCAGGGCCCGCCCACGGAGCCCCCGCGCAGCGCCCGAACATCCTTCTCCTGTTGCCCGATCAGATGCGCGCCTCGGCGATGGGCGTCGCGGGCAATCCCGATGTTCAGTCGCCCCACATCGACCGCCTGGCCCGCGAGGGCATCCGCTTCAAACGCACCTACGCCAACGTCCCCGTCTGTTGTCCGGCCCGCGCGATTTTGCTCACCGGCACTTATCCGCAAGTAAACGGGATGATGGCGAACGATCTGCGTCTCCGCGAATCGGAGACGACCATCGCCGAGCTTCTGCGCGAGGCCGGCTACCGCACGGGTTTCGTCGGCAAGTGGCACCTCGACGGCGGTCCGCGCGAGCCCGGCTTCATTCCACCGGGACCACGCCGCCAGGGTTTCGATTTCTGGGCGGCCTACGAATGTCACCACCAGCACTTCCTCCCGTATTATTTCCGCGACACGCCCGAGATGATTCTCGTGCCGAAGTTCGAACCGGAAGCATCGTGCGATTTTGCCGTGGAGTTCATCAAGACGAAGTCGGCCGAACGTCCATTTTTTCTGATGGTGCAAATGGGACCGCCCCACGATCCCTACGGCGCGCCCGACGACTACATGAAACGTTACGACCCGGCGAAACTCACCATGCCGAAGAGTTGGCAGCCGAACAGCGAGTCTCGCCCCGCCAGCAATGCGATCCCCCCCAAGTATCGTCGGCCTGATTCCCCCAATGCCACCTACGTCAAGACCGGCGGCCGCGAAGAACTCGCCGCCTACTACGCCGCGATCACCGCCGTCGACGATCAAGTGGGCCGACTCCTGCAAACTCTCAAGGACACCGGCCAAGACGAGAACACCATCATCCTCTTCACCTCCGATCACGGCGATATGCTCGGATCGCATGGGATGCGCCGGAAACGCAAACCCCACGAAGAATCCGCCGGCGTGCCCGGTCTCATTCGCTGGCCTGCCCGCATTCCTGCGGGTCGCGAGGTCGACACGCTGTTCAGCCATATCGATATGCCCGCGACGCTTCTCGGTCTCGCCGGACTCCCCGTGCCTGAAAAAATGCAGGGCGCCGACCTCTCCCGCGTGGCCCTCGGCCAGACCACCGCTGGCCCTGCAGCCGTGCTCTTGCAGATTTTTGTCCCCTACCGGCCCGATCAAATCACCATGCCGTGGCGCGGCCTCATCACCGACCGCTACACCTACGCGCGCCATGAAAACGCGCCCTGGGTGCTCTTCGATAACCAACGCGATCCCGCGCAAATGACCAATCTCGCCGCCGATCCGACGCACGACAAATTGCGCGGCGAACTCGACGCCCAACTCGCCGCCCTCATGGCGAGCAAGCGCGACGCGTGGAGCTTCAACAGCCCAGAGTTCGTCGAGGAAAACGCCCGCCTCTACGGCAAGGCCACCTACTACTCGGTCCAAGACTATCTCGCCGTGTCGCAAGCGGAGCAACGAACCAACCGCTGACCCGTCTCACGCTTTACCTCCGCGTCTGCTCCGTCCAACCCGATGAATAAAATATTCCCGTTCGTCCTCCTTGCCCTCCTCGGTGTACTTTCCGCTCCCGCCGCCGCCCCCGCTTCGCGGCCGAATGTCATCGTCATCATCTCCGACGATCACGGCTGGGCCGACTACGGTTTTATGGGGCATCCCCATATCGCCACCCCTGCGCTCGACCAACTCGCCGCACGTTCCATCACATTCACCCGCGGCTATTCGCCAGTGCCGCTTTGCCGTCCGTCACTCGCCACTATCGCCACCGGTCTCTATCCCCATCAACACCGCGTGACCGGCAACGACCCCGCCCTGCCCGACGCCGGCGTGAACGCCCAGACCGGCCGCGCCAATCCGAAATACGCGCGCTACTACAACACCATCATCGAAAATTTCCGCTCGCGCCCAAACTTCGTGCGCGACCTCACCGCGCGCGGCTATCGCTCCTTCGAGACCGGCAAGTGGTGGGAAGGCGATCCGGTGCAAACCGCCGGATTCACCGCCGCGATGACGGTCGGTACGGGCAAAGGCGACCGGCACGGCGGCGCCGGCCTTGAAATTGGCCGCCAAGGCCTCGCGCCAATCACCCAGTTTATCGAGCAGTCCGGCGCCCGCCCCTGGCTGGTCTGGTATGCGCCGTTGTTGCCGCACGCGCCCCACACCCCTCCCGCCGATCTGCTCGCGAAATACCTCAAACTCGCCCCAACTGAACCCATCGCCCGCTACTGGGCCTGCGTTGAATGGTTCGACCGCACCTGTGGCGAACTCTTCAGCTACCTCGACCAAAAGGGCCTGCGTGAAAACACCATCGTCCTCTACACGACCGACAATGGTTGGATTCAAAACCCCGACCAAGCGAACCGCTTCGCCCCCCGCTCCAAGCAGTCGCCCTACGAGGGCGGCCACCGCACTCCGATCATGATTTCGTGGCCCGGGCACATCGCCCCGCGCATGGATCGCACCCAGGTCGCCAGCAACATCGACCTCTGGCCCACGCTCGCCGCCCTGCTGAAAACGCCCGCGCCCACCAACCTCCCTGGCCTCAACCTCACCGACCCCATCGCCCTCGCGAAACGCACGACGATTCATGGCGAGGCCCTCGCCCATAACATCGCCGACGTCGACGACCCTACCCGCAGCCTCCAACACCGCTGGATCATCCAGGGCTGGTCGAAACTCATCGTGCCCGACCCGCGTAATCTCCCGACCGCCCAGACCGAACTCTACGACCTCCAATCCGACCCGTGGGAGAAAAACAATCTCGCGCCTCAACAACCCGACCGGGTCCGCGAGCTGCGCCAACAACTCGACGCGTGGTGGACGCCCTCGCCCGCCGCGAAGTGAGCGAACCTGCCTGCGCCAATCAGCCATGCTCGCCGACGCCTCCGCTTCGCTTCTCCGCCTTAGCCGCGAGCGTGAGCGCGTGGAGCGCCGCCTGCGGACTCACGCTCGCAGCTCCCTTACCATCGTGCTCTGCCTGCTCGCCCTCGCGCCAGCCGCCTCCCGCGCCGCGACCGCGAACATCGGCCCGCGCGGCGAAGATCTCCTGACCCTCGACAACGGCACCGTCAAAGTCGGCATCGACCGCGCCAAAGGCGCTGCGATCACCTGGCTCTCGTGGTCCGCGTATCCGAAAAACATGGTGAACTCCGCCGACCCCGGGCGCCTCATTCAGCAATCCTACTACGCCGGCCTCCGCCTCGACCGCCGGGCCGACGGCCAGAGTAAATCGTGGAGCCCGTGGTCGTGGAACCCCATTCAGGGCGGCGGCGTCGCGTCGTGGGCGCGCGTCACGGAATTCAAACGGATCGGCACCGATACACTCTACGCTGAAACCGTCCCAAATCTCTGGGACATGCCCCAAGAACCCGCCGCCGCCCTCATGCGCCAGTGGACTGGCTTTGAACCCGACCTGCCCGACGTCGTCGTGGTGCGCTGCGAGTTTATCGCGCAACGCGCCGACGGCGACCGCTGGGGCCCGGCCAAGCTCTCCCCGCAAGAAATCCCCGCGTGTTATTTCACCCGCAATTTTAGCACGGTAAAAAGCTACCTCGGGGCGGGCCAGTGGCGCCCCGAAACGCAACCGCCCGGCCCGCCCTGGGGCCGCACCCGGCCTCCGAAAAACGCGATGGCGATGTTTGCCCCGAATGGCCAAGGCGTCGCCCTCTTCAGTCCGGTCGCGACCCAGCATTGGAACTTCGGGCCGCACGGCGGCGGCGCCAGCGACGATCCCGCCGCCGGCCCCTGCATGCACGTGGCTCCGATCGATCGCGTGAATCTCGGCCCGAAATCCACTTATCGCTACCGCTATTGGCTCATCGTCGGCACCGAGGCGCAACTCACCGCCCGCCTCGACGTTCTCCTGGAAAAATACTTCGCCGAACGCGCCGAACTGACGAATCCGTAAACAACTCCCCCCATGAAAATCAGGGCTTCCTTCGCCTCACTTATTGGCCTCGCCCTCTCCGGTTGCGCGCTAGCACCCTCCGCGACAGATGCCCCGCTCACGCCCGCGACCGCGATCAACCCCGGCACCCCCTGGCCCGCGACCGACGCGCTCAACCGCACCTTACCCACGGCCACCCAATCGCCGGGCCTTCGCCCGAATCGCACCGTCGGGATCTTCTATTTTCTCTGGCACGAGCGCGCCCTCACCGAGCCCGCCTTCAACATCGCCCACATCCTCGCCAAAGATCCGGACATCCTGAAAAAACCCAACTCCCCACTCTGGGGCCCCGCGCGCACCCAGTATTATTGGGGCGAGCCGCTCTACGGTTACTACAACACGCTGGACCCTTGGGTCATCCGCCGCCACGCCACGCTCCTCGCCGACGCCGGCATCGACACCGTCATTTTCGACACCACCAACCGCCGCACCTACCGCGACGCCTATCTGAAGATCTGCGAGGTCTGGTCGCAGATTCGCCGCGAAGGCGGACGCACGCCGCAAATTTGCTTTATGGTCAACACCAAGGCCGGCGAGACCGCGGACGAGCTTTTCAAAGACCTCTATCAACCCGGACTCTACCCCCATCTTTGGTTCCGTTGGCAGGACAAGCCGCTCCTCATCTGCGACCCCAAGATGGCCAGCCCCGAAGTGAAAAAATTCTTCACCCTCCGCAAAGCCCACTGGCCGTTCACGCAGGTGAACACCCAAAACGCCTGGCACTGGGAAGCCACCTATCCGCAAGTCTACAGCTACGACACCGACCCCAAAATCGCCGAACAGGTCAACGTCTCGGTCGCCCAAAATCTCCGCATCTCCGACGGCAAAGTCGTCAACATGAGCGACGGCGACGCCCGGGGCCGCAGCTTCCACGCCGGCGGCCGCGACACTGCGCCCGGCGCAGTAAATCAGGGGCACAATTTCGCCGAACAACTGCGCCGCGCCCAGGAACTCGATCCTCCGTTCATGATGATCACCGGCTGGAACGAATGGACCGCCGGTAAGTTCAGCCGTCCCGGCAAGCCCGTCGTCTTCGTCGATCAGTTCGATCAGGAAAACAGCCGCGACATCGAGCCCGTCACCGGCCTCCACCACGACCACTACTACTACCAGCTCGTCGCCGGCGTCCGCCGCTACAAAGGCCAACTTCCTCTGCCCGCCGCCTCCGCGCCGACCACCCTCCACTCCGCCGCCGGCTTCGCTCAATGGCGCGACGTCGCCCCAGCCTTCACCGACCACGCCTTCGACGACGACCACCGCGAGTTCGGCCAGGGCGCCCGCCGCTACGTCAACACCAGCGGCCGCAACGACCTCGCCGTCATGAAAGTCGCCCGCGATGCGACGCACGTCTATTTCTACGCCCAAACCCGCCGTCCGCTCACGCCCTCGTCCGACCCAAACTGGATGCTGCTCCTCCTCGACACCGACCAGAAACGGACGACTGGCTGGGAAGGCTACGACTGGGTCGTCAACCGCAGCATCGACGGACGGGAAACATGGCTCGAGCGTAACACCGGCGGTTGGATGTGGGAGAAAGTCACCAAGGTGCAGCTCACAATTTCCGGCAGCGAACTCATGCTCGCCATCCCGCGCGCCGCCCTCGGCCTGCCCGCCGGCGACGCCGTCACCCTCGATTTCAAATGGTGGGACAACCCGCAAAAACCCGGCGACCTCATGGACATCTACGTGAACGGCGACGCCGCCCCCGACGGGCGTTTCAACTTCCGCTACAAAACAAACCGGTAGGGACGGCTCTCCGCAACCGTCCGCCCGCGCCCCCAAGAATTCGAATCGCCGTAGCCCTGCTCGTGAGAGCAGAAATTTTTCCCACTCCTCATCTATGTCCACCCCCGCCGCGAAATTTCTCTCCCTCGCCCTCCTCATCGTTCTTTCCACAGCGTCTCATGTCGTTGCGGCTGACGCCGGGACAGGTCCAAAGGTCACACCCAAAGCTCCCGATAAAGTCTGGCCGGAGCCGGCCGTTGTGGAGCCCAGATATGACGGTCAGCTCAGGCCTGCGCCGGAAGGTGCCGTGGTTCTCTTCGGCGGGCGGGATGCCCCGGCCTGGATCCAGCTTCCGCGCAAGGAGGACTCCGATCAAACAAATCGCTTTCGCTGGAAAATCGAGAACGGCAGCATGGAAGTCGTCCCGCGCAGCGGCATGATTTCCACTCGGGAGCCGGTCATCACCAGCGGGCATTTTCATCTCGAGTGGGCCACGCCCCCCGAAGTGAAAGGAGCTGGGCAGGGGCGCGGCAACAGCGGCGTCTTCATCGGCGGCTTCCCTGAATTGCAGGTGCTCGACTCCGTCAACAACCCGACCTACTTCGACGGCCAGGCGGGAGCATTCTACAAACATCGCCCGCCGCTGGTGAACGCCTCCCGCGGTCCCGGCCTTTGGCAGAGCTACGACATTTACATCCAGCGCGCCAAAGTTTCCAACGGCAAGGTCACCGAGCCGGCCACCATCACCGTCTATCACAACAACGTGCTGGTGCAGGATCGCCTCACCTTCGCGAATCCCGTCCAGTCCGGGACGCTGCGCCTGCAGGACCACCTCAATCCCGTCCGCTTCCGCAACATCTGGTTCGCGCCCGGAAAATTCGCCCCCAATTGAAACATTCCGCTTTCTCGCCCTCGAAACAAGCCGGCCCCAAACCAATCGCCCTATGATCAACCGTCGCAACTTTCTCACCAAAACCGCCGTCGCGTTCGCCGGTATCCAGATTCTACCGCGCTCCGTCTTCGGCGCCGCGAGCGCCAACGGACGCCTCAACATCGCCTTCATCGGTGCGGGCGGCAAAGGCTGGCACGCCATCCAGAGCCTGCAACACAACGAGCTGGTCAATTTTGTTGCGTTTGCCGATGTGGACGAACTCCGGTCGACTAAGGCGCGCGAGACGAATCCGTCAGTTCCCTTTTATCGCGACTTCCGGGTCATGCTCGACCGGCACGGCAAGGCCATCGACGGGGTCATCATCTCCACCCCCGATCACACGCACCATTATTGCGCCAAGCACTGTCTTCAGGCAGGCAAACCCGTGTATCTGGAAAAGCCGCTCACCCACAGCATCGCCGAGACCCGCGACCTGATGGCCCTGGAGAAAAAGACCGGTTTGGCCTGCCAGATGGGCAATCAGGGACATTCCGGCGGCGGCATTTTGCTGCTCGAAGCTTGGATGAAGGCCGGCCTTCTCGGCGACGTAACCGAAGCGCACGCGTGGCAAAACATCGCCTGGAGCAATCCGGACGCGCTGCCCGCCGCCGAACCGGTGCCGGACGCACTCGATTGGGAGCAATGGGTCGGCCCCGCCGCGATGCGGCCCTACAGTTCCAAATATCTTCCGGCCAAATGGCGGGGCTGGTTTGATTTCGGCTGCGGCACTTTGGGCGACTGGTTTTGCCACAACGCCGACGCACCCTACGCCGTGTGGCAGCTCGACTGTCCCAGCCGCATCGAGATTGAGTCCACCGGGCCCAAAAAAACATCCTTTCCGGCCAGCGCGAAAATCACCTTCACCTTTCCCACCAGCGTCGCGGGCGGTGAGTTCAAGATTCACTGGTATCAGGGCAAGGAAATCACCCTCCCTCGTCCCCCGGAGCTGGAGGCTGAATCCCCCGTGCCCGCTGGCGGCACGCTGTTCCGCGGCAGCAAGACCACCGTGCTCATGGGCACTCACGCCGGCACGCCCCGGGTCATTCCCGAAATCAAAATGCAGGAGCTCGCCACGACCGCGCCCAAGGTGAATACCAAGCGCTCCAGCCATTGGAACAACTGGCTGCTCGCCATCAAGGGCGAGGAAACCTGCCGCTCGAACTTCGCCTACGCCGGCCGCCTGACCGAGACGATGCACTTCGCCAACATCGCCCTCCACTTGAATCGCAATCTTACGCTTGATCCGAAAACTCGCACGATTGTCGGCGATGCCGAGGCCACCGCGCTCATGGCCAGCCCCACACCCCGGAAGGACTGGGCGATCTGACCAAGCTCCCGCTCGAAATTCACCCGCAACCAGCACGCCTTTCACCGGCAACGAATCCATTTAGCATCAACAAAAAATACGACCGGTTGAAAACACTCACACAAGATCTGACCTCCCTAGCCGCCTATTGTCTGGCCGGAATCGTCCTCGTCTCGCCCGGGTCTGTCCCCGCCGCGGACGCTTCACGGAAAGCCACTGCTGCCTCAGAACCCTGAACCGGCCGCTTCCCTCGTTTCCATGACCACTCTCCCCGCCCGCCCTGCCGGGCTTCTGTTCTTCGCCCTCGCATTCGCCGCCGTCGCCGTCGGGCGCGTCGCAGCCGCGCTCCCCGCCGTGCCGCTCTGGCAGCCCCACGACTTCACCTTCACCGCCAAGGCGCACCCGGCCAATCCGTTCACCGTGCCGTTCTCCGCCACCCTCACCGGCCCCGACGGCAAGACCTTCACCCTCCCCGGTTTCTTCGACGGCGACAGCACCTGGAAAATCCGCGTCTCGCCCACTGCCGAGGGCGCGTGGTCGTTCGTCACGCAATCGAGCCTGCCGGAGCTGCACGGAAAAACCGCCGCGTTTACCGGCGTGAAAAATCCCAGCCCCCACGCCCACGGCGTGCTCCGCGTCGACCCCGCGCATCCGCACCATTTCGTCTTCGCCGACGGCACGCGCTTCTTCCTGCAAGCCTACGAATACAATTGGCTCTGGGCGCTCGACCCGGGCGATCCCGCGGTGCCCACGATCAAGCGCACCCTCGATCTGATCGCGGCCCACGGCTTCACCTACGTCCTCGTCAATACCTACGCCCACGACACCCACTGGCGAAAAGGCAAAACCGGCGCCGACGACTACGGCCCACCCGCCCTCTTTCCGTGGGCCGGCACCCACGAAGCCCCCGACCACACGCGCCTCAACGTCGCCTACTGGCAACACTTCGACCGCATGATGTCCGCCCTCCAAGAACGTGGCCTGCAGGCGCACCTCTACCTCAAGGTCTACAACAAGCAGGTAAACTGGCCTGCCAAAAACTCCGACGCGGAGAACCTCTTCTTCACCACGCTCCTCGCCCGCTATGCCGCCTATCCCAATGTGATCTGGGATTTCTCCAAAGAGGCGCACAACGAAAAAGACCTCGCCTACAAGCAGGGCTGGCTGCGCTTCCTCCGCGAGCGCGATCCCTACCGGCACCTGACGACCGTCCACGACGACGATCTCGCCAACGACGGCGGCGCTTACGACGGCTTGACCGACTTCCGCGCCGACCAGCATCACGGCGTCGAAAACGTGAACGGCAAAAACGCCAACCACACCGGCGGCAAACACGAGAAAATCCTCGCCCAGCGCCGCCGCCGCGCCTGGCCCGTAGCCAACTTCGAATCCGACTACGAGTGCGGCCCCGGCGGCGTGACCGACAAGACCTTTGGCGCGGCGATGACCGCCGAGGCCACCCACCGCACGCTCTGGGATATCGCCATGGCCGGCGGCTACACCGGTTACTATTACACCTACACCGCGTGGGACGTGATCCGCCCGCTCGACGTGGCCAAGGGCTACGGCTACATGCAGAACTTCGGCGCGTTCTGGCGCGCGACCACCTACTGGAAACTGCAACCGTCCAACGCGCTCGCCAGTTCCGGTCGCTGTCTCGCCGATCCGGGCCGCGAATACGTGGTCTACCAAAACAAGCCCGCCGCCTTCACCTTGGAAATCGCGAACGCCCCCGCCCCGTTGCGCGCGCAGTGGTTCAATCCTTTCACGGGAAAATCCACTGCCGCCGGATCGTTCGGCAACGGCACCGCCCGCCTGACGCCGCCCGCCGCTTGGGCCGATGCGCCCGTCGTGCTGCACTTGAAATCAAAGTAAATCCGCCTGCCCTCCCCCCACCCCCTTAAACCCGCCACCCACCTATGAGAAAATCACTGCCCGCCCTGCTCACCCTCTGCCTCAGCTGCCAAGTCGCGGGACTGTTCGCCGCCGACCGGAAACCCAACATCGTCTTCGTCCTCGTCGACGATCAGCGCAACACTTCCCTCGGTTGCGCCGGCCATCCGCAAATCAAAACGCCCGTCATCGACCGGCTCGCCGCGCGCGGCGTGCGTTTCGAAAACGCCTTCACGCAAACCCCCATCTGCATGGCGAGCCGCGCCATCCTCTTCACCGGATTGACCACCACCACCAATGGCTACCACGCCAACCCCAGCACTCCCGTGCGTAAGGAAGATTTGGACACAAGCTTCCCCACGCTCCTCCGCCAGTCGGGCTACCAGACCGCTTTTTACGGCAAGCAACACGTGCGTTGGGCCGATGGGGTCAACGGCATGACCACCATGTTCGACGACCACGAGGTGCTTCACCGCAACCCCTACCTGAAGAAGATGCCTGATGGTAGTACGCGTCACGTCGATGAGATCATCGGCGACAAGTCCGTCGCCTTCGTCGGAGCGCAATCGGCCGCGAAGCCCTTCTTCCTCTACATGAGTTTCAACATCTCCCACGCCGAGGACAACGACCGCCGCCCGGGCCACCACTACCAATGGCCGGCCGCCGAGGATGGCCTCTTCGAGGACGTCGAGCCCATCCGCCCAAATCTCGCCGATCCAAAATACTACGACGCCACGCCCGATTTCCTGAAGACCACGATCAATCGCACGCGCTATTTCTGGGGTTACGACACACCCGAAAAATATCGCGCCAACCTGCGTGCCCTCTACCGGATGCTCGCCGGCATGGATCGGATCGTCGGTCGCGTGATGACGGCGCTGAAAGAAAAAGGCTTCGCTGAAAACACCGTCGTCATCTACTCCGCCGACAACGGCTACTACATGGGCGACCGCGGTTTTCAGGGCAAGTGGTCGCACTACGACCAGTCGATCCACGTGCCGTTAATCGTGAGTGATCCGCGCATGAAATCCGAGCTGCGCGGCCGGGTGCTGAAGGAGACATCCGTCAACCTCGACATTCCCGCCACCATCTTGGATCTGGCGACAGTGCCGGTCCCAGCAAAGTATCAAGGTGCCTCGCTGCGGCCCCTCCTGAACGGCGACCGCCCGAAAAATTGGCGCACCGATTTCTACGTCGAGCACCACAGCAATCCCGCGAACATCGCCACCTGGTTCGGCGTGCGCGACAACCGCTACACCTACGCCAACTACTACCAAAACGGCACCGAACTCCTCTACGACCGCGAGCGCGATCCCACCGAACTCACCAACCTCGCAGCCGACCCCGCCTACGCCGCCACCCTCGGCCAGCTCCGGCAGCGCAGTCTCGACTACAAGAAACACTACACGCGGACCGACCGAACCACCTCGGATACTTCTCCGTCTGCTGCACCGCCGAGAAAATCTCGGAAAGGCGCTGATAAACTCTGACCTCGCCCAATGGAAAAACGCCTCGCCCCGCTCCTGTTTCTCGCCACAGCCAGCGTTTTCCTGCCCGCACTCTTCGGCGCTGCGCCGGTGCCCGCCCGCCCCAACGTCCTCTTCATCCTGACCGAAGACCAAGGCGCACAGCTCAGTTTCCTCGGCACGCCCGGCCTCCAGACGCCGCACATGGATTCGCTCGCGCGCACCGGCGTGTATTTCGACCAAGCCTTCGTCGCGTATCCGGTTTGCTCTGCCTCCAAGGCCGCGATCTACACCGGTCTGCACAACCACACCAACGGCATCCTCAACAATACGATCAACCTCCTCAAACCCGCGTCGCAGGTCACCGCCGCCGAACGCAACCACGTCCTCTACCGCACGAATCGGATCCACGACGCCCTGCCCACCCTCGTCGAGCGCCTGCACGCCGCCGGTTACTACCAAGGCGTGACCAGCAAACTGCACGTCTTGCCCAACGAAAAGTTTCCCTACGACGAATTCTCCAGACCCACGAACGGCGCCACGGTCGCCGGGTTTATCAGCCGCGCCAAGCACGCCGGAAAACCCTGGCACCTCTTCTACAACATCGGCGCGTCGCACCGTCCCTACCCGAACAGCGACAAGGTCAAGATCCGCGTCAACCCCGCCGACGTAAGCCTCCCCGCCTATCTCCCGGACACGCCGGTTATCCGCCAGGACTGGGCCGAGTATCTCGCCGCGATCGAGCGCACTGATGCCATTCTGGGCGAAGGCCTCGCGGCCCTCCGCGACTCCGGAGAGGAAGCCAACACCATCATCGTCTTCCTCGGCGACCACGGCCCCACGTTTCAGCACGGCAAGATGACGCTCTACGATCTCGGCCTGCGCACCCCGTTGATCATCCGCGCGCCCGGCGCGAAGAACGGCACGCGCACCACGGCCCTCGCGAGCACCCTCGATCTGACGCCCACCCTCCTCGACCTGCTCGGCCTCCCTCCATTGCCGCGCACGCACGGCGTTTCGCTCCAGCCCGTCCTCTTCGCTGCGCCGAATGCCCAGGGCCATGACCTCATCTTCGCGCAAATCTCCGACCGCGGCCCGCTCCCCAACGACGGGATGCAGGAGCGCAGCGTCTACGATGGCCGCTGGAAACTCATCTACCGCGAAAAGCTCACACCCGCGTGGCGTCAGGTCCAAGCGGACAGCAAGTTTTGGCCGCAGTGGGGCAACCGCTCCTACGACGAAACCGTGAAACACCAAGGGCAATTCCCAGAACAATTCCGCATCCTTGCCGAGATGGACCCGCAAAGCCTCGCGGGAAAGGTCCCGCCGCTCGAACTCTACGACCTCCGCTCTGATCCGCACGAAATGAAAAACCTCGTCGGCGCACCGCAGCATCGCCTGGAACTCCAACGCCTCTACGCCGCCCTGCGCCAATGGGCCAAAGTCACCGCCGATCCCGCGATCGCTCCCCCGGCCAACCCACCCGGCATCGCGCCGCTTTAAGCGACCGACCATGAATTCGCGCCCCTTCTCCGCTGCCTTCCTTTGCCTCGCGCTCAGCGCGTTGTGCACCACCGGAGCTAGCCCAGCCGCCGCCCGTCCCAACCTCATCGTCATCCTCGCCGACGATCTTGGCTACGCCGACCTTGGCGTGCAGGGCCAAGAACGCGACGTGCGCACACCCAACCTTGATCGCTTCGCCGCCGAGGGCGTGCGCTTCACCGCTGGCTACATCACTGCGCCGCAGTGCTCGCCCTCGCGCGCCGGCCTCATCACCGGACGTTATCAACAACGTCTGGGCATCGACACGATTCCTGACATGCCGCTGCCCCTCGCAGCGGTCACGATCGCGGAGCGCCTAAAACCGACCGGCTACACCAGCGGCCAGATCGGCAAGTGGCATCTCGAGCCAAATGCTCTTTGCCTGAAGTGGGCTGCGACCCACCTCCCGGACCAAAAGCCCAACGCTGCCAAACGCGTCGTCATCCCCGAGGCCCAGCGCCAGCGGTTCATGCCCAAAGCCCAGGGCTTCGACGATTATTTCACGGGCGAGATCAACCAATATTTTGCGAACTTCGATCTGACCGGCGCCAACGTCGCCCCCGAGTGGCGCAAAGATAACCGCTTCCGCGTCGACGTGCAGACCGACGCCGCTCTCGCATTCCTCCAACGCCACCACGCGCAGCCCTTTTTTCTCTACCTGAATTATTTCGCGCCGCACACACCGCTGGAGTTGCCGCCCGCCTATGCCGCGCAGTTCCCCACCGAAATGCCCCTGCGCCGCCGGGCCGCACTCTCCATGATCGCCGGCATCGACCACGGCGTCGGCCGAATTCTCGCCGCGCTGAAAGCTCACGGCATCGATCAAAACACCCTCATCTTTTTCACCAGCGATAACGGCGCACCGATCCACTCCCGCCGCGATTCCCCGCTCGATGCCGACGCGGGCGGCTGGGACGGCTCGCTCAACACGCCGCTCGTCGGCGAGAAAGGCATGTTGGCCGAAGGCGGCATCCGCGTGCCGCTGCTCGCGCGCTGGCCCGGAAAAATTCCCGCCGGAAAAGTCTTCGATCACCCCGTCTCCTCGCTCGATTTCGCCGCCACCGCCAACGGCCTCGCCGGCCTGCCCACCGCTCCGCACCTCGACGGCGTCGATCTCATCCCGCACCTCACTGGCGGGAATTCCGCCGCTCCGCACGAAGCGCTCTACTGGCGCTTTTGGTCGCAGGCCGCCATCCGCGAAGGCCAGTGGAAGCTGCTCTACAAATCCGGCGAGCCCGACCGTCTCTTCGACCTCGGCACCGACGAACACGAACGCCGCGACCTCGCCGCTTCGCAGCCCGACCGCGCCACCGCTCTGCGCCGCAAACTCGCCGCGTGGACCGATACCTTGCAGCCCCCCGGTCTGCCCTCTGACAAACAAAACAAAGAGGAGCGCGTCTGGTATCGCGCATATTTCCCGACCACTCCAACGCCCCCTACCCCATGAAGAAAATCACCACGTCACTCGTCGTCACCACCCTGCTCGCGGTCGCCGCTCGCTTCCCGTTGTTGGCCCAAACTGCGGCCACCACACGCACCCCGGCGACCAAAGACGAAGCCGTCCTGCTCACCCCTTTCGAAGTCAGTTCAGCCAAAGACACCGGCTACCTCGCCACCGAGACACTCTCGGGCACGCGCCTTAAAACGCGCATCGAAGATACCGGCGTCGCCGAGACGATCATCACACCCGACTTCATGCGCGACCTCGGCCTCACGTCGCTCGACGAGGTCTTCAAATTCGTCCCCAACACCGGCACCGACGATCCGCAACTCGGCACCACCGCCGGCAACAGCAGCCTGTTCTCCAGCGTCGCCTACACGTCGCGCGGCTTCTCCGTCGCCAGCGCCCAGCGCGATTTTCTCCCCACCACCGCGCCCGCCGATATCTATAACACGGAGCGCATCAGCTTCACGCGCGGCCCCAACGCCATCCTCTACGGCCTCGGCAATCCCGGCGGCATCTCCAACGCCGTTTCGCAGCGCGCTAATCTCAACCGCCCGAGCTACGAACTCGACCTCAAGCTCGACTCCCACTCCGGTTTTCGTACCAGCGCCAACGCGAATTTTCCGCTGATCAAAAACAAACTCGGCTTCCGCCTCGCGCGGCTCGACGACGATCGTGGCTCGCACCTCAAGCCCGACGAAAATCTCCACCGCCGCACCTACGCCGCGCTGCGTTTTCAGCCATGGAAAAAGACCCTCGTTGACGCGAGCTTCGAGGACGGTGACCAGCGCCGCCGCTCGCTCGCCCGCGGCTTCACCTACTCCGATGCCTTCAGCTCGTGGACGACGCTGCCCGCCGCCAGCCGGCCTACGGTGACGACCGCCGGTTCGGTCCTCGCGAATACCCCCATCCCCGGCCTCGAGCAATTGAGCGGCGCCAACACCATCTTCATCGT
>CAMBVX010000118.1 GCA_945871085.1 Opitutus sp. GAS368 | reverse complement strand
GTTTGTCCTCGACGCGCACCTTGTCGATTTTCACGACGGGGTTCGTCTTCGCGTAGTCGCGCCGCACCGCATACTCGAAAAACGCACGCACCACCGCCCGAAAGTTGTTCTGCGATTGCCCCGAAAGGTCGAGCGATGTCAACCAGTCGTCAATTTCTGCCGTCGTCACCGTCGCCACGATCCGTGCCCCGAAGGTTTCCCCGAATGTCTTCAACCGATAGCCAATATCCTTCAGCGACCGCACCTTGTTCCCCTTCTGCTTTTTTGCCGCGTTGTATTCCAACACGAGCGCCGAAACCGTCACACTGCGCCGCGTCACCTTGATGTAGTCGATGAAGTGTTCCACCGCCTGCTCAATGTTGTAGCCGTAGGGCTTCAGCTTCTCGGCGCATTTTCCGGCCATCACGCGCACCTCGTCGGGCAAGGCGAAGCCGCGCAAGCCCTCGTTGGTGATCTTTTTTTCTTGGCCATCGGCAAACGCCTGCGCGTCCTCGCGGCTGCCGAAGAACTTCCGATGCCGTTCCCAGTTTCCCGCCGCAAACCGCGCCCGATCCTCCGCCGTCGCCCCCGGGTGAAGCGTCTCCCAGGCACCCACTGCGACGGCACTTGGGCGGCTGCCCGTGCTCCATGTGACGACGAACTTTGACGTTGCCGAGTGGTGATAGGGCCGCACCTTGAGCCGTGTCGGTTTCATGCGGTCATAGTCGCAAAAACGGCTTCGATTGTCAATGGATTGACAACATGCAAATACTATAGATTCGTAAGTTGTTGCTGCGGTGGTAGCTCAGCTGGATAGAGCAGCGGTTTTCTAAACCGCCGGTCGGGTGTTCGAGTCACCTCCACCGCACCATTCCTCCACCGGGAGGGGTGGTGCAGCCTCGGTCCGCCGAACTCCGCAACGGCCTCCGTATCCCCTCCATCAGACCGAGATCCGCCCCCAAAGCATCCGTTTCCGACGGTCCGCCGCGACTCGGGAGTGCATCTGGCCCGACCCTTCCCTGCTGTCTTTGCATGCCCCTCTATCGTCGTCTCCTTCTGTGCGCGCTGGCGGTGGCCGCCTGCCACCCCTCATCTGCCACTTATTCCGCCACCGTTCACGTTAATTTCGGTTTTAGCCCCAACCTCATCGGCACAAATGTAACTGCCGAAACAGTCTTTACCGCAACCCGCGGCTGCGGCTTCGAATCCGGTGCCGCCGTGACGACCACCTCCGTGGGCGTCGAAAGCACGCGCCCGTTCTATTTCTCCGCCACCGTGCCCGCCGAAGGAAATTATCGTGTCACCGTCACCTTTCCACCTCTCACCGACGCCACGATCAAAGCCGAACTCCGCCGGCTGATGGTCGAAAACGTCCGCGTTCCCTTCGACGCGCCGGCCACCACCCGCACCTTCCTTGTAAATACCCGCACTCCGAAGATCTCCGCCCTTGGCGCCAGCTACGAACTCTCGAAAGCCATCGTTCGGGCCACCCGCGATCAAAAACTCCCGCTCGCGAAATTCATCGTCGACGAATTCACGTCCTTCGATCCCGCCCAGCCCGATGACCCGATGAGCTTCGCCGTCCCGGCCAGTCCCAACTTCAGCAACCAACGTCCGCTCGGTGACGAAGCAAAGTAGCCGCCAACCCTGCGACCGCCCGCTTGAGGGAAGACGTCGCGAGCAAACGGAGCTTCCCCGACGAGAGCACATCTGTCCGGAGGCGCCAAGGAACCGCCCTCGAAGTACCCGCCACGCTCGTGGCCCGGCCGCGTAGTGAATCCCGCTAGGCCAACCGCTGCAGGTGGTGCGGCGAAAACACCGCAACATCGCGCTGCACGGCGCGTCCGTCCTCGCATGACCAATCCGAGCCCATCCGCGCTCACGGCCTTGCACGCTGCTGTATGAGTTCAGCGGACGACCCAGCCAACGAAACGACGGACTCGTCTCGCCTGATGCCACTGCTGCTCGTGCTGTTCATCGGCAGCGGCTGCGCCGCACTCATCTACGAAATTGTCTGGTTCCAACTGCTTCAATTGGTCGTCGGCTCATCCGCCGTATCGCTCGCCGTGTTATTGGGCACGTTCATGGGCGGCATGTGCCTCGGCAGCCTCGCGCTTCCACGTCTCGTCTCGTCCACGCGACATCCGTTGCGCGTTTATGCGTGGCTCGAACTCGGCATCGCGCTGTCCGGCCTCGCCGTCCTCTACGCGATGCCGGCCATCACTCAAATATATTTGGCGAATGCCGCCCCCGGCCTGTGGGGGATCCTCTTGCGCGGCCTCGTTTGCGCCGCCTGCCTGTTGCCTCCCACTCTGTTCATGGGGGCCACGCTTCCCGCCATCGCTCGCTGGGTCGAAGCCACTCCCCGCGGCGTTTCTTGGCTTGGTTTATTCTACGGCGGCAATACGGCCGGCGCCGTCGCCGGCTGTCTCGTCGCTGGCTTTTATCTCTTGCGGGTCCACGACATGACAATCGCCACGTGGTGTGCCGCCACCGTCAACGTCGCCATCGCCGGCCTCGCCCTCGTGCTCGCCCGCACGCTCCCCCACGGCGCAGCCTCCGCACAATTCAACCCCCGCCGCGCCGCCCCCGCCCCAGCCACGGAAACGCGCGGTGGCGACCGCGGCGTCCTCGTGGCGATTGCACTCTCGGGCTTCTGCGCCTTGGGCTGCGAGGTCATCTGGACTCGACTGCTCTCGTTGCTCCTCGGAGCCACGGTCTACACTTTTTCAATTATTTTGGCGGTGTTTCTCTCCGGTCTCGGCCTCGGCAGCTCCCTGGGCGCGCTGGTCGCACGCAGCACTCACCGCGCACGGGACATGTTGGGCTGTAGCCAAATTCTTCAGGTTTTCGGGATCGCCTGGGCCACGCACGTCCTCGCGGTTTACCTCCCGTTCTGGCCGATCGATCCCGTGATCGTCACCAGCCCAGGGCTCAAGTTCCAACTCGATCTGATCCGCTGCGCGTGGGCCATTTTGCCGTCCGCTATCCTTTGGGGCGCGAGCTTTCCCCTCGCCTTGGCTGCGATGACCGAATCGAGGGGCGATACCGGCCGACTCGTGGGGCGTGTCTATGCGGCGAACACCCTCGGCGCGATTATCGGCGCGGTGATGGTCAGCCTGCTGTTCATCCCGTGGATCGGCACCCAGCACACGGCGCAAGCCGTCCTCGTCCTCTCGTTCATCGCCGCACTGGTCACCTTTGCGCCGCGCCATCTGTTCGGCTGGCTTACGCTGGGGTCGGTCGCGGTCGCCGCACTCCTGCTCGCGGCCGGGCTACCGGCCACTCCGTGGCAACTCATCGCTTACGGCCGACAAATCCACACCAATGATGCCACCGCCAAGGTCCTGTTTGTTGGCGAGGGCATCAACGCGTCCGTCGCGGTCACGGAATCAAATGCCGGCGGGCGCTTCTTCCACGTCAGCGGAAAAACCGAGGCGTCCAGCCTTTTCAAGGACATGCGTCTCCAGCTCATGCTCGGCCACATCCCCGCCCTCCTCCATCCGCACCCGCGCTCTGTGCTCATCGTGGGTTGCGGCGCTGGCGTGACCGCCGGAACGTTCGTCACTCACCCGTCGATCGAGCGCATCGTCATTTGCGAGATTGAGCCGCTGATCCCCCGCACCGTCGCCACTCGTTTCGCGAGGGAAAACCACGATGTGCTCCATGATCGGCGGGTCGAAGTCATCTACGACGACGCGCGCCACTACCTCGCGACGACGCGTGAAAAATTCGACATCATCACTTCCGATCCGATCCATCCGTGGGTTAAGGGCGCCGCCGTGCTCTACTCGCAGGAGTATTTTGAGATCTGCCGACGCCATCTCAACCCGGGCGGCGTCGTCACCCAGTGGGTGCCATTCTACGAAAGCAATCGCGCCGTCGTGCAGAGCGAAATTGCCACGTTCTTCTCCGTCTTCCCTCACGGCACCGTCTGGGGCAACGACGACGAGGGCTACGGCTACGACACCGTCATGCTCGGCACGCTCGCTCCGCTCACCGTCGATCTCGACGCGCTGCAGACGCGGCTCGATCGCCCGGACCATGCCATCGCGCGCGACGCCTTGGCCAATCTCGGCCTCGGCTCCGCCCTCAGCCTGATGGCTACCTACGCCGGCCAGGCCTCGGACCTAAAGAACTGGCTCGTCGGGGCCGAAATCAACCGCGACCGCAGCCTCCGCCTGCAATACCTCGCCGGGTTGCAACTTAACTCGAGCCGCGGTTCCGAAGCGTTTAACGAAATGCTCGGACACGTCGTATTCCCCGAGGATATTTTTGTCGGCACCACCTTTCGTCGCGCGGCTCTGCGCAACGCCCTGAAATCGCCAGCAGATCCCTCCCTCACTCCATGAAAGTGAGACGTGAGTCCGGCCATGCAGCCGGACTCGCCTTTGCCGACCGGCTCAAACCGTGGTTACTCGGCCGCTGGAGTCTCCGATCCGCTCGATCCCCTGCACCCCCAACCGGTCGGTCATGCTGAGGAAAAGATCGCTCATCGGCCGACCGCCGAGCTTGACGTGCCGACCCGACTGCAGGGTGCCACCCCCGGCGCCCGCCAGAATGACCGGGAGATTATCGTGCGTGTGCCGGTTGCCGTCGGCGTTACCCGATCCGTAAACGATCATCGAATTGTGCAGCACCGAGCGACCGTCGACATCCTTCGTCTGGTCCAGACGCTTCAGGAAACGCGCGAAATGCTCCATGTAGTAGCGGTCGATCCGCGCGATCTTCCCCATCAAGTCCGCGTCATTGCGATGATGCGAACAATAGTGGTGTCCCTCGGCGATACCGATCTGTGGATACGCACGGTTTGAGCCGTCACCCGCTAGGAGCAGCGTCGCCACGCGGGTCGAATCAGTTTCGAAAGCCATCGCGAGCAAATCGAACATGATATCCATGTGCTCTCCGAAATCCCCCGGGATGCCTGCCGGTGCGTCCACCCTGGGATCAGGCAATGCGCCAAAGCTCTCTGTCCGCTCGATGCGCTGCTCGATCTCGCGCACTCCCGTCAAATATTCGTCGAGCTTCGCGCGGTCGGATAGACCCAACTGGGTTTGCAGCGACTTCGTGTCCTCCATGACAAAATCAAGCAGTGATTTTTGCGTAGCTTGGCGCTGACGAAAATTCGCCTGCCGGTCCGCGCCTGCGCCGCTGCCAAACAACCGCTCAAACACCAATCGAGGGTTGGGCTCCGGCGTCATCGGCACCGAGGGCGAGCGCCACGAAAGATTGTATTGGTAAGCGCAGGAATAGCCGGAATCGCAGCGGCCCGATTTGCGGACACTGTCACAGGACAACTCCAGCGACGAAAATCGCGTCAGATGCCCAATCTGTTGCGCGGCCACTTGGTCGACGGAGACACCCACCTGAATGTCCGCGCTGTCCGTTTTCCGCGCTCGCGCTCCGGTCAGAAACGTCGCATTCGCCCGGGCGTGGTCACCCGCGCCGTCGTTGCCGGCCTTCGCGTTCTGGTGGTTCAGACCGCCCAGAACTTGAAGCGACGACTTGAGCGGGGCGAGCGGCTCCATCGTCTTGCCGAGTTGAAAGGCCCGGCCCTCGTCCGTCGGCCACCAATTGTCCTGATGCACACCGTTGGGAATATAGACAAACGCCATGCGCAGCGGGGCACCACTGGCCGTGGTCGCCAAACCCGGCGCGCCTTTCGCGAGCGGGGCCGAGGCGGCTCGCAGCCGGCCCGGTAGCGTCGACTCAAAGAGCGGCAGTGCCATCGTGACGCCCACACCACGGAGAAACTGGCGGCGACTCAGCGCGCGGTGGCGTGGAGTCGCGAGATCAGACGGGGCAACAGTAGGTTGATTTTTCATGGGGAAACCTTGGCGGGGACGTGGGACGACGGGGACGGCTCGGACGAAATTGAACTGACCGCAGCACGCCCTCTCCGCAACTTTTGAAACGGCACCGAGTCAATGACTCCATTCATGAGGACAGACATCCGCCCACCGTCGCGCTCCAGCGCCTCCACAATCCGGTCCACCGTATCGGTATCGCGATACGTCAGCCCCCGGCCCAAGGCATAGGTCAGAAGTTTTTCCGTGAGACAACGATAGTAGTCGAACCGCCGCTCGTGAGTAAGAATGCGCTTGAGCTCACGCACACTGGCAAATCGCTCGCCGGTTACGAGGCGACCGGCCACCTCGATATTTTGCCCCGCCTCGGTCTCGCGCCAGGTGCCGAGCGCCGTGAAATTCTCGAACGCGAGCCCCAGCGGATCCATGCGCTCGTGGCACGAGTTGCACAGCTTGTTCTCCCGGTGCACCGCGAGCATTTCTCTCAGCTTCGGCTCACGCCCCCCGAAGCCTTTCGCCGCCTCCTCCAATGCCGGCACATCCGGCGGGGGCGGTGGTGGCGGCGTCCCCAGGATGTTCTCAAGGACAAAGAGGCCCCGCTTCACCGGAGACGTGCGCGTCGGGTTGGACGTAACGCTCAGCACGGCCCCATGGGTGAGGATACCGCCCCGCGGGCTGCCCGCCGCCAATTTCACGAGCCTCAGCTGGTCTCCCTTGACGTCCGGCATGCCATAGTGGGTCGCGAGGCGCTCGTTCAGAAACGTATACTCGCCGTCGATCAACTCCAGGACGCTGCGATCCTCGGTCAAAACGTGAGAAAACGTCATCTCCGTTTCGCTGCGCATCGCCCGCCGGATTTCACTACCGAACTCCACCCGGCTCCCATCGCGGTTTCGGCTCGCGGTCACGCCCAGCACCACCCGTGCGTTGATCGGCACCGACTCGACATCTCGCACCTGCAACCACTGGCCGGTGAAATTTTTCACCAACGCCTGCACCTTCGGATCGGCCATCATGCGTTTCACCTGGGCGGGTAGCTCCCGCCGCAGCTCTCCCTTTTCCGCCAAGCGGACCAGCTCCGCATCCGGCATCGATGACCACAGAAAATACGACAGCCGTGACGCGAGCGAATACTCGTCCGCCTGCGCAAACGCTTCGGTTCCTTCGGCCGGCGCTTCGACCCGAAACAAGAAACGCGGCGAGGCCAAGACCGCCATGATCGCCCGGCCGACGCCCTCCTCGAAGGTCTGCCCCGGCTTACCGTAAGTGTCACGGGCGATGCCAACAAGGCGCGCGACATACGCCGAATCCACCGGTCGCCGATACGCTCGCGCGGCGAAATCGCCGAGCAGCTCCCGGGCGTAGGCGTCCCGCGCGGCCGCATCCGTCGGGGCCGGCCCACGTGGAAAAAATCGCGCGTAGCCCTCTGGAGTGATCCAGTGCTCCGGCTTGAGCGGTCCCTTTACCTGCACCGACGCGACGCGCACGGTCACGCTGGTCGCTCCCGGCACCGACTGCTGCCGCGTCGCAGTCACCGGCTCACCCGCTCCCCGCTCTCGCGGGATGATCTCAAATTGCACCGTATGAGCCCCCGCGGGCCACCGCACCTCTCGCCCACGGCTCAAAATTTTTCGTTCCTGCCAAGCGACGTCCTCGCGAAACCACTCCTCCCCGTCGATCCGGCCAATCAGGGTGCCCTGCCCCGGATCAAAATCGAACGAACCGCGAATCTCCAATTCCGCTGCCAACCCGTAGGTCTCCGTTTGTGCGACGCGAAACGTGCGGGCGACCACCACGGCTTTGGTCACGTTCATCCGTTCCCCCGTGCCGGCCCCTTCCGTCGCGCGAAACTCCTTCCCGCTTGCCGTCTGCACCGGCATCACGCGCGCGACCTTCGGCACGGCCCGCTCCACGATCACCTCCGCCGCCTGCAAATATTTCTCCAGCAAGAGCGGCGAAATGGTCAGCACCTCGCCCATATTATCGAATCCATCGCCCGCATCGTCCGGCGGAAACTCAACCTCACTGTTGAACTCAACCCCCATCAGATCATTGATCGTATTTCGATATTCCGCGCGATTGAGCCGGCGCACGGTGACTTTTCCGGGATCGGGCGCCGTGGCGTTAAGGTCCAACGCCTCAAACTTGATCCATTGCGTGAGCGCCGCAATCTCCTCCGCCGACGGACGTCCGACGCCCTCCTCCAGCGGTGGCATGATCCCCGCGCGCACGTTCTTCAACGCCGTGAACCACAAATCATGTCGGGATAGAATATCCCCCGCCGTCTTGAATTCATCAAAAGCCACCTGCCCTTTGCTCACGCCGTCAGCATGGCAGTCATAGCAATACTTCACCAAAAGCGGCTGGATGTTTTTTCGAAAATTTACCGCCGCGCCGGGCTCAGCCGCGGCCGCCCCAAGCGGCCAGACCGCACCAGCGACGCATCCCACTGCCCTGGCGCAAAAAATTCGCCAATGGTTCAGCGCTAAAGGACGGGGCTCAGTGGGGGGCATTGCGGCGGCCTGACGCTCGGAGGCAAAGGACGGTTGCGCACCCGATGTCAGTTTTGGGATTTTTCGGGGAAGTATCCGGAAAAATCAAGTCGCCGCCGCTCGGCCAGTCCGAGGCGCCCGTTCAGCTCAAATCCCGAATGCTGCCAAACTGCGGATCAAACAGCCGTTGATAGGTCCGCACAATCATCCCGTCCGTGAGTCCAGCCAGCCAGTCGCAGATCTGCCGCGCCTTCCCTGCCGGCGTCGTCTCCGCGTCGAGCAACCGCCCCACGCGCGGCGGCAAGATATTGATCACGCGGTCGCCTTTTTCGACATAGTTGCGCCAACACGACTCCCACAACTGAAACAACACCCGCCGCGCCTTGTGCTCCATCTGTTGCAGCTGCGGACTCTCGAAGATCACATCGTTGGCCATTTTTTTGTAGAACGCCGCCTCGCGCTCCGCGCCCGGGGCGATCACCAGTTCGAACCGGTAGCGATTCGTCTTCGCCGACATGAAATTCTCCCGCTCGCGCAGCCGACACGCGGTAATAAACCCACCAACCTTTTGCGCAAAAGCGTTCTCCAGTCGATCACCCCGAATCGCGACGCACAGCTGGTCGAGCCAACGCTGCCGCTCCGCATCCATCGGCTCACCCGCCGCCCACGCCTCGATGCGCTCGACCGTCAGAAAGCCCGCCTTCACCCCGTCGACAATGTCGTTGAGCGAATAGGCCGCATCATCCGCCCAATCCATGATCTGGCACTCCACGCTCTTGAAGCCGTTGAGCTTTTCGCCGCCGTGCAAAGCCGCCGGAATCTTCACCTCACCAAAAACAAATTCCCGGTGCCGCTCCTGCGGGTCATAGAGAAAATGCTTGGTCGGCGGCGACGGAAACTCGCGAAATAATTTTTTGTATTTGAGCACACCGTCGAGCAGCGCCCGCGTCGGCACCATGCCCCGCACCCCCGTCTCGTTCTGATACATCGTCTCCGTGAGCAAGTGGAGCGTCTGGGCGTTGCCCTCAAAACCACCCCACTTGAGCATCAACTCCTGCAGCGTGCGCTCGCCCGAATGCCCGAACGGCGGATGCCCGAGATCGTGCGCGAGGCACACCGCCTCGACGAGGTCGTTGTCGATGTGAAAATCGTCGCGCATTGGCGCGCCCCGCGAGCGGAGGAAAACACAGATTGAGCGGCCGATCTGCGCGACCTCCATCGAGTGCGTCAGCCGAGTGCGGTAAAAATCATACTCGCCCGAGAGAAAAACCTGGGTCTTCGACTGCAACTTTCGGAACGCATGCGCATGGATGATTCGGTCGCGGTCCATCTGAAACGGCGTGCGGTAGTCGCCCTTGCGGGCCTCACCCAAAGACTCGCTGTCGAACGCAGTGTAGAAACGGTTGGTCATCGGCCATGGATTCGACACGAACCCGCCGCGCCGCACGATGAAAATTCTCCTGCGTTCCCCGCTTTGTCTGCTCGTCGCTTGCCTCCTCGCGTTCGAGCCCGTCCTGCGCACCGCCGCTGCCACTCCGATCGTCGCCACCGCTCTGCTCAGACTGAAACAACGCGAGTCGCCCGCCCTTTCACCCGACGACCGCGGGGTCACCTACGTCGTGCGCTCCATCGCGCCCAAGCCCGATGCGAAAGACGACTGGACCTATCAGTCTCACCTTTGGCTTGTCTCCGCCGATGGCTCGTCCCCGCCTTGCCCACTCACCGCTCGGGCCGACCACGACCGCCGCACCGGTTTCGTGCAAAGCGAGAGGCTCCTCCGCAGCCTCAAGGTCCTGGGCCGCGACGTGGAAGCCGTACGCTATCCGCGCGCCTCGCACGAGATGAGCCGCGCCGGCGAACCGAAGCAGCGCCTCGATCGCCTCGTGCGCTACGAGGAATTTTTCCGCCGCGACGTCGGGAGTAACTGAGCCATGCCGTGGACTGCCTTCGATACCCCGCTCGGCCCGGGCGCGCTCGCGTGGAGTGACGGCGGGCTCACGGCGTTATTTCTACCCGGCGGCCACGACCGACTTCCGCCCGCCGCCACTACCGCCGCGCCGCCACCGTGGATCAACGCGCTCATCACCCACGTGCGGCAACACGTCGCGGGCGACCCCCAGGATTTTTCTGACACGCGCGACGACTTCATGTGCGGCACGGAATTTGTGCGCATCGTGCTCGTCGCAACCCCACGGTGAAGTCCGGCCGCACCGCCACCTAGGCCCGCCCTCTCGCGCTCGCAGGCGCACAACTGCTGTAGGTCGGGCTTTACGCCCGGCAAGCTTGCGGATGAAGTCAGGGCAGAAGCCCGAACTCCCATGCCCCCGATTCCCCCCACCACCCTCCTCCGTCTCGAAAAGTCCGCTCGCGCCGCCGCGAAAAAATCCTACTCGCCCTACTCGAGATTTGCCGTAGGCGCCGCCGTGCTCGCCGATTCGGGAAAAATCTACATCGGCTGCAACGTAGAGAACGCTTCCTACGGCCTGTGCAACTGCGCCGAGCGCACCGCCATTTTTTCCGCCGCTGCGGCGGGAACACGCAAACTAACGGCCGTCTTGATCTACACCCCAACCAAGACCCCCACCGCCCCCTGTGGCGCGTGTCGCCAAGTCATCAACGAATTCGGGCCCCACGCGCGAGTGATCGCGGTTTGTGATTCGCCTGCCCGCCTCGATACCACGCTCGACGCGCTCCTGCCCGGCGCATTCGGACCGCAGAGTTTGCGCGCAGGAGCCGCGCAACAATAAACTGAGCCAGTGATCGCGCCGGCCGGATGGAATAATTCCCTTCGCCGCGCCAGGAGTGCGGAGTGCGCTTGAGGCGGGCCCGCTCCTCGTTGGTGACGACATTGACCGTTCCCTCGTGTTATACCGACGTCATTTGAGTTTTTGACTGCTGGTAGCTGCGAGCGTGAGCGAGGGGTGTTTCG
Source organism: Opitutus sp. GAS368 (assembly GCA_945871085.1). Lineage (GTDB taxonomy): Bacteria > Verrucomicrobiota > Verrucomicrobiia > Opitutales > Opitutaceae > GAS368. The sequence goes on along the minus strand of CAMBVX010000118.1, from coordinate 6,821 downwards.
ACTATCGTCCAAATATCACGAGACGTTGGCATTACTCGGTTACTTTCCTCTCAAAACACGGCCCAAAAAAGTGTCACGCATTACGGGCCACTCGCTCTGAGAATTCGTGTTTTTTTGCAATGAAATGAACGGAGTAATACTGGACTGAATATTTCACCCGCTGCGAGCCGCACGGCCCAATCTGCCGCAGCGCCGGTGGTCCGGGGCGGCGCGGTGCTGCTGCCCGCGGCTCGAATTTCCCTCGTGCGCCGGTCGCCGGCGAAAGCACCGCGCCACTCTTTCGGGTCATCGCGAGTAAAATATTTGGGCAAAACGCGACGCCCGCCGCGCGTTGACCCGCCCGCCCCGCGCCCCACGCTCGCGGCCATGCACTGGACGCTCCTGCTCCTCGCCGCCGCCCTCGAAATCATCTGGGCCGCCGGCCTTAAATTCACCGACGGCTTCACGCGCCTCTGGCCGAGCCTCGGTGTCGGGACCGCGATGGCTGCGAGCATGACCCTCCTCGCCCTCGCCGCCCGCGGACTCCCCATCGGCACCGCCTATGCCGTGTGGACCGGCATCGGCGCCGTTGGCACCGCCATCGCGGGCATTTTCCTCTTCAACGAAAGCGCCGCCCCCGCCCGCCTCGCCTGTATCGCCCTTATCATCACCGGCGTCATCGGCCTGAAATTCCTCGGTAAATAAGTCCGCCGAGCACCGGCCACGCCGCCGCCGTCTTCTCCCATGGCCCGGGCACGGTAAAGCTTTCCGCCTCCGCTCACACCCAGAATACCCCAAGCCAAGTTGGCCACAAAAACCCCGAGAAAGCACAAAAATCGGACACCCATTCCGACGCATTGAGCCCTTCATTTTTGTGACTCCTTGCGCTTTTCGTGGCCATCCCCTCCGTGGATCGGATGGCGTTGCGGCCCCCACCACCTTCCCTCCGACCCGTGTCACCTCCGGATTCAAATTCTGTCAGCCTTCGATTCAGGCCCAGTCTTGGCCGCAACGATGAGAAGGAAACCACGGATGAACACGGATGGACACAGATACAGAGGAGAAGAGCGGCCGTCGGAAGAAAACCGCAACATCCCAAACGGTGACCGTCGCAGATACGCACGCCTCGGCTCGCTCGAAGTATCCGTGTTTATTCGTGTCCATCCGTGGTTGAACTGTATGCATTCGGTTTTCCCACCCGCAATCCCCCCGGCCACCTGAAGTTTTTGTAGCCACGCCCCACCGCAGAATTCAGCCTGCAATTTTTCATGCGTCTTCTGTTCGCCTGTCTCACTCTCACCGCGCTCGCTGCCCTCGCCGCTGACTCGTCCGCCGATCCCGCCCTCGCCGCCCGCATCGCCCGCGTTGAGTCCGGCCTCCTCCCACCCGCCCGCCTTACCGGTGCAACCACCGAACCATGGACGATCGCCCGGCGACTCGTCGTCCACCAAGTCCCCGCAGTGAGTGTTGCGGTCATCGCCGATGGAAAAATCTCTTGGGCCCGCGCCTACGGCCTCGCCCGCGCCGGCGATTCCGCCCCCGCCACCCCGGACACGCTTTTCCAAGCCGCCTCCATCAGTAAACCCGTCGCCGCCGCCGGCCTCCTTTCGCTCGTCGATTCCGGCCAACTCACGCTCGACGCCGACGCAAACTCCGCCCTCACGGCGTGGAAAATTCCGCCGCCTTCCGCTCCTTCCGCCGCGCCCTCATCCGCCGCCCCCGTTGCCACCGCCGAACCCGTCACGCTCCGCCGTCTCCTCAGCCACACGGCCGGCCTCACCGTCCACGGCTTCGTCGGCTACGCCCCCGACGCCCCGCGCCCCAGCCTCCTCCAAATCCTCGACGGCACTCCACCCGCCAATTCCGCCCCCATCCGCCTCGACCTCCGTCCCGGCTCCCAATGGCGCTACTCCGGCGGCGGCTACACGGTCGCCCAACAACTCGCCCTCGACGTATCCGGAGAAACCTTCCACTCGCTCCTCCGCACTCGCGTCCTCGCCCCGGCCGGCATGACCGCCTCCACGTTTGAGCAACCTCTCCCCGCCCCGCTCGCGCCTCGCGCCGCCGCTGGCCACCGCGCCGACGGCACGCTCGTCCCCGGCGGTGCCCACATCTACCCCGAGCAAGCCGCCGCGGGCCTCTGGACCACACCCACCGATCTCGCCCGCTTCGCCCTCACGCTCCGCGCCGCCCTCGATGGCCAGCCTTCCTTCCTCACTCGTACTACCGCCACCGCGATGATCACCCCGCCGCTCGCCGACTCCAATTACGGCCTCGGGCTCGGCGTCCAAGGCACCGATGACGCCCTCCAACTCGCCCACTCCGGCTCCAACGCCGGCTTCCGCTGCTCGTTCGTGCTCTACCCCCGCACCGGCCGTGGTGCCATCGTGATGACCAACTCCGACAACGGCGGCGCGCTCATCCCCGAAATCCTCCGCGCCATCGCCCGCGAATACGATTGGCCCGACTACCGCGTCATTGAAAAAACCGCGATCCCGCTCACGGTCTCCGCCGTCCAATCTTTTTCTGGACGCTACGAGCGGGAAAACGTCCCCGTCCTCGTCTTCCGCCTCAACGATCATTTCTACATCCGCATCGGCGACCGCCCGCGCTTCGAGATTTTCCCACACTCAGATCACGAATTCTTCACGCTCGATTCCCCCGACATCTGGTCTTTCGAACGCACGCCCGTCGGCGCCGTCACCCACCTGATTCTGCGCTCCTCTCCTCCCCAACTCTACCGCCGCCTCAGCGCCCCCTCCTCCCCCGTCCGCGTCACCCCCAGACCCTGATCAACCGCCCAATCATTTTCACTCCTCAGGTATGGGACATTGGTCCTTGGTGCTTCTCCTCCAACTCCACCGCCTCCCAGCGTTGCCACCCTACCTCCCGTCCTCGCACCCTTCCCCGCCCTCTCCCATGCTCCTCCCTCGCCTTCTCCCCCTCTCCCGCTCGCTCCTTCTCTCCTTCTCCGCCGCCTCCGCCCTCGCCGCCGACCCCGCTCCAAAAATCTCCGCCGCGAGCCTCCAAGCCCGCACCGCCACGCTTTCCTCCGATGAATTCGAGGGCCGCGCCCCCGCCTCCGCCGGCGAAGAAAAAACCGTCGCTTACCTCGAGCGCGAATTCCGCGCCCTCGGCCTCCAGCCCGGCAATCCGAACGGCACGTTTATCCAAAACGTCCCCATGGTTGGCATCACCTCGAAAACCACCTCCACCTTCACGGCCGGTGGTCGCGAAGTCTCCTTCACGCCGATCACCGAATACACCGCGTCCTCCCGCCGTTTGAAACCGCAGGTCGATATCAAGGACACCGACATCGTGTTCGTTGGCTACGGCATCGTCGCACCGGAATACGGCTGGGACGACTACAAGGGCCTCGATGTCCGCGGCAAAACGATTCTCATGCTCGTCAACGATGCACCAGTCATCGACCCCGCCACCGGCAAACTCGACCCCGCCGTCTTCAAGGGCAACGCGATGACCTACTACGGTCGGTGGACCTACAAATACGAAATCGCCTCCGGCAAAGGTGCCGCCGCGTGTCTCATCATCCATGAAACCGGACCTGCCGGCTATCCGTTCGCCGTCCTCGGTGGCGGCTGGGGCAGCGAAAGCTTCGATCTCATCAGCCCCGACAAAAACGAGAGCCGCGTGGCGATCGAAGGCTGGGTCACGCACACCGCCCTGGAGCGTCTCCTCACCGCTGCCGGCGCCCCCAACTACACCGCGCTAAAAGCCGCCGCGGTGAAACGTGACTTCAAACCCATCCCCCTCGCCGCCAAAGCGTCGTTCTCGGTCGCCAACACCACCCGCGAGGTCGCCTCGAAAAACGTCATTGCGAAACTCGCAGGCTCCGACCCCGCGCTGCGCGACGAATACGTCGTCTACAGCGCCCACTGGGATCATCTCGGTCGCAACGCCAAACTCACCGGCGATCAGATCTCCAACGGGGCCGCCGACAATGCCATCGGCACCGCCGTCCTCGTCGAAGTCGCCCAAGGTTTCGCCTCACTCCCGGCCGCCGCGCGCCCGAAACGCAGCGTCCTTTTTCTCGCCGTCACCGCCGAAGAAAAAGGCCTCCTCGGCGCCCGCCACTACGCGACCAATCCCCTCTACCCACTCAAAAAAACCGTCGCGAATATCAACATGGACGGCGCGCAGACCAAAGGGCCGTCCCGTGACATCGAAGTCATCGGCTACGGCAACTCCACTCTCGATGACCTCGCCGCCGCGATCCTCAAAAAATCCAATCGCGTCCTCGTCCCCGACACCGAACCGCAGAAGGGCTATTTTTACCGCAGCGACCACTTCGAATTCGCCAAGGAAGGGGTGCCCGCGTTCTACACGCACTCAGGCAAAGACATCATCGGCCAACCGGCCGGCTACGGCAAAAAACGCTCCGACGAATACACCGCCGAAGACTACCACAAGGTGAGCGACGAGATTAAACCCTGGTGGGACTTCGAAGGCGCCGCCACCGACACCCGCCTCTTTTTCGAACTCGGCCGCGAAGTCGCCAACACCGCCAAATGGCCCGAGTGGAAACCCGGCACCGAGTTCAAAGCCAAACGCGACGCGATGCTCCGGTAACCCAAACGCCACCCGCACGAGCGCCTCAAGGTTGCTCCGCCGCCCTCTTCCGTCGCGCCTGTTTCGCCCGAAAACTCAGCCCGAGGCGATTCGCCAATTTCCGGATTCGCTCCTCCCAATGGGCGCCGGCTGCATTGCGATTTTCCGCGAAGAACGGCTCCAGCACCGTCGCCACTTCCCCGACACTCTTGAGCCGCGAAATCTCCGGCCAATAGAACCACAGCAGTAAATAAATCCCGGTCGCATCCGTCGTGCTCCGCTGTGCCTGCTGGTCCAGCAACTCCGGCAATCGGTTCCCAATCGCCAGTCCTTCGACGAACGCGCGCCGCTCGGCGAAGTCCGGCGCGAACAGCCGGCTCATCACTTGTTTTTGAAACTCGTCCGACGCCGTGAAGGCGCCCGCCTCCACTTGCATCGCCACCTTCCGCGCCCCGTCGTCCAACGCCAGCCGCTCCGCTAGGCTTTGGGCAAACCGTCCGCCCGTGCCCGCCCGGGTCTGCGCCAGATCACGCGCCTTCGCCGCCCACGCCACCGCGATCCCTTCGGCAAACACCGAGGCATCCCCCGCCAGCACCGCCGCAAACTCCCGCGGTACAAACTGCTCCTTCAAAATCCCCATCACCCGCTGCGTCCAGGCCGGAAATTTCTTGAACCTCGCCGGTTCCGCCGCGACTTGCAGCGCCTCGGCCACGCGATCGAGCAGCCGGTCGGGCGAAAATTCCGGCAAGGGTTTGGGTGCAGTGCGGGCCACGCCGCGACGATCCGATTTCCCCCGTAGAACTCAACGTTGAACGCGCTCCGTCTCGCTCGGCGAACCAGCCCACCCCCGACCGCGCCGGTGCCATCGATCGCGGTGGGCCAGCTCACTCTCCCGCCTCTCGGGTGCGACGGGCCCCTGTGGCCCGGGGTTTATACCCGCCAGGGCTTGGCCGATGACTGCGCTGCGCCGCCCTCACCCTGTAATCGCAATCTCCTCCACCGGCGCCCACAGGTCCACGGCATCGCCATAGTTCAATCCCTCCACCCACGGCGCGATGATCTCCAGCATCGTCGGCGGCTGAAAATGCGCCGCCTTCGTCTCCGGATGCGGCGTATAGACCCACCCCACATACTCCGCGCCGCGATGCACCACCCGGCACCGCGAAAACGAAAAGTCCTCCGGCGGATGCAGCTCCGTCCAGCTCACCTGACGAAACGTATGCGTCGGCTTCACGAGCGCGAAGGCCCGCGGCGCGATCTCCACGTTCAACGTCCCCTCGAAAAACGGCGACAAATCCAGCCCGCGCTCCGCGAAAAACGGCCGCTGCATCCGCACCGTCCCCGCCGGATACCGCCGGTCCTCGCCCGTGCCCGAAGCCACGCGGTGCCCTTGTCGCACCCTGCCACCCACGCACTGCCAGTGTTCGCTCATCCTGGGATTTTTTGCCCGACGCCGGCCGGTCGCAAGCGTTCCCTTCATTCCGCGGTCTCCCCCGAAAGTGTCCGGCCCGGCACTCGCCCGCTTGCCCCCAGCCCCGCACCTGCTCTGGTTCGGTCATGCTTCGCTTCCTTCCGCGCCTCACCCCTCTGCTCGGCCTCCTCCTCGCCCTGCTTCTCACCACGACGGGTTGCGCGAAAAAAGAAGCCTCGGCCGCCGCTTCCGGCTCCGCGCCCGCTGCCGTTTCTGCCTCCCCTCTCACCGCCCCCACCGGCAAAAAAATCCTCAACTACGGCAACGGCGCCGAACCCCAAGACCTCGATTTCCAGATCGTCACCGGCGTCCCCGAACACCGCCTCGCCCTCACATTCTTCGAAGGTCTCGTCAGCGAAGACCCGCAGCTCAACATCATCCCCGGCGTCGCCGAGCGCTGGGAGATTTCATCCGACGGCCTCCGCTACACCTTCCACCTCCGCGCCGATGCCCAGTGGTCCAACGCCGACCCCGTCACCGCCGACGATTTCGTCCAGAGCTACAAGCGCATGATCACGCCCGCCCTCGGTGCCGAGTATTCCTACATGCTCTGGCACGTCGTCGGCGCCGAGGATTACAACAAAAGTAAACTCACCGACTTCTCGAAAACCGGCTTCAAAGCCGTCGATCCGCGCACGCTCCAACTCACCCTTCGCCAAGCCACCCCGTTTCTCCTCCACGCGATGAACCACTACGCGTGGTTCCCACTGCACATCCCCACCTTGAAAAAATTCGGTGCCCTCGACCGCAAGAGCACGCCGTGGTCACGCCCCGAAAACTTCGTCGGCAACGGCCCCTACCT
>CAMBVX010000117.1 GCA_945871085.1 Opitutus sp. GAS368 | reverse complement strand
CCTCGCGCGTCTCCGGCCGCCCACCGCGAGCCTCGTTCGGACTGTTCGATTTCTGCGTCCAGACGGAACGGACCTTCGGCCGACGATTCCCGTCAGGCCGACGAATCTCTTGCTTCACCCATGACCAACCGTCCCCCTGCCCCCACACCCGCCCCCAACGTCCCGAAGGCCCATGGTTGCACCCGTGCGACTCCTCCCCGGTCGAGCTTGGCCTGTCTCCTTGACCGCAAACTCGCTGGCGGAGCCATGGCCACCAGGTCGCTCGCATTCCTCTCTCTGGTCATCGCGCTTTCGACGATCGACGGAATTTTCGCCGCCGAACCGCCCTCCGAATGGATCGAAGCCGCCACGGGCCATCGGGTGGTGCGGCTCTCCCGCGAGCCGGAAAGTGCCAGCCTCTATTTCCACCAAAATCCATTCACGGCCGAAGGCGATAAGATGATTTTCGCTGCGCCCGGCGGTCTCTCCACCGTCGATCTCAAAACCCGCGAAATCAAACTGGTCGTCCCGGGCTTCGTCTACAGCGTGCGCGGGAGCGGCGGACTCGAGGTCGGCCGCAAGACGAGGCAGGTCTACTACGCCAAAGATGGCGCGGTCTGGGCCACGCATCTTGACACGGTCGCGACCCGCCAACTCGCGAAACTCCCGCCCACTACTTCGCTGTCCGCCATCAACGCCGACGAGACGCTTGCCGTCGGCGTCCTTTACGAGGGGCCTCGCCCCACGGGCACCGTGGGCTGGCCGGCGCCCGGTCAGATCATTCGGGGACCCCAGGGCCAGGAACTTCCCTTTGCCGAACAGCGCGAGGTCCTGCTCTATGAGCGCCTCCAAAAGAAAATCCCCATGGCGCTCTTTACCGTCGATCTGCGCGACGGAAAAATCAGCCCGTTTCACCGCTCCAGCGAGTGGCTCGGCCACGTGCAATTCTCGCCGACCGATCCGCAGCTCGTGATGTTTTGCCACGAAGGCCCGTGGCACATGGTCGACCGACTCTGGACGGTTCGCACCGATGGCACGGGCCTCACGAAACTGCACGCACGCACCATGAACATGGAAATCGCCGGCCACGAGTGGTTCGCCCGCGACGGCCAGACGGTGTGGTTCGACCTTCAGACGCCGCGGGGCGAGGATTTTTGGGTCGCGGGCCAGCACCTCGCCACCGGCAAGCGCACGCAGTATCACCTCGAGCGGAACCACTGGTCCGTCCATTTCAACGCTTCGCGCGACGGCACGCTCTTCGCGGGCGACGGCGGCGACAGCGAGATGGTCGCTCACGCGCCTGACGGGAAATGGATCTACCTCTTCCGCCCCGAGCGCTCGCCCGACGTCGCGGGAATCAAGCATCCCAATTCCGGCAATCTGATCGACGCTGGCGTGCTGAAGGCGGAGCGCCTCGTCAACCTCTCGGCCCACAACTATCAGCTCGAGCCCAACGTTCACTTCACGCCGGACAACCGCTGGATCATCTTTCGCTCGAACTTGCACGGGGCCATGCACGTTTACGCCGTCGAACTCACCAAGGCAAAATAGCCCCCGTCCGTTCGACCTCACCATACCCCGGCTCTGAGAAAACTCCCATGCCCCATCGCAAACTCGTTCTCGCCCTCCTCGCCTCGTGCGCCGTTTCCGTCTCGGCTCAAACCATCAGGTTCGACTTCGGCTCCGGCCCACCGACCGCCGGCTGGACCAAGGTGACTCCCCCACTCGCTTACACCGAGGAGCGCGGCTTCGGCTTCGAATTCGTCCCGGCCGACGCGCTGGTCGCGTTCGCGGGCGGCACCGACCCCATCAAGGGCGACGGCGTCAAATCCCGGGCCCCTTTCTTCTTCACGTTTAAGGTGCCCGCTGAAGGCAACTGGCGCGTGACCGTGACGCTGGGCGATCCCGCCGCGCCGTCGATGACCACGATTAGCGCCGAGATCCGCCGACTCGTGGTGTTGCACGCGGCCACCAAGCCCGGCGAGACCCGGGACGTCTCCTTTATCGTCAATACCCGCACCCCGCAGATACCCGACGGCACCGTCGTTCGCCTCAAACCCCGCGAAACCCAAGGCGAAGCGCACGCGTGGGACGACCGCATCACGCTCGAATTTAACGGCACCCACCCCGCCATCGCCGCGCTCACGGCCGAACGAGTCGAAAAAATCCCCACGATTTTCCTGCTGGGCGACTCCACGATGACCGATCAGCCCGGCATGCCCACAACGAGTTGGGGCCAGTTCCTTCCGATCTTCTTCCAACCCACCGTCGCGATCGCCAACCACGGCCAATCCGGCGAAGCCTACAGCGCATCCCGCGGCGAACGGCGTCTCGCCAAAGTCCTCAGTGTCATCCAACCCGGCGATTGGGTCCTCACCCAATTCGGCCACAACGACGAAAAGGAACGCTCGCGCGGCGCGGGTTTCGGCGCCTTCCAAAACTACGCCGACGAAATGCGGATCTACGCGCGGGCGATCCAAGCCAAGGGGGCGCACATCGTGCTCGTTTCACCGATGCACCGGCATAACTTTGCCGCCGGCAAGGTGCGCAACACCCACGACGACTACCCCGATGCCGTCCGCGCCGTCGCCCAGGAACTGCGCGTGCCGATCATCGACCTGACGGCGATGAGCGAAAAGCTCATGAACGCGCTGGGCGAGAAACCATCCTGGCTGCTCTTCTCCCGCGGTCAGGACGCGACGCACCACAGTCCCTTCGGCGCCTGGGAATTGGCGAAATGCGTCGCGCAAGGTCTGCGGGACGCGCAGGTCGAGCCCGCGAAATGGCTCGTCGCCGACTTCGCTGGCTTTGATCCCGCGCACCCCGACGCGTTCGAATCGTTCACCGTGCCCGAATCCCCAAGCCGCGGCGGTGGGCCGCCCCGTGCCGGCCGGCCGGCCGACGACCCCTCGAAGCCCTACGGCCGCTGAGCAATGGTCCCGCCAGCCCGCCGGCCGATGTTATCTGAGCTAACTTTGGTTCCTCACCCGATGATCAAGCAACTCGCCCATCTTTGTTTCAAAACCAGCCGGCTCGAGCAGATGACCGCATTCTACTGCTCCACGCTGGGCGCGACACTCAAGTTTCGCTACCTCGCCAAAGACGGCCGCCCGATCGGCTGCTATTTTGCCTTCGGAGAAAAGACCTTCGTGGAAGTGTTTGACCACACCGATGCGCACCGTCGCAGCCTTTCACCCCTGCCACTCGAGCCGTTGGAAGAGCCCCGCGATCCGTGGCTGATGCGCTACAACCATTTTTGTTTTCAGGTCGAAAACCTCGACGATTATGTCGCGCTCCTCGAATCACGCGGCGTGACGGTGACCGGACGCAAAACCGGGAACGACTGCTCGCGCCAAGCGTGGATCAAAGATCCCGACGGCAATTTGATCGAGCTGCAGGAATATACGGCCCAAAGCCGGCAGTTCACGGGCGAGGATTTTCAGGAAGCGTGATCGCTGCGCGGCATTGCGACCGTGGCGCCGCAGCCCAAGCAAGGCACCACCCGGGCGGTGCCCCGCCCAACGCCCCCTGCATCAAAGCCGGTCCGCACCTACGCCAGAAGAATTCGGCCGGTGCTCTCGCCCAGCTGCGCGAGTTGGGCGCCGACGCGGTCGAGCATTGAGCGCCACAGATTCATGACGGGCCCGCCGTCGTAGCGCAGGTGCCGACCGGGCGTGACCGAACCGCCGCCTTGGCCGAGGAGAATCAGCGGCAGGTCGTCGTGATTGTGGCGGTCACGCGATGTCGACTTGCCCGTTTCCTCACAGTGCGCCTGCATCGCTCCCGCCGCGTGTATCCCTCTCATACGTCCGACCCGTTACTTATGAATTCAAAGCCCCCCTTTACCGCCCGCGTTTGCTTCACCCTCGTTCTCGCCGGCGTTACCGCGCCGCCCATCACCGCCGCCGAGCTCCCAAAAAACGCCACGCCGGTCCTCGCCGCCATGCGCGCCGAGCTCGAGCACTCGACCACCGCGTTCAAATCGCAACCGCAGCCGCCTTACTTTCTCAGCTATGAGATCACCGAGAATCGCCGCGTCAGCGTCAGCAGTTCTTTCGGCGCGCTCATGGCGAGCACCGAGAACACCACCCGCGTCCTCGATATCGATCTGCGGGTCGGCAGCCCGGCCCTCGACAACACCCGCGCCATCCGCGGCAACTTCGGCGGCGGCGGGCCCACCGCTTCCGGCGCCACGTCCATCCCGGTTGAAGATTCGCCCGAAGCAATTCGCGCCACGCTCTGGTATCAGACCGACCGCCGCTTCAAGGCGGCCACCGAACAATTCACGCGCGTCAAAACCAACGTGCAGGTCAAGATCGAGGAGGAGGACAAATCCGCGGATTTCTGCGCCGAGCCCGCCCACACCTTCGCCGAGGCCCCGATCACGTTCGCCGTCGACCGCCGCGCGCTCGAAGCACGCGTGCGCCGGTTCACCGCCCCGTTCTCCGCCCACAAAAACATCTACTCCGCCGACGCCTCCATCACCCTCGGCGTCGAAACGCGCTGGTATGCCAACACCGAGGGCACCCTCGTCCAGACGTCCCAACCCACGTGCCGCATCGTGGTCAGCGCGGTCACCAAGGCCGACGATGGCATGGTCCTGCCCCGCACGGAAACTTACTTTGCGTTCCGTCTCGAACAGCTGCCGACCGACGCCCAAGTCCTCGCCGACGTGAAGAAGATGATCGCCGATCTCGAGTCCCTCCGCACCGCGCCTATCGTCGATCCCTACACCGGCCCCGCTATTTTGTCCGGTCGCGCCGCCGGAGTGTTTTTTCACGAGGTGTTCGGTCACCGCATTGAGGGACACCGCCAGAAACGCGCCGAGGAAGGCCAGACGTTTAAGAAAATGCTCGGACAAAAACTCCTGCCCGAAACCTTCACCGTCTACTGCGATCCTGCCCGCCCGAAATACGGCACCACCGAACTCGGCGGCCACTACCTCTACGACAACCAAGGCGTGAAGGCGCAACGCGTGCCGCTCATCGAGTCCGGGGTTTTCACCGGCTTCTTGATGGCGCGGATCCCGATCGACGGTTTCCCCAAGTCGAACGGCCACGGCCGCAAAGCCATCGGCGCATCCGTCGTCTCCCGCCAATCCAACCTCATCGTCGAGACCACGAAACCCGTCTCACCCGCCGTGCTGAAAGAGGAGCTGCGCAAACTCGTCGTCGAGCAGAAGAAACCCTACGGCCTCCTCTTCGACGACATTCAGGGCGGCTTCGCCATCACCGGCCGCACCTCGCCCAACGCCTTCAACGTCCAACCGATTATGGTCTATCGCATTTTCCCGGATGGTCGCGAAGAGCTCGTGCGCGGCGCCGACTTCATCGGCACGCCCCTCTCGGCGTTCAGCAAGATCGCCGCAGCCGATGACACGCCCGGCATCTTCAATGGGGTCTGCGGTGCCGAGTCTGGTTGGGTGCCCGTCTCGGCCGTGTCGCCGAGCCTGCTGCTCTCCCAAGTCGAGGTGCAGAAAAAGGAAAAATCCCAGGAACGCCTCCCGATCCTGACCGCCCCCGCCGGCAAATCCTGAACCGCTTCCCACCCTGCCCCGTTCATGAAAACCCTTTCCTCGCTCCTCCCCGTCCTCCGCCTCGTCGTCGTATTGTTCGCCACGTTGCCCGCGCTCGCGTTCGCGATGGCCGGCGACGCCCAGGACCCCGTCATGCGCGCCATGCGCGACGAGCTCGCCCGCTCGATGGCCCAACTCCAATTAGAAAACCTCGAGAAACCTTACTTCATTTCCTACCGCGTGCAGGAGGCCCGTAGCCAGAGCGTCGCCGCACAATTCGGCAGCGCCCTCGGACGCAACGAATCCCGCAACCGCTTCGTCATCGTTGAGGTCCGTGTGGGCAGCCCCGCCCTCGACAATTCAAACTTCCAGCCCTCCGGCTTTGGCAGCGGACCCGTCGGCGCCAATCTTTCCACCGACGACGATTACGACGCCATCCGCCGGCAGCTGTGGCTCGCCACCGACCGCGCCTACAAACAATCGGTCGAGCTCCTATCTAAGAAAAAGGCCGTGCTCCAAAACAAAACCCGCACCGAAATCATCCCCGATTTCAGCGCCCAAGAGCCTGCGACGATCACCGATCTCAATCCCGGCGCGCCCATCGACCTCGCGCAAGCTGAGACCCTCGCCCGCGAGCTTTCCGCCGTGTTTCGCGAGTTTCCCGCCGTGGCCACATCGGCCGTCCGTGTCGGTGCGACGGAGGAGACCACCCGTTATGTGAACAGTGAAGGCACCTCCTTCGTGCGCTCTGGCTTCCAAGTAAGCCTCCGCGCCACGGCCGCCACGCAGGCCGACGATGGCTTCCCGCTCGACGACCACGCCTTCATCGTGGCGCGCTCGTGGGCGACGCTGCCGCCCAAAGCCGATCTCCTCGCCTCCGTCCGTGACGTCGGCCGCCGCGTGACCGCGCAACGCACCGCCGGTCTGCTCGAACAATACAACGGCCCCGTCCTCTTCGAGGGCCAGGCTGCCGCGGAAATCTTCGCCCAAGTCATCGCCCCAAACTTCAGCGCCCGCCCGCGCCCCGTCGTGGAAACCAGCGGCCGAGGTGGCCCGCGCGGTAGTGGCGGCCCCGCCGAAAATCCATTTCTCGATAAACTCGGCGCGCGCGTGCTACCGGATTTTTTCACTGTCACCGACAACCCGACGCTCCCTTCGCTGAACGGTGCCCCGTTGTTCGGCGAAAGCCGCGTCGATGACGAGGGCGTGCCTGCCCGCCCCGTGACACTCGTAGAAAAAGGTCGGCTCAAGACCCTCCTCGCTTCGCGCGCTCCCGTGCGAGGCGTGCCGCGCAGCACGGGCAGCATGCAGGACGGCACGCCCGTGCCGAGCAACCTGATCGTCACCGCCGCCGACGGACTCGACGCCGCCACGCTCAAAGTCGAGCTCCTCAAATTGCTCGAACAACGCGGCAAGGACTACGGCGTGATCGTCCGCCGTCTCGCCAACAGCTCCCTCGGCTCCGGCGCGAGCCCCGGCGGGCGGGGCAACTCACGCGCCGAGCCCGTGCTCGTCGCCGTCAAAGTTTTCCCCGACGGCCGCGAGGAACCGCTCCGCAACATCGAAGTCGCCGGCATCGATCCGCCCTCCTTCAAAGACATCCTCGTCGCCGGTCGCGAACCCTTCATCAACACCGTGCCGTTTCAAGGTGTGATCTGCTCCTTCGCCGTGCCGTCGTTGCTCTTCGAAGACCTCACGCTAAAAAAACCTTCCGGCGAAATCGGCAAACCGCCGATCGCGAAACACCCCTTCTTCGACCGGTAACGTGCCTTAACGGAGCGGCGGTTTCCCACCCGCCGTAGTCCACCTCACCCGCCCCAATACTGCCGCATCTTCGCGCGCACAAACGCCACACTCGCCTTCAGCTGTTCCATGCCATCGACGCCGTCCTCGATGCTAATCCAACCGTCGAAGCCCACGCCACGCAGAGTTCCGAAGATCGCGTCGTAGTCATTCAGCCCTTTGCCGATTTCGCCGTGGCGCAGCCGTTTCGCGTAGCCCTCCGCACCACCCTCTTCACGGCGCAAATCCTCCAACGTCCCCTCGATCAGCGTGCGGTCACTCGCGTGCATCGTCACCACGCGATGCTTTACGCGCTGCAACAGCTCCAGCGGATCGTCGCCCGCGAGAAACGCATTGCTCGGGTCGTAGTTCACCCCGAAGCGCGGATGCTGCACGCGCTCCACGAGTTCGCAGAACACCTCCATCTTCTGCGCGAACTCCGGGTAACTCCAAAAATCGTCCTTGTAGTGGTTCTCAATGATGAGCGTCACCCCGCACCGCTCCGCCTCCGGCAGACACGCCTCGATACTCTGCGCCACCAGCTCGACGCCACGCTCGCGCGTCAGCTCCGGCCGCCGTTGCCCCGACAACACCCGGCAAAATCCCGCGCCGAGCGCTGCCGCCATGCGTATCCAGTTTTTCTCTTTCTCGATCTCCGCCCGACGAAACTCTGCATCCGGATGCGAAAAATCCGGCGAGCAACACAGCATCGGAATCACGAGCCCCCGCTCCTCCACCGTCCGCCGCGCCGCGGCCCATCGCGCCGGATCCGCCAACTCCAGCATGCCGCTGTAATATTCGAGCCCGTCGAGCCCAAGCGGCGCCGCCAGATCCACCCACTCGCGCAATGTCATCGTGCCGTCCTTACAGAGCGGACGCATGAAAGCCTTCGGAAACGCAGCGAGTTTGGGCATGATAGACTAATGTGAACGCTGAACCAAGTCGGGCGTGTCCAAGGGGCAACATGCCCCCGGTTTGTCATCGCGAGGAGCGCAGCCACGCGGCGATCCATCTGATGATTCGTTCGAATTTCTCATGATGCACGCGGGCTGCTCTTGTTCGGATTCCGCCCGATGATCGAATACTGCTCCAACTCCACCACCGCTCCGCTCACCGGCCGCGACTCATCGCCCAACCAATAGACTGCGGCCGCCGCAATTTCCTCGGGCCTAATCAATCTCCCTGAGGGCGCGAATTGCTCCGGCACATGCTGCGGCCAATCCGTCGGCATGCCGTGCTCAATCTGGTGCGCATACTCCCGCGCCGTCAGCACCCAGCCAACATTGAGGTGATTCACGCGCACCCGATCCGCACAGTGGGCGTTCGCCAAGTTGCGCGATAGCGTCTGCATCGCCCCTTTCGAAAGACTGTAATCGAGCAGATTCGCCTGCCCGCTGTGCGCATTGATCGAGCCGATGTTCAACACACAGCCTTCGTTCGTCTTCAGCTGCGAAAATGCTGCCTGAATCAGCAGCATCGGCGCCCGCACGTTCACCGCCATCATCCGGTCGAAGTTCGCCGCACTCGTCGTCGTGAGATTGCTCCGCGCCACGATCGCCGCGTTGTTGACCACAGCATCGATACGCCCAAACGCCGCGATCGTCGCCGCCACGATCCGCGCGGGGCTCGCCGGATCGACGAGATCATCCAAATGCAGCGCCGCCGGCTCACCCAATTTCGCCACGACGGCCTCGCCGTCCGCGCGCTCGATCCCGTGCACGAGCACGCGCGCGCCTTCGGCCACCGCGCGTTCCGCAATCGCCTGCCCGATGCCCGACGTCCCGCCCGTGACGATGATAACTTTGTCCTTAAGGCGCATAATTTTTTTCTCCCGCTCCCGCTTCTCAGAGGCATTTATCCGTGTCCATCCGTGTTATCTGTGGTCAAAAATCCGAACTCACACCGGCTTCAACACCGCTTTCACAATCTCGCCCGAGTGCATCTTCTCGAACGCTTCGTGCCAATTCTCCAGCGCCCACACGCCGCCGAGCACCGGCCGCACATCGAGTTGACCCGACGCCAACAGCGCCAGCACGCGCTCCCAAATCGGCCAGTTGTGGCTGAAGCTGCCCTGCAGCGTGATGTTTTTTTGCACCAGCGGATCGAGTGAGAAATTCAACGGCTGCGGCCCCCAACCCACCTTGCTAATCCAGCCCGCCGGCCGCACGAGTTCGAGTGCGATCTTCAACGCCGCTGACGAGCCCGCCGCGTCGATCACGCCATCCACACCGAGTCCGTCACGCGCCAACGCCCACGCCGTCGCATCGCCGATAATCGTTTGGCAACCGTAGACCTTGGCTACGTCGAGGCGTGTCTTATCACGTTCGAGTCCCACGAGCGCGACCTCCGCGCCCGCCAGTCGCGCCATCGCCGCGCACAAAATCCCGATCGGCCCCGGCCCCAACACAATGACTCGATCGCCCGGCCGGATCTTCGCATTGTTGATGACAGCATTGTAAGCCACACAGCACGGCTCGGTCAGCGCCGCATGCTCGATCGCCAGTCCCGCCGGCACGCGGTGCAGGCAACGCGCCGGCACGCGCACGAAGCGCGTCATCGCGCCGTCGACGCCGTAACCAAAACCCTTGCGCGTCGGGTCGAGATTGTAGAGGCCCGCGCGGCTCATCGGATTGTTCACGTCGATCACCGCCGCTGTCTCGCTCACGACGAGATCGCCCTCGCTCCATCCTTTTACCCCCGCGCCCAGCGCCGCGATCCGCCCGCCAAACTCATGGCCGAGCACCACCGGATAGTTGACCTTCCAACTGTGCGAGGCCGTCCACTGGTGCAGATCGCTCCCGCACACGCCCACCGCCTCGACCGCGAGGATGACATCGTCGGGGCCCGGCTCGGGACGGGAAAACTCCCGCAACTCCACGCTGTGTGGCGTGGACGAAAAATTAACGACAGCAGGTGATTTCATGCGTTGGAAAGTCTTAAAGTAGGGCGAGGTCTCCGACCCGCCCTCCGAAATTCACCGGACGCCCTCGCCCTGTCCTGCGCCCCGCCCCACTCTCACGTCGCCGAACGCGTGCACCCGGTCGCAAATGATCCTCAGCGTGCCCTCGAGGTTGCCGTCCGCCGTCCGAAACGCCTCCGAATCCACCGCCAATGGCGCCCCGATCACCACAAGCGGCGCCCCATACTCCGGCGCACGCACCGCTTGTTCCAACGTGAGTCCTCCCACCGCCTGCACCGGCACGTTTACCGCCGCGACGATCTCTCGCAATTGATCCAGCGGACTCGGCATCCGCCGACCCGCCGCCGCGATGCCCCGCCGCTCATCGTAGCCGATGTGGTGAATCACAAAGTCACAGCCGAAGTCCTCGATTAACTTCGCGCCCGCCACCATGTCCGGGCAGCCCAGATTGTCGCCCATCACTTTCACGCCGTAATCGCGTCCCGCCTTCACGACACACTTCAACGTTTCCTCATGCGCCCGCGCCATCACGACCACATGCGTCGCACCCGCCTTCGCCATCATCTCCGCTTCGAGGTAGCCGCCGTCCATCGTCTTCAAATCCGCCACAATCGGCACGCCGGGAAATCGCTCCCGCAAGGCCCGCACCCCGTGCAGTCCCTCCGCGAGGATGAGCGGGGTGCCCGCCTCCAGCCAGTCCACGCCTGCGCGGCGAGCCAACGTGGCCGTGGCCAGCGCTTCTTCGAGATGGGTGAGGTCGAGCGAGATCTGAACGATCGGCAGCATGGGAGAGTTGCCGCGAATACTGCTCGTCTTCTCGCCGCCCCGTCAACGCGTGTCGACACCTCGTCCCAACATAAGACCATAGTCGCAGCTCCGACGGCGGGGCGCTTTCCCACGCGCCCTCAGCCAACCGCCCACCGCGATCACCAAGCCGAAACGCAGCCCGCCGATCACTCGCTGCCCTCATTGCCTTTATCCGTCTCATCCGTGCCAGCCGTGGTCAAAAATTCAGCTCCTCCTCGCCACGCATCATGTCACCGCCGTCTATTCGTGTCTTTCCTGCATTTCGTAGTTAACCCCTCCGCCCTCATCTCATGCACCTCACCCACCTCACCTGCACCCTCTGCGGCAAAATTCACGACGCCACCATCCCGCAAAACGTCTCCTCCTGCTGCGCGAAACCCCTCTTCGCCCACTACGACTTCACCGCCGCCGCCCGCACGCTCACGCGCGAATCGCTCCGCACGCGCGTAAAATCGGTCTGGCGTTACCGCGAAGTGCTCCCGGTCCGCGCCGACGCCGACATCATCACGCTCGGCGAAGGCTTCACCCCGCTCCTCCCCGCCCCACGTCTCGCCAAAAGACACGGCCTCCGCAGTCTCTGGATCAAAGACGAAGCGCAAAACCCCACCGCCAGCTTCAAGGCCCGCGGCATGACCACCGCCGTCTCAATGGCCAAACAGTTCGGCCTCAAAAAACTCGCCGTGCCCTCCGCCGGCAACGCCGCCGGCGCACTCGCCGCCTACGCGGCCCGGGCCGGGATGGAAGCACACATCTTTATGCCCCGCGACACCCCGCGCGCCAATATTATCGAATGCGAACAAATGGGCGCGCACGTCACCCTGATCGACGGCCTCATCACCGACTGCGGCGCCGAGGTCGCTAAACGCAAAACCGCCGAGGGCTGGTTCGACGTTTCCACCCTCAAAGAACCCTACCGCGCCGAAGGCAAAAAAACCCTCGGCTACGAACTCGCCGAACAACTCGACTGGACCCTCCCCGACGTGATCCTCTATCCGACCGGCGGCGGCACCGGCCTCATCGGCATGGGGAAGGCCTTCGACGAAATGGAAAAACTTGGCCTCATCGCTCCCGGCACGAAACGCCCTCGCATGTTTACCGTCCAAGCCGACGGCTGCCAACCGATCGTCCGCGCCTTCGCGGCCGGCGAAAAATTCGCCGCCGAACACCTCGGAGCCACGACTCGCGCGAGCGGCCTGCGCGTGCCCAAAGCCATCGGCGATTTTATCATGCTCGAGGCCCTCCGCACATCGCACGGCGGCGCGATCGCCGTCTCCGACGATCAAATGATCACTTGCACCCGCGAAGTCGGTGCCGTGGAGGGCGTCTTCGTCGCCCCCGAAGGTGCCGCCTGCTACGCCGCCCTCAAAATGCTCCTCGCCGCGGGCACGGTGCAACCCGAAGAATCCATCGTCCTCTTCAACACGAGCACGGGCCTAAAGTATTTGGAGTGTTACTCCTGATCCTTCCCCTCTACAGCGTAGGGCCGACGCTTGCCGCCGTGCCGTCGCGCGCCCGGTTCCCGTTCCGCCGGTCGTCAGCCCCGGTTTCAACTACGCCCGTAGTTGACGAGGCTCCCTCACTCTCTTTGCTTCCACCGATGAAAGAGTTCCCTGTCTCCACCCGATTCACCGCCGCAGAGTTGAAGCAACTCGACCGCACCGCTGTCGAGGCCGGCATGTCGCGCTCCGAACTCATTCATGCGCGCTCCCTCGGTAAGGTCGTCACCACGCACGAACTCGCCGACTGGGCCGAATCCGAGTTGGCCAAGAACGCCGAACCAAAGCGCCGCCGTGCCTCCCGCGCTGCTTGATTCATCGTTCCTGATCGACCTCGAACGCGAGATCGACTCCGGCCGAGCCGGCCCAGCCATGCAGTGGCTGCGCCGCAACCGCGCCCTGCCTGATCGCCCGCTGCTCGTGTCGAGCATCACGGTCGCCGAATTCTTGGAAGGCTTCGACGACGAATCGCAAGGCTTGGCCTTCATCGCGCGCTACATCCCACAAACCATCGGTTTCAAGCATGCCCGGAAATGTGCCGAACTTCAGCGTCGCGCGCGAAAAGCCGGTAAACGCTTTGGTGAAAACGACGCCTGGCAGCTCGCCTTTGCCGAATGCGCCCACGCCACCATCGTCGGTCGTGACCGCAAAGCCTTTTCTCATCTTGGAAATCGCTACGAGCGGTTTACCGAACAATAGCGCCGGCAGCGATTCACCCCGCCGACGCCGCCCCATCCATCTCCGCCGATCCCGTATCCGTGTTTATCCGGCTCCATCCGTGGTTAAAAAATTCTGCAGGATCACGGGTTCTCCGCCCCGATCGCCTCCAACTGCCGCACATATCCCGCCTTCACCCCCGCCGGCAGATCCGCGACTTCAAAACCATTCCGCGCAATCTTCACCAGCGTGGCGCGATCCAGTCCGCCTTCGGTCCCCAGCGCCACATACTCGTCGCACAGGCGATTCCCAAATAACATCGGGTCATCCGTGCTGATCGTGCACCGCACCCCCGCCTCCATAAATTTCTTGATCGGGTGCGCCTTCATCGACGGCACCGCGAGCAGTTTCACATTGCTGATCGGCGTCATGTCGAGGGTCACGTCGTAGTCGCGTAAGAGCTGCATCACCGCCGGATCGCCCAACGCCGAGAGGCCGTGCTGCACCCGCCGCACTCCAAGAAACTCAACCGCGCGCCGCACATCCGCCGCCGACTCAAACTCCCCTGCGTGTGCCTTCGTGACTTTCCCGAGCGCGCTCACTTTCGCCCAAATGTCCGCACTCCACGGCTGAAATTCCGGCCGCTCAAACCCGTGCAAATCCACGCCCGCGATTTCGTCCCATGTAATCGCCTCGTCCACCACCTGCGCCAACCCTCCCGCATAGTGGTCGCGAAACATCCCGAGAAACAGCCGCAGCTCCAGCCCCGGCGGCTTCGCCGCATGAATCGCCCGCGCAATCTCCCGAAACGGCACGTCACCGATCCGCTCCGCCGTCCCCAGGTGAAAACTCGCTTCCAAGTAGACGCCATTCTGCGCCACCACGTCCGCCATCACGCGCTGGCAGCTCTCGTAGTAATTTTCCGGCGATACAAACCACTTGAAGAAATATCGATCGAACTGCTCCTGAAATTGCGCGAAATCCGTGAACCGAAAATCCGGCCGCCAATAATCCGGCGTGGTCGCGAAATACTCCGGGTCTATCCGCCGCGCGAGTTCGAGCGGCAATGATCCCTCAAGGTGGAGGTGCGTTTCCGTCTTCGGCAGACCCTGCACGAAAACGGCGAGATCGAGGGAATTCATCGGTTGGCGGCGAGGGAGCTGAATTACTTGGGCAGAAAGTTGAGGCGTGCGTTTCTTAGCACGCAGAGCACACGCTAGGCCTGCCCCCGTTCGCAAGGCACGCCAATTGCTCTCTGTCGTCCTCCTCATGTTGCCTCCTCCGCTCCGTCACACCCCACCCACCGTCGTCGCCGGTATTCCCGTCGCCAAACCTCGCGTGCCTCGGCCCAGCCGTAATCTCACACTCGTCCTTGGCGCGATTCCCCAAGAAACCGACCTCGTCGCGTGGGCGCTCACCAAGAAGCAGCACGGCACGTTCGCCGGGTTTCCGTTCACGGAGGGTCGCATCGACCAGCGCCGCGTGATCGTCGCCGTCACCGGTATCGGCAAAACCAACGCCACCATGGTCACCACGCTGTTCGCGGAAAAATTCCGCCCCCGCGAAATCCTCATGTGTGGCACCGCCTCCCGCATCGATCCGACCATCCGCAACGGTGACGTCATCGTCGGCGAAATCACCTGCAACCACGACATGGGCTCGCTCGGCGCCGCCTACGTCATGGAGTATTTCGGCTCCGAAGGCCCGCTCGGCGACCACTCGCCCATCGTCTACCCCGGCGACCGCCGCCTGCTCGCCGCCGCCAAGCTCGCGATCCGCACCCACGTCCCGGAAACCGCCGCCCTCCCCCACCACACCCCGCCCTACGTGCCGCTCGTGCGCCTCGGCCGGATTACGTCGGGCGACCAGTTCGGTATCACCGACGAACGCATCGCCGACATCCTCCGCCAGCTCCGCCCGAACCTCATGGAAATGGAGAGCGGCTCCGTCGCCCAGGTCTGCCACTACCTGCGCGTCCCGTTTCTCTGCATCCGCAGCGGCAGTAACCGCACGCAAAAATCGCCCAACAACGATTACCGCACGCTCTCGCCCTTCGCCTCCCGCCAAGCCGCGCTGTTCACCCTCTCACTCGTCCGCGAACTCGCGACCAACAAAAAATGAAAACTACGCAGGCCCTGCTTGTCATTGCGAAGGAGGCTTGCCGACTGCGGCAATCCATCTGGAAACACCGCATGGATTGCCGCAGTCGCCGAGGCTCCTTCGCAATGAGAAGCCTTCGTTTCTGAGCCGCCCCCAACCATGAAGCTCTTCACTCGCGGCGACGCCGACGGCTTTTGCGCCATCGCCCTGGACAATATCGTCCAGCTCCTCCTCGTCCCTGCGCTCTGCCTGCACGTCGTCGGGATGCCGCCCGAGCTCGTTTACGGTCGGATTCTCCCCGGCATCGCCGTTTCCTATCTCGTCGGCAATCTCTTCTACGCGTGGCAGGCCCACCGCCTCGCCAAAAAGGAAAACCGCCACGACGTCTGCGCGCTGCCCTTCGGCCTCAACACGCCCGCGTTTATCGCCTACGTCTTCCTCGTCATGCTGCCGGCGAAGCAGATCGCCATTGCGCAGGGCGCCGCCCAGCCCGACGAGGTCGCGTGGCAGGCCGGCCTCGTCGCCTGCATCGGATCGGGCTGCATCGAGTTTTTCGGCGCTTTCATTAGTGAGCGTATCCGGCGCATGACGCCCCGCGCCGCGCTCCTCGCCGCGCTCTCCGGTGCCGGCATGGCGTTCCTCTCGCTCAATTTCCTCTTCAACACTTTCGCCCACCCCATCGTCGGCCTCGTCACCCTGGGCCTCGTGCTCCTCTTTTATTTCGGCCGCGTAAAACCGAAATTCGGCATTCCCGCCGCCCTCGTCGTGCTCACCGTTGGCACCGCCCTCGCGTGGCTGACGGGGCTCGCACCGCAGGGCACGCTGCCGCCCGCGGGCACGTTTGGCTGGCACCCACCGCTGCCCGTCTTCGGCGCACTCTGGCAGGCAATGAGCGGCGGTCATATTTTGCCCTACCTCTCTGTCATCATTCCGATGGGTCTGCTCAACTTGCTCGCGTCGCTCCAATGCATCGAGTCCGCCGCCGCCGCGGGCGACTCCTTCGACCCCAAATCATCCCTCATGGCCAACGGCCTCGGCACCTTCGCCGCCGCGTGCTTCGGCTCACCGTTTCCGACGTCAATCTACATCGGCCATCCGGCTTGGAAACGCATGGGCGCACGCGCCGGCTACTCCACGCTCAACGGCGTTTTCATCACTGCGCTTTGTCTCACCGGCTCGATGGCCTTCGTCGCTTGGGCCGTCCCCGCCGACGCCGGCCTCGCGATTATTGTCTGGATCGGCCTCATCATTTGCGTGCAGGCCTTCGAGGTCACTCCGCAGCGCCACTGGCCCGCCGTCGTGCTCGGCACCGCCCCGGTGCTCATCGCGTGGGCCATGTTCACCACTAAAAATGCGCTGCGTATCGCCGGTTCTACCACACCTGGCGGCCTCGAATTCTCGCCCAAACTCCTCTCGGCCTTTCATGCGTCCGGCACGTTCATCGACGGCGGCTTCGCGCTCGAACAGGGCGCTTTCTACTGCGCCCTGGTCCTCGCCACGGTCACCGTGTTGATCATCGAACGCCGCCTCCTCGCCGCCGCCGGCTGGTCGCTGGCCGCCGCCGTCCTCAGTCTCCTCGGCCTCCTGCACGCCTGGCGATTTACGTCGAGCGACACGGTGACCTCCCTGCCCCTCCTCGACTATCTCACCGGCACCGGCCGCCCCGGCGAATCGCTCTTTCCCGCCGCCGGCTACGCGATCGGCTACGCCGGCATCGCCGCCATTTTGCTCCTCGCGCGCTGGTTCACCGAGCCCGACGCCGGACACGACAGTCCGCCGCCTCCGGTGTGAAATCCTGCCCCCGCGCCCCTCGGGCCACTCTCCCCGCCCCGCCGGCACTCAGCGCACCTGCAGCGTTTCGCCGCCAAACGTAATCCCGAGCGACGGCACCTCGACCGCCTTGCGCGTGCCGTCTTTCTTCACGTTACCAGCCAGCCAAGCATCGTAACCCGTGTCCTTCGCCGCCGCTAAGACGGCCGGCACATTCTCCGGCGCGACGTAGGCCGCGAAACCGACACCTTGATTGAAGGTCGCATACATTTCGCGCCGCTCAATCGGCCCGACCTCCTCAAGAAACTGAAACAGCGCCGGCGCCGGACGCGGGTCCGTGATCTCGTAAACAAAAGGCTCGTCGAG
The DNA here is from genome assembly GCA_945871085.1 of Opitutus sp. GAS368. Lineage (GTDB taxonomy): Bacteria > Verrucomicrobiota > Verrucomicrobiia > Opitutales > Opitutaceae > GAS368. The sequence goes on along the minus strand of CAMBVX010000117.1, from coordinate 654 downwards.
CCGCATCAGCTTCCGCCAGCCATGCCCTGTCACGTGCGCGACGTAATTCAATTTCAGTCCCCGCCGCTGACACTCCCGCACAAACGCGACGTAGATCACCGACGGTGCTAACAACGCTTCGCCATAGGTGCGCGGATCACCGTGACCGATCGGCGTCTGGTAACCCTGCGGCAGTTGCGCCGCGACCTTGCGGCACAACGAAAGACCGTTCGTCTGCACACCCGAACTCGCGAGAAAGATGATCTGATCGCCGTCACGCACGTCGCCCATGATGCGCAGATTTTTCGGGAAAATTTTTCCAATCGCCGAACCCGCGAGGACAATGGCTTCGGGCTCCACAATCCCACCGAGCGTCGGCGTCTCGCCCCCACCCCACACCGCCCCGGCCTCGCGACAACCTTCCGCGAAACCCGCCACCAGCGCATTCGTGCGCGTCTCATCCGCAAACCACCCCGAGTCGCCCACCGCCGCGTGCATTGCCACCGAGATCGGCAGCGCCCCGCAGGTCACGAGGTCGTTCACCATCGTCGCGACCGTATCGATGGAGATTTCACGATAATAGCACTTCCCTGTCGCCGCATAAACCGCGTCGGCTACCAAGTTCTTCGTGCCGAGGCCTTCCTCAACGTGGGCGAGAAAATGATCCGCCGCCTC
>CAMBVX010000116.1 GCA_945871085.1 Opitutus sp. GAS368 | reverse complement strand
GAAATTGATGAAGTTTACCTCGGCCAGCAGTCCGCCGCCGGCTCGGCCGCGAGCACCCGCGAGGCGCAACTCGTCGCGCAGAAAGCCGAAGCCATCGCGAAGAATCCCGAGATCGCGAACATCACGAAAGACATCCAGCTCGAGCGCGGAAAAAAAGTGTTCCTCTCCGCGTGCTTCGCGTGCCATCTCCAAGAAGGCCAGGGTCTGCCCGGCGTATTTCCTCCGCTCGCCGGTTCGGATTTTCTCAAGGCCGACAAAGAGCGCGCCATTCGCACGGTGCTCAAGGGCCTCAGCGGTCCGATCACCGTCAACGGCAAACCTTACAACAATGTCATGCCACCCCAAGAGTTCACCGACGACCAAGTGGCCGACGTGCTCACCTACGTCATGAACAGCTGGGGCAATACCTACGGCACCGTCTCGTCCGACGAAGTGAAACGCATCCGCCGCGCGGGACAGTAAGCCGAGCCGGGCGCTCGGTTGTAGGCCCGGCCGCTGGCCGGGCGCAACCGACCACCGGTCGGTTCTACAAAAACCAATCCCATGCCTTCGACCCTCCCCCGCCTCGTCGCCGCCCTCGCCCTCACCCTCGCCGTGAGTGCCGGCCCGGTGCGTGCGGAGGACACGCTTCCGCCCGCGCCCGCCGGGATGGTCGTCATTCCCGCGGGCAACTACGCGCCCCTCATCCGCACGAAGGATGAGCCGGAGCGCGTGCCCGTGGCGGCCTACTATCTCGACGAACGTCCCGTGACCAACGCCGAGTTTCTTGCCTTCGTGCGGGCCAATCCGAAGTGGCAACGGTCACGCGTGAGCCCGCTCTTCGCCGATCGCGGTTACCTTGCTGATTGGGCCGGCGACACCGAGCTCGGCCCGCGCGTGCCCGCAGCCTCGCCGGTGGTGCGCGTATCGTGGTTTGCCGCACGCGCCTATGCCGCCTGGGCCGGCAAGCGACTGCCGATGACGGCCGAATGGGAGCGGGCCGCCGCCGCCGGATTTACCACGGCGAACGGCGGGACGGAGCCGGGCTTTCCCGCGTATGCTCTGGTGTGGTTTTCCAAACCGACACCGGACACGTTGCCCGCCGTCGGTCTCGGCCGGCCCAATTTCTACGGTGCCCGCGATCTCCTCAGTCTCGTTTGGGAGTGGGTCGACGATTTCAATACGGCGATGGTCTCCGGCGAATCGCGCGGCGACACCGGCCTCGAGCGCACGCTTTTTTGCGGCGCAGGCGCGGCCGGCGCGCGCGACCTCACCAACTATCCTGCCTTCATGCGCGCCGGACTCCGCAGCTCCCTCCGCGCCAGTTACGTCGTGCCGAACCTCGGCTTCCGCTGCGCCCAATCCCTCCCACTATGAAAACGAAATTCGCTGTCGTCCTCCTCGCTCTGCTCGTGACCGCCTTGGGTAGGAGCCTGCTTGCAGGCGATTCCGCCGAGCCATCGCGCGCCGCCGAGCCATCGCGCGCAAGCGCGCTCCTACCTGCGAAAGACGCTTGTTGCGTAGTCGCGCCGGCGGCGACGACCGCCGCTCCCTGCTGCGCGGTCGTCGAGAAAAGCGCGCCCTGTTGCGATCCACTGCCCGCGGGCGCGCCGCTCTCCGCCCGGTCGCTTTATCAACTCGACGCGAAGTGGACCGACGATGCGGGGCAGACCGTGAAGCTCGCCTCGCTGCGCGGCCAGCCCGTCGTCGTCGCGATGTTTTTCGCCAGCTGCGAATATGCCTGCCCGGTCCTTGTGAGTGACCTGCAGCGCCTTCGCGCCGCGTTGCCTTCAGCGGTGCGCGCGCAAACGCGCTTCGTCCTCGTAAGTTTCGATGTCGTGCGCGACACGACCGCCGTCCTTGCCGCTTATCGGGCGAAGTTTCCGCTCGATGCCGCTTGGACGCTCCTGCGCGGCGAGGCGACGGATGTGCAGGACCTCGCGATGCTCCTCGGCGTAAAATACAAACAGGACGCCCGCAGTCAGTTCGCCCATACCAATCTCATCACCGTGCTGAATCCCGCGGGCGAAATCGCGCATCAACACCCCGGCCTCCAAGGCGACGTCTCCGAGGCAGCGAAGGCGGTCGAGGCGGTGGCGAAGCGCGTTTCGGTTGCTGCGAAAGCCGAGTGATGCCGACTCTCCTGCGTCGTGCGCCCGTCACCACGAATGAGTGTCGCGTGAGAATTTCTCACCAAGATTTCTGTCGCACCCTGCATCCGATCGAGCGAGGGGTCGCTTGAGTCTCCAGATCGACGACGGCGGTCTGTTTTTCTGGTTGGGTGATTTCGTCGCAGACAAGGCTCGCTGGACTTTCCGGGTTGGACGCATCTGCCGTCACGCCTTTCCTCGCGGCTAATCTTCGGGGTGGCTTTCAACCTGCGCAGCCGCTTGACGCCATTCGGCGTGCGTAAGAAAGTAAGCCATGACGACCACGTTATCCAGTAAGGGCCAGATGGTGCTACCCGCCGCCGCCCGCCGTCGGCTCGGTCTTAAATCCGGGTCGAAGTTTGCCTGTAGTATCGAGGGTAACCGGATTGTGCTGACGCCCGCCGAGACCCCGCGGGGCCGACCCAGTTTTGTGAAATCGAAACTGACGGGATTGGTAGTGACGCAAGGCCCGCAAGGCGCCCCGGTGGTCACGAGTGAACAGATTCGCGCCCTGTTGGCCGACTTCCCGTGAAATACCTGCTCGACGTCAATACGCTCGTCGCCCTGGGCCACACCTTGCACGTGCACCATACCAAGGCGGAAAAGTGGCTGAAGCACGTCCTCCCGACCGCAGAGATCATCGCGACGTGCGCGATCACCGAACTGGGTTTCGTGCGAATCAGTGTGCAGGCGGGGCTGCAGCCGGACATCGCCGCAGCCACGGCAGCGCTGGGCAAATTGAAATCGTCCAGTCCGGTGCCCACCGAGCTCTGGCCTGACGATTTGGGCGCAGAGCGCCGGCCCAAATACGTGAGCAAACCGGCCGAGTTGACCGACGGGCACTTGCTGGAATTGGCGCGAGCGCGCGGTGCGCAGTTCGTGACGCTGGATCGCAAGATTCCCGGAGCGTTGCTCATTCCTTGACCGGGAATTGCCCGATTCGGCTGCGCCAAACGCGGTGGATGGGCCAACGCGATGGCGAGGATTGCTCAGAGCGCAATCCCGACCGCGGAGGCCCCGTCAGGAGAATATCGCCGCGTCGACGCCTGCCCGGTCTTCGTCTGTGAGCTGCAGCGCCTCCGCGCCGCTTAGCGGGCGAAAATTCCGCTCGATGCCGCTTGGACGCTCCTGCGCGGCGAGGCGACGGATGTGCAGGACCTCGCGATGCTCCTCGGCGTAAAATACAAACAGGACGCCCGCGGTCAGTTCGCCCATACCAATCTCATCACCGGGCTGAATCCCGCCGGAGAAATCGCCCATCAACATCCTGGCCTCCAAGGCGACGTCTCCGCGGCAGCGAAGGCGGTGGTTGACGTCGCGCAGCGGGCTCCGGCACCGGCGAAAGCTGAATATGGGAGCCGGGCGCTTCGGGGATCGGCGCCGACGTGCCCGGGAATCTTCGGCTACTCTGTCGCCAGCCCTTCGCGCAGGGCGTAACGGGTGAGCTCGGCGACGGAGAACAGTCCGAGCTTTTGCATTACACGGCGACGATACGTCTCGGCCGATTTCACGCCGATGCCGAGTGCCGCCGCAATTTCCTTGGTGCGCTGGCCCGTGGCGATCAACCGCACGACCTCTCGCTCCCGGGGCGACAGCGGTGCCGTTGCCGCCGGCGATTCCCGCAGCCGGCGGTAACCGGCGAGCAAGGCCGCATTGGCTTCCGGTGACAAGTAGCGCGTGCCGGTGCCGACCGCGGCAAAGGCACGCACGAGTTCGGCGGTGGCGTTGATCTTGAGCACGTAGCCCATGACGCCAGCGAGCAAGGCATCGTCGACGCGCAGCGGATCGGCGTCGGAGGACAGCACGATGATCCGGGCGTCGCGGCGTATTTCCAAAATGCGCCGCGAGATGTCGATGCCGTTGGCGTCCGGCAGGTGCACATCCATCACAATGAAGTCGAACGCCTCTCGCTCCGCATGGGCCAGCGCCTCCGCGCCGGTCTGCGCCTCGGCGGCCACCGTCAGGCCGAGTTGCTGCTCGAGCAGCAGGCGCAACGCCTGTTGAAACAGGCGGTGGTCGTCGACGAGGAGGACGCGTTTACTCACGAAGCACAGCGGGCGAGGGCGGCGCGGGGCGGAGTGCCGATTTTTGCCCGCGCTGCCGGCGGCAGGCAGCGTGATGGGCGAGCAGCTCGTGCTGCGCGGGCGAGGACAGCGTTAGCAGCCAGCGCACCCTTTCCTGCGGGGTCTGGCGGCGGATCGAGCGCAACGGACAGCGCCGATCCGTGGTCGCGAACGGACAACCAAACAGCAGTCCGGTGATTGTAAACGAGGGGTAGGCTGGGGTGTGATTCATGGGGGAGGGAGGAATTTCTAAGCGAGAATCGCAGCGAGATCGCCGACGTCATCAAGAAGCCGTTTTCGGGCGGGGAACACAAACTCAGAACACGAGCTGCACGCGGGTGAGGAGGCGGTGGGGGTGGTTAGTAGCGCCAGCGCGGGCCCCTATGAGGTCGCTGAACGCGCCTCCGCGCTCATTTCGGGTCAGTGACCAAGTTGGCGCGACCGTCCGACTTCGTTTCCATGGGCACACCGCGTCGAGGTCGACGTCGGTGCGGCGACGGGTGCGCCTATTCGGACGCGTCAGGCGGCCGCAGCGACGAGCGCTGCAACGCGGTCGGCGCAGACGACGCGACCGATGTCGAGCAGCGTGGTGACCTGGCCTTTGACTTTGGCCATGCCGAGAATGAATTCCGGGCTGACGCTCACGCCGAAATCGGGGATGGGTTCGATGGCGTCGGCGCCGAGCGTGGCGACCTCTTCGACGGTGTCGACGATGAGGCCCATCTGCACGAGGTCGCCGTTGGCGAGTTTGACGTGGACGACGACGATGCAGGTGCGTTCGGTGAAGTCGGCCGGGAGGCTAAATTTGAGGCGCAGGTCGACCACAGGAATGACGCGCCCGCGCAGGTTGATGACGCCCTTGACGTAGTCCGGCATTTGCGGGACCGGAGTGATTTTTTGGCAACGGATGATTTCGCGGACCCGGAGCACGGCGATGCCGTAGGATTCTTGGGCCAAAATGATGGTGAGATATTTGCCCGCCAGCGCGGCGACGGGATCAGCAGTGAGCGTGGACATGGAGGATGAAAATTGAGTTGAGTGAGGCGATAGGTGGAAGAGGCAAGGGCCGAGACCACCGCCGGACCTGCGTCCGAAAGTGGCCCCGACGCGATTTCCCCGTTCAATCTTTGAAATGATCTCCGGCGGGCAGGTCGGCCGGGTGACCGAAGCTCAGCTTTTCCTGGCTGCGGTGGTGGATCGCCGGGTGATGGACGATGTCGTTCGAGTGTCCGGTCGGGGCGACGAGCTTGGTTTTCTTGGTGGTGGCGGTCTTGTCCCGGGTGGTGAGCTCGGTGGTCGCCGCAGCGGCGGGGCCCTTCGCGCCATCGACGAGGGCGAGGAGCGTGGCGACGGAATCTTGCAGCACGACGGACTGGGCGGACAATTCCTCGGCGGCAGCAGCCGTTTCTTCGGCGCTGCCGGCGTTGGATTGGGTGACCTTGTCCATCTGGGAGACGGCGGTATTGACCTGTTCGATGCCGTCCGTCTGCTCCTTGGACGCCGTGGCGATTTCGGCGACGAGGGTGTCGACGAGGCGGGCTTTCTCCACGATCTCGGCGAAGTGCTGGGCGACCTTGCCGGAGATTTGCACGCCGTGCTCACTCTTCTGGACAGAGTCCTCAATCTTTTCCGCGGTTTCCTTGGCGGCCTGCGCGGAGCGTTGGGCCAGCGCGCGGACCTCTTCGGCGACGACGGCGAAACCGGCGCCGGATTCACCGGCGCGGGCGGCTTCGACGGCGGCGTTGAGCGCGAGGATGTTGGTCTGGAAGGCGATTTCGTCGATGGACTTCACGATCTTCGCGATATTGGTGGCGGAGGTCTTGATCGCATCCATGGCCTGTTTCATCACCTCCATCTCGGCGGAGCCGGAATCGGCCGCCGCGCGGGTTTGGCTGGACAGGGTCTTGGCCTGGCCGGCGGCCTCGGCGTTGCGCTTGGTCATGCTGGAAATTTCCTCCAACGAGGACGAGGTTTCCTCGAGGCTGGCCGCCTGCTCGCTCGCGCCCTCGGCCAGCGACTGACTGGAGGCGGAAACTTGGGCGGCGGCGGCGGAGGTCTCGTCGGCGCCGGCGGACAGCGCGGTGGCGACGGACTTGATCGGGCCGGTGATCGAGCGGGTCATGTAGAAGGCGATACCGACGCCAATGACCACGGCGACGATCAGGCCGACGAGGAGAATGTTGGACGTGGTGGAGAGAGATTGGGCGTTGTGACCGGAGCTGTCGGCGGTCTCTTTAAGCCCGAGGGCGGCGGTGGCCTGGGCTTCGGCGAGCACGGCATTACCGGCGACGGCGCGCTTTTTGGCGAGGTCTTCGCGAGCCAGCCAGTTTTTCACGAGATCGTTGAGGGCGGCCTGGTAGCCGTCGGCCGCTTTCTGGCAGTCGGCCATCAGCTGCAGATCCGCCGCCAGCTTGGTGAGGGGGCGCATTTCATCCAATTTGGCTTTGATGGTGACGAAGTTTTTTTGCGCCTCGGTGACGATCTTGGGGTCGCGCTCGGCTTGGGCGCGCCACGCTGCGAGGCGGACGGCGTTGCCGGCGTCGATGACGTCGTTTGCCAAGTTCATCTTGAGGCTTCGCTCCCGAATCTTGTCCATGGTGGCATTGCTCTTGGTTTCCTCGTCAAAGATTTTGGTCTGCCCGTCGAGGTAGGCGTAGGCGACCTTCATGAAGGCTTGGGCGTTGAGATCCATCTGGACCCGGTTCGCATCGAGAGCCTTGTCATTGGCGACGGTGTCCTTGATGAGTTGCTCGTATTCCAAGGCCTTCACCTCGGCGCTGGCGGCGGCGGTTTTCAGGGCCGCGAGGTCATGTTTGGCCGCGAGTTCCTTGGCGGTCTTGAGATGGGTTTTGACCTCCTCCATGTGCTTGAGGCCGGGGGTCAGAAACGCCGTATCCTCACTGAGGCCGTAACCGCGGATTTCATACATGGTGAGCAGCGCGGCTCGTTCCACATTGCCGGCCACCACGACCTCGGGGATCTTCTCGTTGACGAGGGCGGTGGCTTCTTGGGTGGCGCTGGACATCCGCCACATGGCGAAGCCGCCGAGGAGGACCGCGATGAGGAGCACCAGGCCGAAGCCGATGGCGAGTTTGAGGGCGAGTTTCAGGTTTTTCATGACGATTTCGATGACGGGTTGAGCGGAGGGGAAAAGCGGTCGGCGGACGGTTGCAGTGCGGGAGCAGCCGGACGGGGGCGGCCCGAGTGGGGGCTGACCGACCGCGATGTCTGCACCTGCATGAGTCTAAGCATGGAGGTCAGATCGTGCCGCCTGGCGGGTGGATTGAGGGGGAAAAATGCGGACGCGGGTGTGTCAGGAAAACCCTGACAGGCATCACCCGGGGGGGCAGGCAATGGGGCCGCGTGGCGCCGGGCGGGAGCTGGCGTGACGGCGATGATTGCGGGGCTTTCCGCTCAGCGGTCGCGACCCGCTGGAACCAGCGCCGACTTCGGCGGGCACCACCGGGCCGGCATCAGACTTCGGTCAGCTGGTGGGCCACGGCGGCGAGCAGCACGGGACCGTCGAACGGTTTTTGCAGCGCTTCCGGCACCCCGAGGGCGGCGAGTTCCTGGTGCTGGGCCACGTCGTTCAGTCCGCTCACGGCCAAAATTTTCAGAGCGGGATCGATGGCGTGGAGGGTGCGGATGAGGGTCAGGCCGTTCATCACGGGCATCATGAGATCGGTGATCACGAGGCGAACCGTCTTGCGATGCCGGAGATACTGCGTGAGGGCGTCTTCGCCTTGGCTCGCCGTCACCACGTGGTAGTGGTGGCGTTCGAGGACCACGCGGATGGTATCGCGGATGTCGCGTTCATCATCCACCACGAGGATTAACTGGCCGCCCGATTTGGGGGCCGCGAGCAGCGCCGGGGCCGGGGTTGCCGTGGTCGTGGCGACGCCATCGGGGATGGCCGGCAGGTAGACGGTGAATGTGCTGCCGACGTGCGGGGTGGAGTCGAGGGTCACGAAGCCGCCGTGGTGGCGCACGATGCCGAGCACAGTGGAGAGGCCGAGGCCGGTGCCTTTGCCCACCGGCTTGGTGGTAAAGAAAGGCTCGAAGATCCGGTGCTTGATTTCAGGGGGCACGCCGTGGCCGGTGTCGCTGACGCTGATGGCGAGGTAGGGACCGGATTGAGCTTCCGGTGGCAGCGTGGGGGTGCCGGCGACGATGGTGACATTTTTGGCCGCGAGCGTGAGGCGCCCACCGGCGGGCATGGCGTCGCGGGCGTTCACACAGAGGTTCAGCAGAACTTGGTGCAGCTGCGTCGGGTCGGCCATGACGGTCCAGAGGCTGGACGGCAGTCGTTGGGGCAGTTCGATTTCGCGTGGGAACGTCTCCCGCATCAGCAGCACGATTTCGTTGAGCAGGTGGCGGGGCTGCACGAGCGAGCGTTCGCCGTCCTGGCCGCGGCTGAAGGTGAGCAACTGTTTGATGATTTCTGCGCCGCGCCCGGCGCTCGCTTGCATCATCGTGAGAAACTCCCGGTCGGTGTGGTCGGTCGACTTTTCCTGCAACAGACCCGTGACCATCATAATGGGGGCGAGGATATTGTTCAGATCGTGAGCGATGCCGCCGGCGAGGGCGCCGATGGCTTCCATCCGTTGGGCTTGGAGGAAATGCGCCTCCATGGTCTTTTGATCGGTGATATCCTGCTTGATGGCGATGAAGTGGGTGATCGTGCCGCGCTCGTCGAGCAACGGGGTGATCGTCATGTCTTCGGTGCGGAGGGTGCCATCGCGGCGGCAGTTGACGATTTCGCCGCGCCAGATTTTGCCGGCGAGGAGGGTGTCCCACATCTGGCGGTAAAAGGCGGGATCATGTTCGCCTGACTTTACTAGGTCGCGCGAATTTTTCCCCATGGCCTCGGCGAGCGACCACCCGCTCAAGGAACAGAAGGCGGGATTGGCCCACTCGATGGAGCCTTGGCGGTCGGTGATGACGATGGAATTGGCGGCGGCGTTCAGTGTGGCCGAGTGCAGGCGCAGGGTGCTCTCGGACGCGCGGCGCTCGGTGAGGTCGGTGGTCGTGCCGGCCACGCGGATCGCCCGGCCGCGCGGGTCGCGCACGATGATGCCCCGGGATAGGACGGGCACGTAGTGGCCGGCTTTGTGCCGCAGCCGGGCTTCGACCTGATAGTGGCGCGTCGCCTGCGCGATCGCAGCGGCGAGCAGCTGGGTCGCGTGCGTGAAGTCATCCGGGTGCATCAGGTGCAGCCACAGATCCTGCAAGGCAGGGAGTTCGTGGGCGGCGTAACCCAACATCTCGGACCAGCGTGCAGAGTGGAACCGCTCGCCGTTGATCAAATCGTGGTCCCACACGGCGTCGGTCGAGCCGAGCAAAACAAGGCGGAGGCGCTCCTCCGAGCGCTGGAGTTTTTGCTCCACGTTGTGCCGGTAGAGGGCCATCTCGATCGTGGTGTGCAGTTCCCGGTCGGAGAAAGGCTTGAGGATGTAGCCGAAGGGCTCCGTGTGTTTCGCGCGCGCGAGGGTTTCTCTCTCGGCAAACGCGGTGAGGAAGACCACCGGCAGGGCGAATTGCGTGCGGATGGCTTGTGCCGCCGTGATGCCGTCCATCTCGCCCGCGAGTTGGATGTCCATCAATACGAGGTCCGGCCGCAGCGAGTCGGCGAGGGCGATGGCGTCTTCTCCGGTCGTCGCGTGGCCCACGCACGCATAGCCCAAGTCCAGGAGTTGCGATTGGATATCCCGGGCCACGAGCGGTTCGTCTTCGACCATGAGCATCCGTAGGGGAGGGCCGGACGCGGGTGAAGGCGGGGGCGTGGGTGAAGCGTGGTGCATAAATAAAAGGATGGGGCGCGTTGGGTCGTGGTCTCAGGCGGGCCGTGCGCTGGGCTCGCTGAGGGGGAACGTCACGGTGAACGCCGCCACTGGTGCGGGCCCGATGACGAGGGTGCCGCCCAATTGGGTGGCGAAGTCGGATACGAGTTGGAGGCCGAGCGACTGCTCGCGTTTTCCCGCAAGATCCGGCGCGAGGCCGGCGCCGTTGTCGCTCACGCGCAGGCGCCAGAGCGGGCTGCCCGCGACGGGCTGCAACTCCACGACGATCTCCCCGCTGCGGTCGCCGGGGAAACCGTGTTTGAGGGCGTTGGAAATGAGTTCGTTGACGAGGAGGCCGCACGGCATCGCTTCATCCATCGCGACGTGGACGGAGGCGAGATCGAGCCGGAGCTGCACGCGGCTCGGGGAGGCGACGAGCATGCGGAAGGATTGGGTGGCGAGTTGGCGCAGGTAGTGGGCGAGATCGACGGCGGCGAACGTGCCGGTGCGGTAGAGTGCTTCGTGCAAGAGCGCCATGGAGCGGATGCGGGCCTGCATCTCGGCGAGGACGGACTTGGTATCGGGCTGCGCACTGCGCCGTGCTTCCAACCGCAGGAGGCTGGTGATCACCTGCAGGTTGTTCTTCACGCGGTGATGCACCTCTTTCAGCAACGCTTCTTTCTCGCGGAGCGCGGTCTGGAGCGCGACCTCCGCCGCTTTGCGTTCGGTGGTCTCCACCGTGGAGGCGAGGAAACGCGTCGGCGAAAGCTTCACGGCGTCCACGAACCAAAAACCCACGCTGCCATCTTTGCGCCGGAAAGCGGTTTCGCCGGCGGCCTGGCCGGTTTCCAGGAGCCGGTGGAAATGGGCTTCGCTCGCCGCCGCGCCGCCGGGCGGGAGCAGATCGCGGATGTGCAGTGCGAGCAGCTCGGCCACGCTGTAGCCGGTGGTCTGGGCGGCGGCGGCGTTCACCTCGACATAGGCACCCGAGTGATCGGTGACAAATACCCCCATGGGCGCGTGCTCGATGTAGCTGCGGAACTGTTCCTCGCTGGCGCGGAGTGCGGTCTCGGCCTCGTTGCGGGCGCTCAGATCGATATCGACGCAAAACAACTCCGCGGCCCGCCCCTGAGTCTGCAAAATTGCGTGACTGGAGAAAACCGGCACGCGCGAGCCGTCCTTCCGGCGGAGCAGGAGCTCGGAGGCGGGAATCGGTTCTCCGGTCGACGTCATGTGCGCCATGGCCTGTCGGACGGCCTCGTTCATTTCCGCCGGGATGATGAGATCGAGGAGATTGCGGCCCAGGGCCTCCTCGGTCGTGTAGCCGTAAAGCTGTTCGGAGGCGACGTTCCAGTAGGTGGTGGTGCCATCCATGGCGTAGCCTTGGACCGCGACCCCCGGAATGTCGCGGAGCACGCGGCGGAATCGCGCCTCGCTCTCCAACAGCGCCTGCTCTGTCAACTTGCGGGCGGTGATGTCGCGGATGACAAACACGAAGCCGGTGGGCCGGCCGGCCTCATCGGGGAGAAAATCGCTGTTCACCTCGATGTCGAAGGTGCTCCCGTCGCAGCGTAGCCCGCGGTATTCGGTCGGGCCGACGACGATTCCCCGGGTCTTGAGCTCCAGTATGCCTGTAGCGCGGTCGCGATCTTCGGGGACGATGAAATCGTAGATCCGATAGGACGAAACCTGCGCATCCGGCAGGTAGCCGAACATGGCAAACGATGCGGGGGAAACCAGCTCCAGCCGGCCCGCGAGATCGGTGATCGTGATATTGTCGGGTGAGGCCGCGAGGATCGAACGGTAGCGGGCTTCGCTCGTGCGCAGCGCGGCCTCGGCGGCCTTCCATTTGGTAATGTCTGAATACGTTCCAAGCACACCGGTGATTTCTCCGGCGGCGTTTCGCAGCGGCACTTTGCTGGTCAGTCGCACGATTGTCTTTCCTGCGGGAGTCGTCTGCGTCTCTTCGATGAACAGTTTGGGGCAGCCGCTCTCGATCACTTCACGGTCAGCTGCGCGATAGGCTTCCGCCTCGTTCCGCCAGCCCATCTGGAAGTCATCTTTCCCGATGAGGTCCTGCGAGACCACAAATCCCGCGTCCCGGGCAAACGCCTCGTTACAGCCCAGGTAAGCGAGGTTCTTGTCCTTCCAGAAGACCCGTTCGGGGATGGTATTGAGAATGCCGCCGATGATCTCCTGCGAAGCCTGCAACTTCGCCTCGGCCTGCTTGCGCGCAGTGATGTCGCGCGCGGATACGTGCAGAGCCGGAGCGCCATTGTAGATGATCGCGGTCGTTTGCGTTTCCACCTCGATCGTTGTGCCATCGAGCCGGAGGAATTTGACTTCGATCGCGGGGAGGAGCGCCGCGCCCCCGGCGGCCAACGTGGCGCGTTGCAGCGCGAGTTCGTGGTAGTCCGGATGAATGCGAGTGAGGATGGGTTGGTCCAGCAGTTCAGTGCTCGAGGTCGCACCGATCATGCGGAGGGCGGCGGGATTGCCGTAGATAATTTTCCCGTCGCGATGGACGACAATCCCTTCGGGCGACCAATCCACCAGCGCACGATAGCGCCCTTCGCTCTCCCGCAGCGCGGCCTCGGCGCGCTTGCTGGCCGTGATGTCGATGAAGACGGTGGCGAACTGGCCGGGCCTCGGGCAAAAGGCGGCGACTTCGAAATGCCGGTTCAGAGCACCGGAGTATTGTTCGAACTCCTCGCCTTGCCCGGTGAGCGCGACGCGGCCGTAGCGCTCGATCCAGCTCGCCTCGGTGTCCGGCAGGATTTCCCGCACGGTGCGGCCGACGACATCGGCCGCACGCAGTTGCGTGAGGCGTTCGAAGGCGGGGTTGACGGAGAGATACCGGTAGTCGACCGGGCGGCCTGCGGCATCGCAGATGATCTCGTGCAGCGCGAAGCCGTCCAACATACCGGCGAAGAGCAACCGGTAGTTTTCCTCGCTCGCGGCGAGCGCCGCCGCCGCCCGTTTTCGCTCCGTGATGTCGCGCGCCACCACGCGGATCGCCGGCTCGCCATCAAAGACGATTTCGGTGGCCTGAGATTCCACGTCGAACAAGGTTCCGTCCAGCCGGACAAATTTCATCTCGGTCGGCGGCGTGCTGCCGTGCGTGTCCGTCATGTGCTGCACCCGCGCCGCCACCAACGCGTGGAAATCCGGGTGCACCCGGTCCATGAGTGGCGTGCCGAGGAGGTCGGCGGCCGAGGCGGCGCCGGCGAACCGGACGGTGGCGGGATTGGCGTAGATGATTTTTCCCCGGCGGTGCACGGTGATCGCCTCCGGAGACGACTCCAGCAGCATGCGGAGCCGCTCCTCGCTCTCGAGTAACGCGGCTTCGGATTGTTTGCGCGCGGTGATGTCGGTGTGCGTGCCGATTGCGCGGAGCGGTTGACCGGCGGTGTCACGGCTTACCACCAGGCCGCGATCGAGAATCCACTTCCACGTGCCATCCTTGCAACGCACGCGGTGCTCGTTGACGTAGGTGATCGTGCGGCCGTCGAGATGGGCCTGCACATCCGCCATCGTCCGCGCCAGATCCTCCGGGTGCACGCGCTTACTCCATTCGTCCAGGCTCGAACCGATTTCGTTTTCCGCATAGCCGAACATCTCTTTCCAACGCGCGGAAAAAAACACTGTGCTGGCGGGCACGTTCCAGTCCCAGACGCCATCGTCCGAACCTTCGAGGGCAAATTTCCAGCGTTCTTCGCTCGCGCGCAATGCCGCCGTCAGGCGTTCCGCCATGCGGCCGGCGCCGTAGCGGGTATTGGCCAACGACAGGGCCAGACCGGCGAGCAGCAGGCTCACGGCGGTGCCGCCGCCGAGGATCAGCCACGCCTGACTGTAGTCCACGATCGCGCCCGTGTCGTCGGCCGAAGTGAAGCGCAGCGTCCACCTGCGGCCGCCGTGCACCACGGCAGTCTCCCACGTGGCGATGGGCACGGGCGAGTCGGCACGTGGCGGCTGGCTATCGTAGAGCAGGGCGGCGGGCGCGGTGGTTTGGCCGTCGAAGATTTCGAGGTGGATTTGCCGCTGCACCGCAAGATCCCAGCGGCCCAACATGCCCATGGAAATCAGATCCCCCATCCGGTAGGGGCTGTAGACCCAGCCCAGCAGAGCGGCGCGACGCTCGGCCACCGTGGTGTGCGGGGCACCCCTGCGATACACCGGCGCATACATCAAGACACCGGCCTGGGGGGCGCGACCGTCCTCCTGCACGAGCACGACTTTGCCGGAGAGGGCGACCACATCCGCGTCGCGCGCGCGCTCCATCGCGGCCCGGCGCACGGCTTCGGAGAACATATCGTAGCCGAACGCGCGCAGGTTGCGGCCGGTAAACGGTTCGAGGAAAATGATGGACGTGTAGGTTTCGCGCTCGCCTTCCGGCCAGACGCGATAGTCGGGGAAACCCTCGGCGCGGATCGTTTGGACGTGGTCCGCCAAGCCGGCGCGGGGCACCACCAACGCGAAGCCGAGGCCGAGGATGCCGGGGAGCGTCTGGTCGAGTTTTTGTCGCACGGCAAAGTCCCGCCACTCGGCCCGGGTGACACCGTCGTCATCGGCAAAGAATGCGCCCGCGCTGCGCAGGATCTGGTCATGGGCGGCGAAGCGAACCTGGATCTTGGCCTGAATTTCCCGGCAGCTGGCGCCGAATTCCTGGGAGGCCGCGCGGTGAGCGTCGGCCAGCTCGTGCCGAGTAAAATATGCCGTGGTGACCAGGCCGGCGGTCAAGATGACGAAAATGCCGAGCGCGGCCCGCCGACTTGTTCCGTGGTAGATTCCGGCGAGAGTTTGATTCATGGGGAGGGGGCGGCGTGGCCGGCGACGGCGGTGGCGATGGCGATGGCGATGGCGGTGGCGGTGGCGATGGCGATGGCACCCACGGGCACATAGCCCCCCGCCCGCAGCTGCTGGTCGAAGTCACGCGCAACGACGACTTCGTCTTCGACGATCAGGACGCGGATTTCACCGACCGAGAGAAGGGATAAACTCATGGGCGAGGAGGAAGGGTGGGATCGGCCGCTGCTACCCCGAGGGAAGCCCGCCCGGATCCGGTAACCGATTCGCTGCTATGCGCCGGCAGCGACGTGACTGTTTGCCGAACGCAGTCTCGTGCCGTCCGGTCCGAGAGGTGGAAGGCCGTGGCCAAACGGCCCGTTGCCCGGCCGCGTGCC
Source organism: Opitutus sp. GAS368 (assembly GCA_945871085.1). Classification (GTDB taxonomy): domain Bacteria; phylum Verrucomicrobiota; class Verrucomicrobiia; order Opitutales; family Opitutaceae; genus GAS368. The sequence continues at coordinate 2,901 of CAMBVX010000116.1, read as the reverse complement.
AGAGGAGAGTGAAGCTGGAGGTTCTGGTGGATGGATGGCTTGGGTTGTTCCAATATCGATGCCTCGTTGGTGTGGGACTTGAGGCGGCCGACACCGAAAGGAAGGGGCGCCGGGAAACAATGGACGGAAAAAGCCCGGCTGGCTGGGCGGTTTCAGCCCAAGACCGCGCATCGTTTGTCATTCGCCGTGGTCTTTCCGCTAATACCTTGAGCTGGATCAAGACTTTCCCGGCCGTTGATTATGCTTGGGTAGGAAATGCGTCGTTAGGCACCGGTCGGCCCCCATGCCGGGCGCCGCGCTCCACTCCTCATGAAAAACACCACGCTTGCGACGAGACTGTTCCTGCTCCTCCTCCTCCCCCTCGCCGCCGTGGCCTTCTTCGGGGTGCGCAGTTCGCTGGAGAAATGGCGCGTCTACCGCGACTACGTCACCTTGGAGCAGAACTCCGCCGTGTTGCAGCAGATCGGCCACACGGTGCACGAACTCCAGAAGGAGCGCGGGCGCTCGGCCGGTTTTATCAGCAGCCGGGGCGCGCAGTTCACCGCCGAACTTCGCGATCAACGGCAGGCGACCGATGGCAGGCTCGCGGAGCTGACCGCGCACCTGCGCACGTTTGAGGCCGCACGTTTCGGCGGGGAGTTTGCGCGCACGTTGCAGGCGGGCCTCGCCGAGCTCGGGAAAATTGCCGAGCAGCGCACCGCCATTACCGCCCTCGGTCTCTCCGCCGCGGACTCGACCGGCTACTACACCCAGACGATCCGCCGCCTGCTCGACGTCGTCGTGGCGATGTCGCACCTGAGCAAGGACGCCGACATCGGCAACGGTATCTCGTGTTATGTGAATTTTGTGCAGGCCAAGGAACAGGCCGGCATCGAGCGCGCCACGCTCACCGGCGTGTTTGTGGCGAATGCGTTCACGAGCGAAGCGTTTCGCCGTTTCGCGCAGGTGCAGGCAGCGCAGGCCACCTTCCTCCGCGTCTTCGAAAGTTTTGCTGCTGACGAGCAACGCCGCTTCGTCGCGGAGAAGATCAGCGGACCCGCCGTCGACGCTGTGGAAAAAATGCGCCAGTTGGCCTTCGATCACGCGGCGGCGGGCAAATTTGGGGTCGTCGCGAGCGACTGGTTCGATGCCAGCACGGTGCGCATCAATCTGATGAAGGAGGTCGAGGACCGGCTCGCCGCCGACTACGTGCGGAGCGCGGATCAGATCAAAAGCGGCGCCCGCCACGCGTTCGTGGTGCTCGCTGTCACGACTGTGCTCGTCTTGGCGTTTACGCTCGGCACGACGGGGTGGCTGGTGCGGTCGATCACGCGCGGGTTGCTGGCGATCGCGGACAGCATGGCTGACGGATCGCAAGAGGTCACTGCGGCGGCCGCGCAGGTTTCCTGCGCGAGCCAGGCCTCGGCGGCGGGGGCGAGCGAGCAGGCGGCTTCACTCGAGGAAACCTCCGCCGCGCTCGAAGAGGTGGCCAGCATGACGAAGCGCAATGCCGAGGCGGCCGCTCAGGCGAAGGCGCTGTCGAGCCAGACGCGGGTCGCCGCCGACGCCGGATCGACGGAGATGACCGAGATGAAACGGGCGATGGATGCCATCAACGTCTCCGCCGCCAACATCGCGAAGATCCTGAAGTCCATCGACGAAATCGCCTTTCAAACCAACATCCTCGCGCTCAACGCCGCGGTCGAGGCGGCCCGCGCGGGTGAGGCCGGGGCCGGTTTCGCCGTCGTCGCCGAGGAAGTTCGCGCCCTCGCCCAGCGCTCGGCGCAAGCGGCGAAAGCGACGGCCGAAAAGATTGCCGACTCGGTCCGCGACAGCGATCGCGGCGTAAGAATCTCCGCGCGAGTGGCCGGCCATTTCGCGGAGATCGTGGAAAAAGCGCGCGCCGTCGACGTCCTCGTCGCCGAAATCGCGACGGCGTCGTCCGAGCAAACGCAGGGCATCGCGCAGGTGAATGAAGCCGTGTCGCAGATGGATACGGTCACGCAGGCCAACGCGGCCGGGGCGGAGGAAACGGCGGCGCAGGCCGAGGAGTTGAATGCGCAGGCCGCCGAACTCACCGGCGTGATCGGCCAGCTGCTGGTGTTGATCGGCGGCGCGCGGGCCAACGATCGGCACGGCCGCTTGGGCGAATCCCGCACGGGTGGGCAGCGGCCCATCGACCTCGCGCGGCCGGCCGCTGCGCCGGTCGGGCGGACGATGGGCGCCGACCGCGGGTGAAACCGGGCGGACGTTGACGTGAATCAAGGTCCGTCGGCCGGGGCGTTGCTACATTCTTCCCCGATCAGCAACTCACCGGTCATTATGAACGCGCTCCGCCTTCCCTTCCTGGCTCTCTTCCTCGCCGCCATCGGCCCGCTGCCGGCCGCCGATTCGCTCGGCGACGCCTTTGAGAAAGGCACGGTCTCGCTCAACGCCCGCCTTCGCTACGAAGGTGTCCAACAGACCAACCTCCGCGGTGCCGAGGCCATCACCTTGCGCACGCGGCTCGGTTTCACCACGGCGCCGTGGCAGGGCTGGAAAGCCATGGTCGAGGCGGAGAACATCCTCGCGGGCAACGGCGACAAGTATAGCCAAGCCGGCCTGAATCCCGCCGCCACCGGTCGCGCCGTCGTCGCCGATCCCGAGACGAGCGAGATGAACCAAGTGTTCCTCGCCTACACGTCCGGCAAAACCACCGCGACCCTCGGCCGCCGGGGATGATGAAGTCGGGCGTCGAGGAGAAGCGCTGCGGAACAATGCCGTGCTGATCGAGGACGTTGGAAACGTTGAGCTGGTCGCTCAGCGTGCCGCGGAAACGCCCTCGTGAAATTTTGTGCGAGGGTTACGGCCCACGACACCGACGGCGAGTTGTGCGGGGGTGGCGGTGGCGGCATTGTTCGGCACGAACGTGACGGCTGCGAC
>CAMBVX010000115.1 GCA_945871085.1 Opitutus sp. GAS368 | reverse complement strand
CCCAGACGGCGGTAGATTTTGCGAGGTTGTCGTCCTCCTTGGTGTGATTGGTGGTGGAGTCGCCGGCTTCGCGGAGGAGCGGCGGAGATATTTTTTGGCCGGCGGGATAGTCGACCATACGGCGCATGTGATCACCGCCGGAAGACGGGCCGTGGAGACCGGAGATGATCGTGGTGCGCGTGGGCGCGCAGACCGGCGCGGCGGCCCAAGCGTGCGTTTAGCGCTGCGCACGCGACGCGAGGCGGTCGATGTTGGGCGTGGTCGCGTAGGTGTCGCCGGAATAGTTGAGCTGCGGGCCGCGGTCCTCACGGGAGACCCAGAGGATGTTGGGCTGCGCGGTGGTCGCGAAGGCCGCGAAGGCGGAGAGGGAGAGAAGGAAAAAGAGTGAGACGAACGTCCTTTGAACGCTGGACTTTTCGGTAGCCGCGAGCGTCAGCGAGTGGACGGATGACCACTCGCTGGCGCTCGCGGCTACCTGGCAAATCAAAGTCTGACTCTTTTGGGCGATTGATACAAGAGACCGAAAAAGGGTCGGGTTTTATCCGCAAATTTTCCCCTCGGCCAACGTCCTCACTGCACCCAGGCGACACGTCTCGCTCTACCAGCACCTGCGTCGCCTCTACCCCGCTGCCATCGCCGTGCCGGGGCGCAGATCGCGCAGCGACCAACGGAAGATCAGCCAGCCGCTGGCGAGGTTGAGGACGAGAATTCCGGTGAGCATGGTGGCGACGAGGATGAGGGTCGGCGCGGCGGGGAGTGCGGTGAGGCTCGGCCAGATGGCGACGAGGGAGGCGAAGGCGCCGACGGCGAGGCCCCAGAGCACGAGCTGGCCGAATTCGGTGAAGACCATTTTGGCGAGCACGGTGCGCGGGAGGCCGATCGCGGTGAGCACGGCGAATTCGCCGCGGCGTTCGCTGAGGTTGCGGGCTACCACGATGGCGAGACCCAGGCTGCCGAGCACGACGCCGAGCGCGCCGAGGACGTTGAAGATCGCGATGTAGGTGTTTTCGATTTGGTGAAACGCCGTGAGCACGTCGCGGGTGAGCTCCACTTTTCCGCCGGCGTCGGTGGTGGCGGTGGTCAGCCGGTCGCGCAGGGCGACGAGGGCGGCCGGGACGGGAGATTTGGCATCGAGGAGAAACAGCGAGTAGCCGGCGTTCGAGGGGAATTTTTTGAGGAAGAGCGTTTCGTCGACGATCAAGCTGCCCTGGAAAATTGAGTCGGGCAGGGCGCCGACGATCTGCACGTCGAACGCTCGGCCGTTTTCATCGGTGTAGGCGAGCACGTCGCCGATCTTGCGTTTCAACGCCCACATCATGGTCGTCGTATCGACGAGGGCGGGGATGGCACCGGTCGTGGTGAGCGTGCGCAGGGCGGCCCAGTCGGCGCCGGGCTGGACGGGAAACGCACCGCGGGCGGCGAGTTGGGCGGCGTCGACGGCGAGGAGGCGCGGCTGGAGGGTGGTGTTGAGATTAAAACAATTCACGTTGTCGCCCGCGCCGACGCGCAGGGGGACGATCGCGGCGAGGTCGGCGGCCTGACGCTCAAAAATTTCGAAGCCTTTCGCCTGGCCGTCGCGCGGGTGATTTTGGGCGACGGTGGTTTCCACCTGGAGCGCGAAGCCGCCGGTGCCGCTGGCGCGCACGAGCCACTCGGAGCCGACGTGTTTCCGAAACGAGGCGACGGAGAGCACCATAAACACGGCGGTCGCGATGAGGCCGACGACGGTGAGGTTGCGTGAGCGGCGGGCCTTGAGGTTGAGGGTGCCGAGATACGCGGCGTCGAGGGGTGTATCGCGGTTGGCGGTGGTCGGGCGGGCGAGCCACGCGCGGCACAAGGCGAGGCCGGTCGCAAGGAAGGCGAAACCTGCGAGGTAAAATGCGCCTTGGGCGGGCAGGCCACGGCCGGAAAGACCGACGGCGACGAGTCCGGCGGTGGCGGAGCCGGCGGCGAGGGCGAGGGAACGGCGGTGGATTTTTTCGGGAGCGACGGTTTCCTCGGTGTGCGCGGCGAGGCGGATGGAAAGCGTGGTGCGCGCCTGTCGGCGCACGGCCAGCCAGATCGCCCCAAGAGAACACGTCACGAAGACGCCGATACCGAGGGCGATGCTCGTGGGCTGCGCGGCGAAGGCGAAGGTCGCCGGGGCGCCATCGCCGGCCCAGATGGTTTCGAGGAAACGCAGAATGCCCTGCGTGTAGAGTGCGGCGAGGGGCAGGCCGAGGGCGGCACCGACGAGGAGAACCACGGCGCCCTCGGCGAGGCGCCAGCGCAACACTTGGCGCGCGGGCAGGCCGACGGCGCCGAGGAGGGCGTCCTCGCGGTTGCGCTGAAGGAGGGCGAGTTGAAACAACATCGCGACGAGTCCGAGGGCGGCGAGGATCAAAAAGAAACTCATGCCGAGGAAGAGTCCGCCGAAATCGACGGCGGATTTGGCGGCTTCCTGCGCGCTCGCGCGGACGTGGCGCAGGAGAAGTTGATTCATTTCGGGCCGGAGCGCGTCGAGCAGGGTGCGTTCGAGTTCGGCGACCTGAGGCTGGGGGTGAGGAATGCGTAGCGCGGTGAGTGTGCCCCAGCGCGTGGCCCACATTTCGCGACCGACGGCGAGGGAGAAATAGGCCTTGGGGGCACCTTGGTAGTCGTCCCAATATTTTTCGTCGTGCGGGCGGATGCGTTCGAGTTTCAACGGGAGGCCGGGGTCCCAATCGCTTTGGTGCTTCGCGTCGCTGATGCCGGGGAAGTCCGGCATCCACGCCCGGTCGGCGGCGAGACCCGCGAGCGGAATGATCGAGCGGACGCGAAAGGCGGTTTGTTGTTCAATGAGCGTGTCGGCCGGGCCGACCTGGAAATAGGTGACGCGAACTTCGTCGCCTGCCTTGGCCAACAAATCATCCGCGAGCCACTGGTTGAGGACGATCTCGCGGGGGCCGAGGTCGGCGGGGAGAAACGGTGCGGCGGTGGCAGTGGTCGCGGTGGCGACGGAGTAGGGTGTCGTGCGATCGCCGATGCGCAGTTCGTTGACGAGGTAGGTGATGGCCGGTTGGGCGGTCGGCAGAGAGCGGGTGACGGCCTCGACGATTTCGGGATCGAGGAAGATGCGTTCGGAGGCGAGTTCGAAGGCGGCGGGCTGAGCGCGCCACTTGAGCGTGAGGCCGTAGTCGGCCAGGCGGAGAACGGAGGAGAGCTGAGAGCTGAGAGTTGAGAGCTGAGAGCCGGGAGATGAGGCGAGGAGAATCAGATTGGCGCGACCGGGGCGTTTGAATGATTCCTGGAGTAATTCAATCGGGAGGAAGACGGTCGCTGTGGCGATTTGGGTGGCCGCGAGATTAAAACGGCCGAACGAGGCGTCGCCGACGATGGCGGCGACGGTGCAGCGGAGGGTTTCGAGTTTGGCTTCGGCGCCGGCGATCGGGGCGTTGCCGGCGAGGACGCCGGGTTTTTGCAGGCGCACGATGACGGTGTCGCCGACGGAGAGTTGGAGGCGGCGAGCGAGGGTGTCGTTGAGGGCGATTTCGGATCGAGCGGCGGAGAGTGTCGGAGTGAGCGCGCCGGGCCCGGGAGCAAAGGACCAAAAGGCGGGCGTAACGCCGACGAGTTGGACCTGATTGACGGCGGCGCGGGTCGTGGGATTGGTGGTGGTGCCGCGGGCGATCAGCGCAGGCGCGGTGTGGAGACCGGCGGCGGTGGCGAGATCGTCGGCGAGGGCCTGGCGGAAAAAACGGTCGCCGGAGGCGATGACGTGGGTGGTGCGGCCGATGCGTTGTTCGCCGATACGGCGAAGGGAAGCGGCCACGGAATCGCCGGCGAAGAGGGCGCCGAGGAGGACGGTGGCACCGAGGACGGCACCGGCGAGGACGCCGAGATAGGCAGCGCGATAGTGCGCCACACTTCGCAGGACGTAGCGAAAGGCGTTCATGGGCCGGCGAAAATCAGGACACGAGCCGACCGGCGGCGAGGCGGTAGGTTTTTTGCATCCGTTGCGCGAGGGCGGGATTGTGTGTGACGACGACGAGGGCGGCCCGGGTGCCGGCGTTGGTGCTCAAGAGGAGGTCGGCGATGCGTTCGCCGGTGGACGGGTCGAGGGAGCCGGTGGGTTCGTCGGCGAGAATCAACTTCGGCTCGTTGATCAGGGCGCGGGCGATGGCGGCGCGGAGTTGTTCACCGCCGGAGAGTTGCCACGGCAGGTGCGTCCGCCGGTCGCGGAGGCCGACTTGTTCGAGCAGCGTTTCGGCGCGGGCGCGAGTGGTGGCGACGGGTTCATCCCAACCGCCGGCGAGGCGTGGTACGAGGATGTTTTCCAAAACGGTGCACTGCGGCAGGAGGTAGTGGAGTTGAAAAATGAAACCGATGGAGCGGTTGCGGAAGTGCGCGGCGGCGGGGGGGGCGAGACTGCCCAGCCCCACGCCGTCGACAGTGAGCGTGCCGGAGGTGGGTTGATCGAGCGCGCCGAGGAGATTGAGGAGCGTGGTCTTGCCGCTCCCGGAGGGGCCAACGATCGCGACGGACTCGCCGGCGGCGACCCGGAGATCGAGCTCGCGCAAGACGGTGATCGGACCGGCGGGGCTGTCGTAGATTTTGGATACGTGGGAGACGGCGATCATATCAGGAGAGGATCTTCCAGCGGCGGGCTTTCATTTCGAAGACCGGCAGGACGCCGGGCGCGACTTTTTCGACGGAGATACGGAGTTGGAAGGCATCGCGCAGACGTTGCGCGAGCTCGAGCGACGGATCGTGGCCGGGATCGGTCGTCTCGAAGCGGACCGTGACCTCGGCGAGGGTGTTGCGCCGGTCAATCTCGGCGACGTATTCACGCACTCCGGGCACGGCGCGGACGACGGCATCCACGGTGGCGGGAAACAGATTCACCCCGCGCACGACCACCATGTCGTCGACCCGGCCGATGATGCCGCCTTCGAGGGCGAAGGCAGCGGGCTCTTCACCGGCGACTGGCACCGGCCGGACGAGGTCGCCGGTGCGGTAACGAAAAAGCGGACACGCGGCGCGGCCCAGCGTGGTGAGAACCAGTTCGCCGGTTTCGCCGGGAGAGACGGCCTCGCTCGTGCCGGGCTGGAGGACTTCGCAAACGTAGGCCGAGTGAAGCAGGTAGATGACGGTCGGCTGGTCGGGATAGCCGTAGGACGCCGGGCCGACTTCGGTCATACCGTGGTGGTCGACGACGCGGGCGCCGGGCCAGCCGGCCTCCATCCGGGCGCGAAACGCTGGAACGCTGCCGCCGGGTTCACCACCGACCACGATGAGTTCAACGCCGGAATTGGCCAAGGAGATGGATTCCTGGCGCGCGACGTCGGCGAGGCGGAGCGCGTAGGTGGGGGTGCAGCACAGGATGCGCGGGCGTCGTGCGAGCAGAAACCGGAGACGCTCGGTGCTGCTCATACCGCCGGCGGGAATGGCGCACAGGCCGAGTTGCACGGCGGAATCGAAAGCAGCCCAAAAACCAATAAACGGTCCGAAGGAAAACGTGAACAAGGCCGTGTCGCCGGGCTGCGCGCCGGCTTTTTCCCAGACGACGCGCCAACCGTCGAGGACCCATTGCCAACTCTCCCGGGTGTCGAGCCAGAGCAGCGGACGGCCGCTCGTGCCGCTGGTCTGGTGGTAGCGCGTATACGACTCGCGCGGATACGTGAGGGTCGAGCCGAAAGGGGGGTGTTCGACCTGATCGCGTGAGAGCTCCGCCTTCGTCGTGAAAGGCATCCGGGCGCGAAACTCCGCCAACGAGGCGAAACCCGCGAGGCCACCCGCTTCCGTCAGCTTGCGTTGATAGAAACGGTTGCCCGGGACGATCTCGGCGATGAGGCGGTTGAGCGCGGTCAGCTGTTGTTGCGCGAGCGCCACGAGGAGAGATCAGCGCTGAGCGGAGGCGACGGGAACTGGTTTTGCCAGGGCGGTCTTCGGGGCAGGCGTGGGCTTGTAGTAGCTCACGAGGCAACCGCCGACCGCGGCGAGGACGATACCGGCGTAGAATTGCCACGCGATTCCGCCCCAGCCGTCTTTGGGTGGATGCATCATCGTCGCGGCGACAGCGTTCACGATCGGAGCGGCCGCGAAGACGATCGACATTACGACGGTCGGTGAGCCTTTGGCGCCGAAGGCGAGGAGAATGCCGAAGGCGCCGATCGCGCCGAGGGTGCCGGCGAAGAGCGAGAGCCAGATGCCCTTGGCAGGGAAACTGAAGTCGGCGCCGTTGACCTTGAGGACGAGGAGAGGCGCGAGCACGGCGATAATAAAGTAGGCAATGCCCACGAAGAGGAAGGCCTTGTAGCGGCCGTTGACGGGATCACCCATGGCCATTTGGCCGCTGTGGAGATAAACGCCGTAGAGACCCCAGGTCGCGACGGTAAGGAGGGCGTAGAAGAGCCAGTTCATAGTATTTTGGATAGGAAGGATTACGAAGCGGAAGCGGGGGGGGCCATGACGGCGGCGAGTTTTGCGCGGAGATCGTCGTGGACCGGGGTCTTGCGGATTTGGTGCGCGGCGGAATCGAGTTCGACGTGGATGATGCCGAACGAGCCGTGAGCGAGGAGCGTGCGCGTCGGGTCGCCGTCGACGAAAATCCAAAACGTGTAGCGCAGGCTGCTGGTGCGGACTTCTTCGATGCGGAGGCAGATTTCCAGCACCTGTTCGAAGCGGGCGGGTTTGCGGTAGGTGCAGGAGACTTCGAGCCGCGGCCAGCCTTCTTGCAATTTGCCGTCGGTGGTATGCACGCGAAACCCGAGGGAGCGGAAAAAGGCGTGCTCGGCGGATTCGACGAAACGAAAGAAATTTGCGAAGTGCATGATGCCGGCGAGATCCGTGTCGGAGAACTCGACGGCGCGGCAGTGGCGGAAATGAAAGTGAGGAGGAAGATCCATCAGGTGGCGGGATTACTTGGCCGAGCGGGTGAGCCGGGCGGCAACCAAGCCAAATTGAGCGCTCATGCTCGGGGCGCTGAAAAGTTTTTCAACGCCCAATCGGCCGGCGTGTCCGAGAGCCGTCCGGCGAGGGGCATCGGCCAGCAAGTCTCGCCAGGCGCGGGCGAGCGCGGCGGGGGCATTGGGCGGCACGCAGAGGCCGCCGCCGGTCGCGGCGATGATTTCGGGAAACGCGGCAGCGGCGGGTTGCACGACGGGAATACCGCACGCCATCGCTTCGACGACGTAGAGCCCGAAAGCTTCCTCGTAGAGCGTGGGCACGGAGAAAAGGGTGAGGCTGCGGAGGAAGGAGATTTTTTCTTCGCGGGTGACGTTGGCCCGCCACTCGACGCGCGGAGCGAGGCCGGCGTCGGCGAGGCGTTTTTGCAGCTTGCCGATGAGCGGTTGATCGCCGGCGGTCGCGGCGCCGGCGATGCGCAGGCGGGTCGTGGTGTCACCGAGATCGCGAGCGAGGACGATGAACGCATCGACCAGCACTTCGATGCCTTTTTCGCGGCACATGCGGGCAAAGTATCCGATGGTCGGCACGGCCGGCGGCGCGTCGGCCACGGCGTAGCCTTCGAGGAAAATACCGTTGGCCACGACCTCGATCGCGCCGGGGGCGAGGCCGAGCCGGCGCGTCATGAAGTCGGCGTAATGGCGGCTCGGGGCGAGCAACGCATCGGCGGTGGCGAGGTGTGTCGCGAGCGCGGCCCAACATTGCGTGCGGTAGGGTTCGGGCAGGCCGTCGAGAAACGTGTCTTCGCCTTGGAAAAACAGCGCGACGGGCGCGCGGAGGCGGCGTTTGAGCTCGGGGGTGAAGCCGGCGAGGAGCGCATTGGAGAGGCAAATGAGGTCGGGCTGCACGATGGCGGAGAGCCAATCGAGGAGCTTGTCGAGTTCCTTGCGCAGGGGGCTCGCTTCGACGTTAAGCATGTCGACCGTCATTTCGCCGTGTGTGCGCGCGGAGGTCATGTGGCTGTGGCTCGCGGCCCAGCGGAGCAGGCGGGTGGAGTTAAACAGACGATCCATCCAGGCGGGAGTGTGGCGGAAGAGCGCGACCTTCTGCTGGAGGAAGACATTGATGCCGCCGAAAAAAACCGGGACGTTTTCAGCCCCGGCCAACGTGGTTTCGTCGAGGGTGAGCGGGAGATACATCGGCGCGATGGTGACGTCATGGCCGGCGCGGTGGAGTTCGCGGGCGAGGGCGTTGTCGCGCATGCAGGCGCCGCAGTAGTAACTGCCGGTGCCGGGAGTGAGGAAAACGATTTTCACGCGACGGGGTGCAAGGGCGGGGCGTGGTCGGAGGCCGGAGGCTAGACGATCTTCGAGGTGCGGTGGTGGGCGAGAAAAAATTCGTGCAGCAGCGTGTCGACGCACAGCAGGCCGTCGCGGGTGAGTTGCACGGTGGTGTCGGACACGGTGAGAAAGCCTTCGGCGGCGAGGTGGCCGAATTGGGTGGCGAAGCGGTCCGCGAGTTTCACGTGGAATTTTTCCACGAAGTAGCCGAGCTGCACGCGGCCGAGCTTCATTTGGAGAATAAATTCGCGAATCATGAGCTCCTCGGGGGAAGTGCGGAAGGCGCGTTTGGTCGGACGCTCGCGGGCATGGATCGCGGCGAGATAGGCGTCGATCTCAGTGAGATTTTGATAGTGGACACCGGCGGCGTGGGAGAAGGAGGCGACGCCGAGACCGATGAGATCGGCACCGGTCCAGAGTTCGTCGCGGTAGACGAATTTCGTGCGCTGGGGATCGAGCACGGCGGTGTAGCCGCTGGCGATGGTGTAGCCGGCGCTCTCGAGGGCGGCAAAAGCTTCTTTCACCCAGCGGCGCTTGGTCTGCCAATCGGCGACGGGGGCGGCGAGTTTTCCCTCGGCCTTCATTTCTTTGTAGATGGTCGTGTTGTAGGGGACCTCCATCTGGTAAATCGTCACGCTGTCAGGCCGGAGCGCGAGGGTCTGGGTGATGTTGCGCTGCCAGAGAGCTTCGGTCTCCTCCAACATGCCCGCGATGAGATCGATGTTGATCTGGGAAAAGTTTTCGGCGCGCGCGCGTTCGTAGGCGGTGAACACCTCGGCGGAGCGGTGCGCGCGGCCGTTGATTTCGAGCACGTGGTCGTCGAAGTGTTCGACGCCGAGGCTGAGACGGGTGACGCCGATGTCTTTGATCGCGGTGAGTTTGCCGGGGTTGAGCGTGCCGGGCTCGGCTTCGAAGGCGACTTCCTGCGCGGCGTCCCAGGGGAGGACGGCTTTGAGTTTGTCGGTGAGCTCGTGGAGTTGTTTCGCGGAGAGATACGAAGGCGTGCCGCCGCCGAAGTAGACGAAGTGGGGTTTGCGGCCGCGGTAGAGCGGTTGATCGACGAGGGTTTTTAGCTCGGTGATCGTGGCGTCGAGGTAGGTCTGGATGTCCTGGGCGTTTTTGTCGGTGTAGACGCGAAAATAACAAAAATGGCAGCGCTTCCGGCAAAACGGGATGTGGTGATAAAGGCCGAGTTTGGTGTCGGGGGCGGAGGTCGTGGCGATCGCGGCCGCGACTTCGGCATTTTGGTTTTCGGACCAGAACGAGAAGGGCGGGTAGTTGGAGATGAAATAATTTCCCGCGAGGGTGGAGTTTTGGAGCGGAGTAAAGGGAGCGGCGGGGGCAGGTGCAGCGTTCATGGTCGAGAGTGTGAGCGGTTTGACGCGGCCGAGTGATGAAGGGCTCAGGGTTTCGGAGTGGGGCGGGAACGAAGGGCAAAAACCGTGCCCTTGTCGCCGCCGATCACGATCTGTTGTCCCCCGAAGGAGGGCGAGGCGATGAGGGCTTCTCCCAGGTCAAGTTGCCAGAGTTCGGTGCCGTCGGTGAGGTTGGCGGCATAGAGGCGGCCGTCGGCGGAGCCGAAGATCACGCCGTCGTCAAAGATGATGGGTGAGCCCTCGATGCGGCCGCCGGTCTTAAACTTCCAAGCGGCTTTGCCGGTGGCGCGGTCGATGGCGTGAAGGTGTTTGTCGCGCGAGCCGATGAGCACGAGGCGGTCGTTGACGGCGGGGGCGCTCATGAAGGGCAACGCGCGGTCTTCGTAGGTCCAGGCGACTTTGCCGCCGATGGCGTCGAAGGCGACGGTCTGGTTGGCGTAGTTGCCGCAGAACGCCATCGTGCCGAAGGTGCCGATGGAAGCGGGGATTTGCGCGTCGGTGGGTATTTTGTGGAGGAGCGTGCCGTCCTTGAGATGGACGACGTGGAGCTGGGCGTCGCAGCCGCCGAAGACGAGATAGCGCCCGTCAACGACGGCGGGGGAGCCGTTGATGTAGTCGTCGGTTTTGTAGGACCAGACAAGTTTGCCGTCGGCGGCGGCGAGGACGCGGGTGGTGCCGTCGTAGCCGTTGAGGAGAATCCAATCGGCGCCGGGCGTGGCGGAGTCGGCGGGGGCTTTGATGACGATGGCGCCGGCGCTGATTTTATCTTCGCTGGTGAATTGCCACGCGGGCGCGCCAGTAGCGGCATCGAGGGCGTAGAGTTTTCCGTCGTTGGAGGAGAGGAAAACTTTGCCGGCGGCGACGGCGGGCGCGGCGGTGATGGCGTCCTTAGTGGAAAATTCCCAGAGCTGCTTGCCGGTGGCGGCGGACAGGCAGTGGAGGGTTCCCTTGCCGGTGCCGACGTAGACGCGGCCGGCGACGATGGCGGCTTCGGCCGTGATTTGGCCCGAGGAAGTGAAGGTCCACGCAATGACGGGATCGCGGGGGAGGGTGGTGGCGACGCTGCCGCTGAGCGCCGGACCGCCCCGGGTCATGGGCCAGGAGATTTCGGGGGCGACGGGTTTTGGCGGGGATTTTTTGGCTGAGTCGGATGCGGAGCGGTCGCCGCAGCCGGTGAGGAGGAAAAAGGGGACGATTAAGAGGGGGAGACGCGAGCGTCGGGCGGCGGGCGGTGCATCCACTCGGTCATGCTCGCAGCTAAGAACGCCGAGCCTTTGGTTAAGCGGGATCATGGGGACCAAATGCACGCTGGTAGAGTGAGACGAAGTCGGCGGCCTGCAACGCGCGCGGATTGAATTTTCCGGTCCACTGCCGCGTGGCGTCATCGGCGAGCACGGCGAAATCTATCGCGGTGGAACTGAGCGGGGGCAACGCGCTGCGGGCGACGATGTCGGTGACCCAGTCAATCAGCGGGAGCGACGTCGTGCCGGTGGCGCGAAGGAGCGATTCGAGTCGGGCGTAGATGGCGGCGGCGGCGGGATCGGCAGAGTTGAATCGCATGACGGCGGGCAACATGTGCGCGACGGCGTGGCCGTGCACGACACCGTGGCGGGCGGTGAGGGGATTGGCCGAAGCGTGCGCGGCGCCGAGCATGGAGTTTTCAATCGCGAGTCCGGCGAAGGCGGCGCCGAGGAGCATGTCGCTACGGTCGGCGTCGGTCGGCTGGCCGGTGACGACGCGGCAGATCGCGGAGGAGAGGTGGCGGAACGCGGCCTCGGCATAGAGCGAGGAGACGGCGTTACGTTTCGTGCAGACGGCGGATTCGAGCGCATGGGACAGCGCGTCGAGGCCGGAGAGGGTCGCGGTGGTGCGCGGGAGCGTGGCGGTGAGTTCGGGATCGAGGAGGGCGATGCGCGGGAGTGCCTTCGGGTCGCCGCAGGCCATCTTCTCGTGGGAGCCGTCGCGACTGATGAGGGTGTAGGACTGCGTCTCGCTGCCGGTGCCGGCCGTGGTGGGAATGGCGATGAGCGGGAGCAGGGGGCGCGTGGCTTTGCCGTATCCGTGGTAGTCGTGCATCACGCCGCCGTTGGTGAGGAGAAAGTTGGCGGCCTTCGCGGTGTCGAGGCTGCTGCCGCCACCGAGCGCGACGAAACAATCGATGGGCTGCGTGCGCGCGGCGGCGGCGCAGGCGGCGGCGTCGGACTCGGTGGGGTTTTCGCGGGACTCGGCGAAGACCGTGACCGGCAGGCCGGCGGCGACCAAGAGGGCGCGGGCGCGTTCGACGTAGCCGGCGCGCGCGAGGCCCGGATCACTGACGAGAAAGAGGGACGTGCCGCCGAGTTCACGAACCAGCGAGGGCAATTCGCCGAGGGTACCGGGGCCGAAGACGATTTTCGGTGAAGGGCGGGAGGCGAAGTAAGGAATCATTTCTTTAACCAAGAATCATACCAACGTCATTTGATTTTTTGACTGCTGGTAGCGGCGAGCGTGAGCGAGTGGTGTTTCGACTATCGTCCAAATATCACGAGACGATGGGATCACCCGGCTGGACACGGATCGGCCACAAACTGAAGGCAACCGAAGCGAAGCGAGGCATTGAATCCGTGCCAATCAGTGTGATCCGTCGCTAAAATCACACCGCGACGAGGTCGCCTTGGAGGGCGCGGCGGCGGTAGAGGAATTCGAAGAGGTTGCCCTCGTGGGGCTGTTCCCATTGCACGCGCATCGTCGAATACGGCCCGAGGTTGAGGCGCTCGATGTTGGTGCTCGTCATCAGATCGATGCTCCACGCTTGGTCGCGGGTGAAGGCCGAGACGACGAGCGATTCGCCGATCTGGCCGATCATTTTCGACTGAGGAACTTGGAGCACGCTCGCGAAGGGGAAGCCATACTCGGTGTTGGCGAGCGGGTGGTGGAGGTCGTCGCAGACAATCAAGGTCGGGCGCAGGAAGGTCTGGCCGTGCATTTCGACGAGGCGAGGGCCGTTGCGGTATTTCGCGGTAAGATCGACGGCACCGGGAGTCTGGAGGAGTTCTTCGAGACGTTCGTCGATGGCCTTCGCGGATTTCGGATTGGCGAAGCTGCAGAGGATGGCGTCGGGGTGATCCCGCGGAAGCGGTTCGATCGCGGCAAGTTTGCGCGCGAGCGCGTCGGCGAGCGTGTCGCGGTTGTTGCTGATAAGGACGGAGGAGCAGTTGATGCAACTGCGGCCGCCGTTTGCGGCGATCGAGTTGACGATGACGTCGAGGTGTTTCGGCCAGTCTGCGGCGAAATCGTCGCCGATGACGATTTTGCTACGACCGGAACCGTGCACGTTAATGTGGCGGTAGGGCGCGTATTTTTTCAGCGTGGCGTCGCTGCCGAACGCGATGGCGCGGCCGGTCCCGAAGAGGAGGGTGTCGCCGCCGTCGTGCGTGGTCGGATAAAAACCGAAGGCCTCGCGGGGGAAGCCGGCGGCGATCATTGCCTGAATGAGACGGAAGGGCGTAAGGGGGTCTTCGCGGCCGGGCTTCAGCACGACGGGGATTTTCATCACCAGCGCGGGCAGCCAGAGGGAATTGACCCCGGGAGAATTGCTCGGGAGTAGGACGCCGAGGCTGGTGGTCTCGGCGAAGAAATTTACGTCGAGGCCGTTTTGGCGGACGAAGCCGCGGTCGAAGAGCTCAAGTGGCATTCCGCGCGTCAGGCCGGAGATCACGGCGCGGATGTTAGACATCGCGGCGTGGACTTTGCCCATGTTGGAGCGAGCAAGGCTGTGCGGGAGACCGGTGAGCTGCGAGAGCGCGACCGCGTAGTCGTCGGGGCTTTGGAGGCGGTCGCCGTCGCCCCACGGGAGACTGCCGTGGAGATAGAGCTCCGCAGCTTTTTCCATATAGCCGACCAGCGTTTCGCACGGGATCGCGCGCAGGGCCGCGCCGGATTTGGGCAGTTGTTGGAGGTCGCGACGGATGAGGCCGGAATTGGCGACGCTGATTTCGAGCGGCTGGCCGGAGACGTTGAACTTGATCGTGTCGAGGCTGCGGTAGGTCTGGCCGAGGCGGAGGACGGGAATGTGGATGGCGCTCATGGTTGATGGGAGGAGGGATGGCCCACGGAACACACGGAATACACGGAAGAATACCGAACGGATTTTTCCGTGTATTCCGTGTGTTCCGTGGGCAGCCCGGCTTGGTTAGTAAACGCCCTCGATGATCGTTTTGGTGAGGGACTGGAAGGGGCGGACGTCGCCGACGCCGTCCCAGGGGAATTCGCTGCACGGGGGGCGACGGATGGCTTCGTCGCGTTCGAGGAAGCGAGGGACGAAAAACTCTTTCGTCATGGTCGTGAGTTCGACGCGGCCGTATTCGCCGTAGTTGACGAGCTCGGAGGGATTGTCCGGGTTGACGATGCGGAGCGTGGCGCGGGGCTGCGGGGCGTAGTAGGTGAGGCTGTAGTTGTCGGCCTTCGTGAGTTTTTTGCTGATGGCGAGGCCCATGAGCGTGTTGCCGTAGGTGGGCGCGAAGTTGATTTTTCCTTCGAGCACTTCCTCGACGACGAAGCGGACGTATTGGGGCGTCATCGTGGTGCCGCCGACGAAGACGCCTTTGAGGCCGGCCTTCACGAGGGACATCCGCTCGGCGAGATTTTCGAGCAGGCGCGGGGTGGTGAACATGTTCGTGATCTTGCGGTGGCGCAAAATCGTGGCGGCCTGGTCGATGACGTGCTCCTGGTATTTGCGGGCCATGGCCATCTCGCCGGTGCCGATGAGGCGCTTCACGAAGCGCGGGTCGAGGTCCACGAAGTAGCAGGAGTCACCGCGGTAGTTGGCGAGATGCTCCACGGCGAGGCGCAGACGGCGGGGGCCCGTGGGACCGACCATGAGCCAATTGCCCTTCGGGAAAAAGTTGGGGCCGTAGTGGTCGCTATATTCTTCGTAGTCGGTTTTGTAGTCATCCCAGCCGACGCGTTGTTTGGGCATGCCGGTGGTGCCGCCCGTCTCGAAGACATTGTAGGGGCGCTTGGCGTAGGCCTTGGGGACGAAGCGTTCGGGCTGCTCGGTGCGCAGCACGTCGTCGTCGAAGTGCGAGAATTTTTTCGCGATGTCCGCGAAGCACTTGATTTCCTTGCGCGGATCCCAGCCGGCGGTCTTGGCCCACTTGAGCCAGTAGTCGCAGCCGGTGGCGGGCGAGAAATGCCACGCGATCATTTTGCGTGTCCAGGTGTCGAGGGCGGATTGGGCTTGGGGTGGAGTGAGGGTGCTGCTCATGACGTTTTGATTGGGAAAAATTTGGCGAGGAGATGGTCAGGCGGAGGGCGAGTGAAGAGCGAAACGATGACCACGGTGAGGGTGCACACGAGCACGAGGGTCGCAACCGGCAACATGCCGCCAAGGAGAAATTTTCGATTGGCCCCGAAATCGGCGGCGACGAAAAGCGCGAGCCACGTGACGGCGGTGACGGTGACGGCGGTGAACGCCGCGGGCGCCGTCACGCGCCGCCAATGGAGGGCGGCGAGGAGGAGCGGGACGAGTCCGGCGTAGCCGGTAAAGCACCACGTGCCGAGGGCGAAGATCTGGCGGGTTTCGAGAAACGTCATCGCATAGGTGAGCGCCACCATCAGGACGATGAAGCCGCGGGCGATGTTGACGAGGGCGCGGTCGGAAAAGCGCGTGGGGCCGAAGTGGTGGACGACGATGTCGCGGGTAAACATGGTGCCGATCGCGATGAACTGCGCGTCGAGCGAGATCGCGGCGAGCACGCCGGCCGCGACGAGACCGGAGACGACGGGCGAAGTGAGTTTGGCGACCATGAGGCCGAGGACGGCGTTGGAGGAGATGCCGCCGGGGACGACCGGGACGGTGCCGCCGGGCACCATTGCGCCCGTGGCCCAAAAACCGATCAAAATGCATGGCAGCCAAGCGAGGAGGATGGCGACGGGATGCATCACGAGCAGGAGTTTGAACGAAGCGGCGGAGCGGGCGGTGAGAAAGTTTTGAAAAACGTGAGGGAAGACGCCGATCGAGAGCGGGATGAAAAAGTAGGTGAAAAACTCGAGTTCGCCGATGTTGCCGGCTCTGACGGCCATGGCGGGTTTGGCGGCGGCGGAGGCGGCCTCCATGCCGCCGAGGGTGTCGGCGATGAGCCAGAAGGCCAGCAGCCCCATGCTCACGAAGACGACGGTTTGGAAAACATTGACGAGGGCGGCGCTGCGGGCACCGCCGATGAAGACATAGAAGAGAACGACGGCGGAGATGACGGCCATCGTGAGCGAAGGGGGGATGGCCCCACGGGTGGCGGCAAACGCTTCGGGAAAGGCGCCGACGGTGACGCCGCCGACCACGGAGCCGACGCCGAGGAGACCGATGAGAACGTAGGGGATCAGCAGGCCGGCGAGCACGGGAAAGAGCGCGTAGCCGAGCGCAGAACTTTGGAAGCGGTCGCGAAAATACTCGATTTGGGTGACGTAGCCGTAGCGTTTGCCGAGTGACCAGAGAGGGAGGCCGATCAGAAAAAAACAGGCCGGATGCACGAGCGCCGACCAAGAGGCGAGTTTGCCGAAGGTGCCCACGCCGTAGTCAAAGGTCTCGGCGGTGCTGCCAACCATGGCAAAGGCGGTCATCGCCGTGCCGAAGACGGTCATAAAGAGGACGATGGGGCCGAGCGACCGGCTCGCGACAAAGTAGTCGGCCGTGCCGCCGCGGAAATAGCGGACACTCACGATGCCGATTCCGACGACGATCGAGAGATAGAGGCCGATGATGAGGGCCGGAATCATCGCAGCGGCCCGGATTTCACGGCGATCGGGGAGTCGGCCGGTGCCGGGATGTCGTCGAGGTTGGTCGGCCAACAGAACGTGGCGACGAGCCACCAGCCGAAGGCGACGAGGAGGGTCCAGACGGCGTGGTAGGCGAGGCTCACGGGCACTATGCCGAAGACGAGCCTCGCATCGGCCTGCCACCAGAAATCCTGGTGGAGGACGAAGAGCAGGACGAAATAGGCGGCGATGAGCGCGCGTTTCGACATCGGACGACTAGCGGCCGATCGCAAACAAGTGCGTGATCGTCGAGACGAAGAGGGTGTCGTTGGCGATCACTGGAGAGCTGTAGATCGGGCTGTAGAACTCGACTTTACCGAGGACTTTTTTCTCGCGACCGGTGGCGAGGACGACGAGTTCGCCGTCTTCGGTGCCGCAATAAACTTTACCGTCGGCCACGAGGGTGGAGGACCAGATGCGGCTGTTGGTCGCGTGCATCCAGAGGGTCGCACCAGTCTTGGCGTCGAGGCAGTGAATGTTGCCGTTATATTCGGCGATGTAGATCAGGCCGTCTACCACACTCGGCGTGCAGATCGTGCGGCCGATGCTCTTGTTTACCCAGAGGGGTTTGCCGGTGATGTCGCCGCGGGCGGTGAGATCGATGCAGCTAAACATGCCGATGCCGTCGCCGTGTTCGGGGTCTTGGCCGATGGACATGTAGGCGCGACCATCGACGGCGACGACGGTGCAGACGAGTTCGCTGGGGCCGTTGAAGGTCGCGTATTTGAGCGGCTGGCCGTCCTTGGTGCGATACTCGGGCGGGTTGGCGTCGTAGCGGAGCAGTTCCTTCAGGACCGGGGTGCCATCCTTGTCATTGACGGGGATGGGGTCGTAGGCGTAGCACCAACCGTCGCCGCCGCCCCAGACGATGAGGCCTTTGCCGTTGACCGTGGTGAACGAGGGTGAGCTCCAGCTGCAATGGAGCACGCGTTTGGAAACGCCGGAGGTTTCTTCGCCGACGACTTTGCCGGTGTTTTTGTCGAGAACGGCGAGCGCGGGAGCGAAGGGTGCAGGAATGTTGAGGTGCGACCAGTCGACGCCGTTGGAGGTAGCGACGTAGAGCTTGTCGCCGACGATGAGGGGGGAGCAGCTGGAAATGTTGTGCGGGAAAATACCGAGCTCGGTGCGAATATCGCTGACCCACAGGATGTCGGCGCACTTGGGCGTCACTTCGGTGGGCTTGCCGTCCTGCACGGAAAATTTCGCTTCGTCCATGAACGGACCTTGGTTGCCGTCGGCCTGGCCTTTGACGTCGAAGCAGACGACTTCACCGCGATTGGTGACGACGTAGCCGCGGTCGCCTTCGATGGCGGGCGAGGAGCAGATGCCGACGTATTCCCAGTCGCTGACCTTGCCGGAGCCGAGCTTCGGCACGACGAGCTGCCAGAGGAATTCGCCGGTCTTTTCGTCGAAGCACATCAACACACCGCGGTCACCGGTTTGTTTGGGATCGCGGGGTGTCTCGTTGTTGGTGCCGACGTAGACGCGGCCACCGGCGACGACGGGAGTGCCGTAGGCTTGGGAGCCGAGTTTGGTGACCCAGCGCACGCTCTTCGTGGACTTGGGATCGATGGTCTCGCTCTTGGGCAGGAACTTTCCGGGGGAGATGGCCTCGGGCATGGGCAGACCTTTGCCGGAAGAAACCATGTTGCGCGACGGCGAGCCGCCCCACATGGGCCAGTCGCTCGCCGCGGCGGCGGCGAGCGAAGTGAGAGTGAAAGTGAGAGCGAAAGTGAGGGCGGTAGCGCGAGGCTTCAGCCCGCGTTTTGAATATCCTGAGTGTTCCGGACGCGGGC
>CAMBVX010000114.1 GCA_945871085.1 Opitutus sp. GAS368 | reverse complement strand
GACGAGGGCGTGGCGGAGGTATTCGTCTTGGTCGTCGTTCGCGCGGAGGGCGGCGATGAGTTCGGGCGTGGCGGCGGCGTGCTGGAGTTTGCCGAGCGATTGGGCGGCGAAGAATTTTACGCGGGGCGCGGGATCTTTGAGGGCGGCGATGAGGGCGCCGGCGGAGGACGCGTCGCGGGCGTCGCCGAGGACTTTGACAGCTTGGGCGCGGACTTCGGGGTCGGCGTTGCGGAGGAGTTGCCGGAGCGGGTCGAGGGCGGCGGGATTCTTCGCCGCGAGCTGACCGAGAGCCCAGATGGCGTGGAGGCGGGCATACGAGCCGGCTGAAGGTGGGGCGATGGACGCGACGGCGGTGAGCGGCGCGAGACTGGCGGCGCCGCGTTCGGCGAAAGTGAACTGCGCTTCCTGGCGGACGCGTTGATCGGCGTGGGCAAGGAGTGCGGTGAGTTCGGATACGGAGGCTTTGGTCCAGTCCTGCGCGATGAGTTTTTGGGTTTCGAGGACGAGGGCGTCTTTGGCGTGAGCGGGATCGCTGATGGCGTAGATGCGGCCGCGTTTGGATTTCGGCCAACCGTCGGCCCAATCGGAGGTGTAGAGGCGGCCGTCGGGGCCGAACTTCACGTCGGTGGGGAGCGCGGACTGGAGAAACGGTTTCGAGTCGGCGATGGCGTAGCCGGCGCCCTTGGGTTTCACGTTGTAGGTGTAGATGCCGCTTTTCGCGACGCTGCCCTTGAAGTGCGTGATGAAGAGGGAGCCGCGGTAGCGGTCGTTGAGGCCGGTGCCGGGATAGTAAGCGAGGCCGGAGGGGCCGTCCTCGATGTTGCAGATCGGCGAGAGAAGATAGGCGGCGGTGTCCTTGGTGCGCGGCTGCCAGAGTTTGTCGGCGAGCCAGGGGCTGTCGCGGTCGATGAGCGGGTGTTGGTAGCCGACGCGCCAGCCGCTGTCGCCTCCTTCGACGACGTGGACGAGGCGCTCTTCGTCGCCTTTATCGCAATCGTTGTCGCCGGTGAGGAGGTCGCCGTTTTCGGTGAACGCGAGGGACTGGGGATTGCGGAGGCCGCGGGCGAAGACCTCGAGCTGGGTGCCGTCGGGGTTGCAGCGATACACGGCGCCTTCGTCGGGGGTATCGGCGAGAGAGCCGTCGGGGCCCTTGGCGTGGGCGCCACGGTCGCCGTTGGAGAAGTAAAGTTTGCCGTCGGGGCCGAAGATGAGGCCGTGGAGATCGTGGCCGGTGAAATTGAAACGCACGCCGTAGCCGCGGCTGATTTCGGTGCGGGTCTCGGCTTTTTTGTCGCCGGTGAATTTCCAGACACTGGGGATGCTGGTGAAGTAAACGGAGCCGCGGCGGGCGAGGACGCCGGAGGCGATGCCGTCGAGCGGCGAGTTGAAGCCCTCGGCGTAGAGGGTGGACTTGGTGGCGACGCCGGTGCGGTCGGTGTCTTCGAGGAGGCGAACGCGCTCGGTCTCGATGGACAGTTCTTTCACGCCCTCGGGCCCGAAGTGGCGGGCGATGGCGGCGGATTGGTCTTCGAGGGTGCGGTTGGCGAGCTCGTTCTCGAGGGTCCACATGTAGTCGCGGATATCGAGGACGCTCGAACGGTAGCGGTAGGTTTCGGCGACGAAGATGCGGCCCTTTTCGTCGAAGTTGAACGCGACGGGATTCGCGAGCATGGGCTCGGCGGCCCAGAGCGTGGCGACGAGGCCGGGCGGGAGTTTCATGCGCTGGAGCGCCTGCTCGCCCTCGTTGGAGGCGGGAGCGATTTCGGCGGCGGCGACGCGCGAGCCCATTTTGAGGATCTGGCCGGAGGTGCGTTTGGCGGCGGCCGGGGCGTCGTCGTCTTCGCTCGCGGCGGCTTCAGCGGCGCGGAGCGAAAGCGTGGACGTGAGGACGAGGGCCGTCGCGAGTGCGGCGGCGCGGAGAGAGTGGGAACGGCTCATGGGAAGGGCGGAAGGTAGGAGGCAGACGAAGCGAGGCAAGTGACGTTGCGGAGATCACCCGAGTGGGGGAGGAGGAACGGCGGGGCCAGAGGCAGAGTGGGCGAAGGAGTCGCGAAAAGCCCGCCGGGGGACGGGGCGATGGGGCATGAGCCGAGGGCGAACCGATCAGCGGTTCGGCAAATTTTTTAATTCGGAATCGGTCCAAGGCGTGGCACGAGCACCATGCAGGCGACGGGACGCGGCGACATTTTCCTTGGTGACGGGCGGTGCTTCGTTGCCCCAGGCGAAGCGGATGAAGCTGATGACTTCGGCTAGACGATCATCGCGGGTGAGGCCGAGGGAGGCGGCGGGCACCATCATGGCACCTTCGTAGGTGCGGCCTTCGATCGGGCCGACGAGGCCGTTGATCAGCACGGGGATGAGACCGGAGGCGGGGCCTTTGACCCGCGCGCTGCCGGCGAGCGAAGGAGCAAGGGCGGTGGCGGTGCCGGGCACGGCGACGCCGCGACCGTCGGGGCCGTGGCAGCTTACGCAGGTTTCAAAATAGGTCTCAGCGCCCTTGGTGAGTAGCGCGCGCTGCTCGGGCAACAGGTCGGCGGGGAGATCGATCTGGCGCTGCCATTGGGCGAAACCCTGCGTCCACCGCGCGGCGACCTCGGCGCGCTGCGCATGATCCTTGATCGCGAGGAGGGCGTCGCCGCTCTGGAGGCGGGCAAGGTAAGGGGAAGGTTTTTTCCAGAAGGCGACGCAGGCGGCGAGAAAGACTCCTTCGTGGGAGACATAACGCGCGATGAGCTCGTCGATCACCGGGACTGCGACGGTGCCGGGAACGAACGAGAGCGAGAGGACAAATTGTTTCGCGACCTCGGGGACGCGCTCGATTTTGGCCGCGGCGGAGAGAGCGGCGAAGGCCAGGGCGTCGTTTTTCGCGAGCCAAGGTTCGCCGATGCGCGCGGCGGCGGCGCGGACGCGGGGATCGCGATCCCTGAGGGCAGACGCGAGGAGCGCGACGTCAATTGTGGCGATGCCTTCGAGGGTCCAGAGCGCATGGAGGCGGGTGAGGGCGTTTTCGTGAAAACGCGCCATGTCCGCCAGTGACGGCGCGACGGTGCCGCGATCGGCGCGCAGGATGATCTGGCGTTGGGCGGTGTCGCGCCACCAGCCGTTGGGATTTTCGAGGTGCCGGAGCAGTTCGGCGGTCGTCTCGCGCGACATGCGCGGAGCGGCGGTGGGCGCGAGGTCGCGGTGGCGGATGCGCCAGATGCGGCCGTGGCCGTTGACGGTGGCGAGGCCGGATTCGCGGATGAATTTCCGTGGGCCCTCGCTGAGCCAGGGCGCGTCTTGAATGATGCCGCGATACATGTCGACGACGGTGAGGCCGCCATCGGGGCCGGTCGCGGTGTTGACGGGGCGGAACAGGATGTCGGGTGAGACCAGGAACTCCTCTTCGCCGTGGGGATTCGAGAGCATGAGGCGGCCGTTGCGGTCGGTGAGCTTGGCGCGGCGGACAACGTGGATGGTGGGGTCGCAGAAAAAATAGTCGCCGCGCGCTTCGGCTGGGAGGGCAGTGCCGCGAAACACGCTTTGCCCGCAAATCGAGGTGAAGAGTTTTCGCGCGGGCGCGGGGCCACCGCGGTCGTCGACGGGGCTGAGGTTTTTCGCCGAGAGGAAATTCATGTCCCACGCGAGGCCGAGCGAGATGGGCTCGCCGGAGCGGGGTTTGTCGCCGCTGCGTTTTTGGATGAGGCTCCAGTAAGGGCGCGCGAGCTGGAAGCCCATCGCGGGGCTGCTGTTATCGGAGAAGAAAACGCGGCCGACGTCGTCATGGGTGACGCCCCACTGTGTCCAGATCGGATGCGTGGGTTGCGCGCGCCACGTGCCGTCGGTGTAGCGGTAACGCTCGCGGCCGTAGCTGACGTAGATCCAGTTATCGAGATTCCAGTCGAGGCCGCTGTCCTGGTGCTCGACGGAGCGCGTGCCGTCGCCGGCTTTGCCGCGGAAGAGGAGCGTTTTTTCCTCGGCAATGCCATCGCCGTCACGGTCGCGATAGTGCCACACGCTGGTGTCGTCGGTCTCGACGACGGCGATGCCGTCGAGCAGTGGTAAGACCATGCGGGGTAGGTTGAGGCCGTCGACGAACACCGTCGCGCGATCCATGATACCGTCGTTGCGCGAGCTGGTGAGGCGCTTGATGCGGCCGTTGCGAAGCGATTTCGTGCCGGTGCCAGCCTCGTCCTGCATGTAGCTGCGCATCTCGGCGACATACATGGCGCCGTCGGCATCCCACACGGCGAGGACGGGTTGCTCGACCAGTGGCTCGGCGGCGACGAGTTCCGCGACGTATCCCGGGGGCAGCACGAACGATTCGCGCTCCTCCGTGGGCGTGAGCACGGCCGCGATGTTGGCCGCTTTCTTCGCCTGCCACGCGGTCCCGGTGGAAGTGGTCGCGGGTAAAATGGCCGCGGCGGCAGGGGCGATTGGTTTTCCGAGAGCCGACCAGAGGAGCGTGTGCGGCCACGCGATGGAGGTGCGTTCGGGGGAGGGAAAACTTTTCGGTGCGTCGAGCGTGACCCGGCCGGTGGCGAGATATTCGGCGCTGCGCGCGAGCACGGTTTGAAAACCGACACAGCGCAACGCGTCCCAGTCGGTGTCGCCTTTCCAGGCGTGGCCGAGCGTGTTTACGAGCACGCGGCCCTGGCCGTAGGAAACTTCCCAGAGCACGGGTTCGTGCCGCCCGCTACCGCGCTGCTTGGGATCGGAAAAGGCGCTCGCGAGGATCGTTAGGTTCTGCGCGGGTCCGCGGTTGTGATGATAGAGTTCATCCTTGCCGTGGAGCCAGGTGGTCGGGAGGCCGCGGAGCACGGGGTGGTCGGGTTGGCGGTGAGTGACGACGTAGGGATGCTTGGCGCCGTGGCCGGTCGCGGCATCGGGGCAACACTCGACCGCGCGGCCGTTCGCGGGATCAATAGAGAGACTCGTGCCGAAGCCGGCCTTGCGCCAGCCGAGGCCGATCATGGCGTTGAACTCGGGCCAGTCGGCGAAGCCGTTGTTGGCGGCGTGAATCACGTGCACGCCGCCGCCGCCGCGCACGTAGGCGATGAAGGCGTCCTGCATGGGCTTGGGCCAAGCGGGGCCATTGTAGTTGAGAATCACGGCGGCGTGGCGGGAAAAATCCGGCGACCACGCGGCCCACTCGGGTGCGAGTTTCTGCTGTGCAGCCCGCGTCACCTCGGAATTGCGGCCCTTGGCGTCGGCGAAATTCTCGTCGGGCACCGCCGGCGCGCGCAGTCCCGAGTGGATTTTCAACTCCGGCGCGGTCGCGACTGCGACATCGAAGAGCCCGGTGCTTTCCAGCGTCGCGCGCAACGCTTCGGTGGTTGTGGGCCAATCGTGGTTGTTGCGACCGTCGACGATGAGGATCGACGGCTGTCCGACGGTGGCGGCGCCGGCCAGGAGGGCCGAGCAAGAGCAGGCGAGCGCTAGCACGCGTCGCGCCCTCGCGGGACGGAGGGTCAGGACAGCCATTTCTGACGGTGTTCGCGGCGGACGAAGCGGGCGGCGTCGGGGGTGTTGTGCGCGCGCATGTTCGCGCCGTCCCAGTCGAGAGACTTGCCCGCGCGGAGGGCGACGACGGCCGCGAGCCCGATCTCGGTGAGCAGGCCGCCGGTGTCGAAATCGGAAAACGCCCGGCCTTCGCCGCGGCAGGCGTCGAGCCATTCCTGTTCGTGGCCGGCGGGTCGCGGTAGCGACACGGGGATATGCCCAGTGGCGGCGTGGCGGGTGATGTCGGTCATGCGGGGCTCGCCCTCAAGGCGGATCAGTCCGTTGGTATTCCAGTGGGTCGTGTAGATGCTACCCTTCTCGCCGAGGATCAGCAGGCCGCTCTTGCGCGGCTGGTCGGGAAAAGTGCTTGCGAGCGGGACGAGAATTTCATCGGGCGGAAGGCTTCGGCCCTGCCAGTGCACCACGAGGGGCGGGTGTTGGCCGCGCGCGGGGAAGTGAAATTCCACGCCCGCAGTGGCGGAGCGTTTTTCGCCGTCGTGTCCGTTGACCACCAACCGCGTCGGGTGGCCGAGGTCGAGTGCGCGCATCGGTAGGTTGAGCGCGTGGCAGCAGGTGTCGGCCAAATCGCCGTTGCCGAAGTCGTGCCAGTCGCGCCAGCGGAGCGGGTGGTAGAGGTCGCGCTTGAACGGCCGCATCGGCGCGGGGCCGACCCACAAGTCCCAGTTCAGCCCGGCGGGAACGGGATCGTTGCCGTGGGGCACGCCCTCCTTTGCGCCCAAGGCGGCGCCCCAGTGGCGGATTTCGCGGATGGGGCCGAGCGCGCCGGCGCGAATGACCTCGGTGCAGCGGCGGAGCGAAGCGCTGGCACTCCCCTGGTTGCCCATTTGCGTGACGACCCGCGTGCGGCGGGCGAGTTCGCGCAGTTCGCGCGTCTCGGCGAGATCGTGCGCGAGCGGTTTTTCGCAATAGACGTGCCGGCCGGCGTGCATGAATGCCTTTGCCAGCGGTGCGTGCCAGTGGTCGGGGGTGGCGATCAGGACGCCGTCAAACGAGGCCGCGTCATCGAGCAGTCGGCGGTAATCCTCGTGCGCCTTGGCGCGGCGGGTCGATTCGCCTCCGACCTTAAGCGCGTCGGTCCGTGCCTGCGCGATCTGCGCGGAGTCGGCGTCGCAGAGCGCCACGAGTTCGGCGCCGGCCGCAAGCAGGTTTTTCATCACGCCGCAGCCGCGCGCGCCACAGCCGACAACGGCGAGGCGAAAGCGCTGGTTGGCGGTGGTGGAGGCGGGGGCGCCGCGGAGGAGCAACGGCCCGCCGAGGGCAAGCGCGGTCGAGGCGACGAATCGGCGTCGGGAAAGTGTCATAGGGTGGGCGATGGCTTGGAGTGGTCCGAGTGCACTGTTTCAGCGTGGTGGTCAGGCGCACGCTCAGCGGCTCGGTGTAGACGCCGTGGCGCGGGGCGATGGGAGGCTGAGCCTTCAGGCAGGCGCACGGACTTCGCGAACTAGAGCTTGAGCGTGGTCGTGAAGAGAAAGCTGATCGGTTCAGTGTAGAGATTCGAGAACCCCAGGACGGCGACGCGGTTCGGCTTGCTATAATCGCCGTTCGGCGGACGCAGCGCGACATTGGCGTCGTTGTAGATGATCATCTGGTTATTCATGAGATTCTTCACCAAGAGGCGGAAAGAAAGCTCCTTACCCGCAAAGCGCTTCGGCCCCTTCAACTTCATGCTGTAGCCAAACGTGGCGGTCACGATCACGGGCCGCCGGGCCAAGATGCGCGTGTTCTGGTCGACGGTCGGATCGTCGATGGCCGTGGCGGGGTTCGCCGGATTGACGATCGAATCGCCGCTGCGGGTGCCGACGAAGTAGTGGCCGGCGTATTGCGCCCCGAGGCCGATGCGGAGACCTTTGAGACGGCCGTTTTGGATGGTGTAATCGGAAAACACGTTGATTGCGGTGCGGTCCTGCCCGGCGGTCGGCGTGTCACCTTGCACGAGGGCATAGTTGGCCCAGATATTGTTGTAGTCGGTGACGGCGTTGGTCTGCTCGGACGCAAGAGCGGCCGTGACCGCGGGATTGACCCTCGCGAGGCCGGGCGCGCCGTTCGGGAGCTGGGTGGTGTCGAGCCGGCCGCCGGCGTCCTCGAGGACCTGACGGAAAGCGGCCGTGTTCTGCGGCACGTAGATCTTCGCGAGCGGATAGCGGTTGAACGTGAAAACGCGGGCGGTGCCGAGGTTGAACATCACCCGCCAGCCGCGCGTGATGTTACCCACGATTTCCAGTTCCACCCCGGAAGTCTTGGCGGACTGGTAGTCGGTGCCGAAGATATCGGGGATGCCCTGGACATTGCGGCCGTCGGTGCTGGCATCGTTGGCCGCATTGCGGGCGAAGAGTCCGTTGATTGAAGCCGTCACGGGCGGAGCGATACGCTGGTGGTCCTCGCGGTTGAAGAAGTAGTTCGTATTTACGGTCAGCCGACCATTGAACAGGTTGAAGCGGAGGCCGCCGTCGTAACCCATGCCGGTCTGTGGTTCGACGAGCTCGTTATCGAGGGTGAAGGCGTTGGTCGGCGGCGGGATGTAGCTGGTGGAGTAGTTGCCCACCACCGAGACATGGCGCAGCGCGTGCCAGACGAAACCGTAAGTGCCCGTCACGCCCGTCCCTTCGTTGACGGGCGGGCTGTAATCGTTGCGGAAACGGTCGTTCGCGAAGAAGGGATTGTAGATTTGGACGCCGTTGTTGGCTGTGATGCCGGGGGCGTTTTGGCGCGGGCGGGTCACGGCGGGGACCGGTTTGGTCGCGGTGGCGATACCGGTTGTCGCATTGCGCGGGATGTAGCTGAGGGTGGCCCAATCGGCGGGGGCTTCGGGTTTGTAGAGCCGGGTTTTCGCGTCCCAATCTGCCGGCAGATCGCCGAATTCCCGCTGCGACTTCAGTTTTGAGCTGTAGCGGTCATAGCGCGATGCGCCGAGCAGCACGACTTTGCCGCCGAAATATCTGGCGCTCATCGCGAGCACGGCGTTGTCGAATTTCTCATCAGTGTCGTTCCACGCGGACGGGACCCAACGCGGAGTGATGGTCTGTGCGGCGGTGGTGAAGGAAGTGCCGTCGGCGGCAAAAGTATTCCGGCTGAGGGTCGTGGGCACGCCCGCGTCGCCGTAGGGGCGGGCGGGGTTGATCCAATACTGCCGGATGTTCACCTGGTTGGCGGTGGCCTGCCACATGCGGGGGTCCGCCAGATTGGCCAGACTATAGCGAAGGGTGCGGTTCTCCGTCGTGCGGATGCTGGAGGAGAGATTGAGATTAAAGGTGTAGTCGCCCCACTTGCCGGCGTTATGTTTGTAAGCCGCGTTGCCGCGCACGCCCCGATTGATGAAGTTTCGATCGGTGTGGGCGAGCGGCGCGTCGCCATAGGTCTGGAGGAAGTGGGGGTTGGTCGCGCCGTTGGGCAGGAGCTGGTTGATGTCGATGCGGACGGTGCGCACCGTGGTCGCCGCATCGCGGGCGGTGACGGTTTCCACCTTGTTGACGTCGCCCCCGACTTCGAAGAACAGGCGGTCACCGACCTGATGTGAAAGGGAGAGGTTCACGTCCTTGGTTGTCTGCGTATAGGCCGGGGTGTCGAAACCGGCACCGGTGAAACGCTTCGAGGGAAGCCGAAACGTCGAGCCATTCATCGCCCGGGAGTAGAGGTCGGGCGGCGAAGCGTTCATGTAGAGCAACTGTGCGCTGCCACTTGGATTCTGATTGAGGGTGGGGCTCAAGGCGCCGCCGCCGTTACCGAAGGGGAGAGCCGCGGCACCCGCCGGGGTCAGTGATCGAACATAGAGCACGCCATTGGCGTAGATCGGCGTGTTGGCTGTTTCATCGGCGCGGCGGGTGGTCGCCTCGTTTTGGTAGTTCATGATCAGGTTCTGACCGGAGAACGGGTCCCAGACATGGTAGTCGGCGCCGCGCCGGTTCACCCCTTGGCGCTCGCCCTGAAAGGTCAGGACCTGCCCCAGGGAATTGGGCACTCCGGGGGCTGCTTGCGTGCCGAAGATCGCGTTGGTGACCGGCCCGCGGAAAACCGTGACTCCATCCCAGCCACTGAGGCTGTCGAAGATCGAATTAGTATCGTTGTTGCGTTTCGTGCTGTCGTACGCGCCCTCGACGCGCAGTTCCGTCTTCGGCTTGACGAGATACGAGGCACCGGCGGTGACGCCCTGGGTCTTTTCCCACTGCGCCATGCGCCAGCCGCCCTTGTCGAACCAGACGGCGTTGCCGCGCACCGCCAGCTTGTCGGTCAGCGGCCGGTTTACGTCGAGGGTGATGCGTTTGTAGTCCCACGATCCGCCCGTGTAGGACACGGTCTCGAAGGGGCGATCATAACGGGCCTTTTTCGTCTGGGCGCCGAGACCGCCGGCGAGCGAGGAGCCGGCCCCGATGTTGAACAGGGCGGCGTTGGGGCCGCGGCCGAATTCGTAGCGCTCGATGGCATAGCTCTCGAGGAGACCGTTGGTCAGGTAATTGTTGCGCTGCTGACCGGAGTTGTTGTTCACGCCCCGCGTGCTGTATTGCATCGGTTGCTGGACGTTGTCCTGCGGCTCGACGGAAGCGCCGTTCGGCATCCAGGACGCCGCTTCGCCCACGTTTACGACCCCCAATTCATCGATGAAATCCCGCGTCATCATCGAAAACGCCGCCGGAACATCGCGCATATCCAGCGTCAACCGTGTGGCCGTGCCCGCGTTGGCGGCCGCGAAACCCTTGTCCTTTTCGGTGTCGACGACGAAAGGGGACAGCACAACGGCATCCGTGATCGCCGCTCCGGAGGTTTGAGTGGGTGATGGCGGCAGGGCGGGCGCGATTTGGGCGCCGGATTTGGCGGCACCGTGAGTGAGTGCGAGGATGCAGCAGAAATGCGCCCAAGGTGCAGAGCGGCGTAACAGAACGGGTGGGGTCGGGGGCATAGTTTGAGGGGGTAAAGGCCGGTGCAGCCACACGGCGGTGACACGCTGGGGCGGACCACCGGACCGCGCAATGGTGGTGGGTGTGAAATTCGCTCATCGGTCGATGCGATGCGCGAATCTCACGACGAAAACTACGTCGCGGGCCGGGGCGGCGAGCCGCGACGCCGGCGCCATTCGCCCGGGGTTTGTCCCTTCAGTTGCTTGAAGGCCTGGCAAAAATTACTCGCGCTGCCGAAACCGCACTCGAGGGCAATACTCGCCAGTTTTTGGTCGCTGTCCTGGAGGAGCTGCAGTGCGGCCTCCATACGAATCTCGTGCGTGACGGCGCTCGGGCTGCGGCCGCGCACCTGCCAGAAGAGGCGGCGCAGTTGCGCCTCGGATACTCCGGCGGCGACGGCGAGGTGGGCGAGCGGGGGGTTGAAGCGCAGCTCGGCGCGAAAGCGTTTTTCGGCGGACTGGACGCGCATGAGCGCTTCGTTGGCTTTGGGGGACCGGCCGGCGTCAGCGTCGCAGGCCCGGAGGATTAGCAGTGTGAGGTCGAGCAGGATGCGTTCGCTGAGGACCTCTTTGAACTCTGACTCCCCCCAGGCGTAAGGCAGAAGTTCGCGGGCAAGGGCGTTACAGCGGCGCTTTTCGGCGGGCTTCAAGTGGAGCGCGAGGCCGCCGGGGCGTTTGGCGAGCCGTTCGAGGACCTGAGGGATGTGGTCGTATTGAAAGACGGCGACGCGGCAGCGTTTGCGCGGTTGGCCTTTCCAGCCGTGAAGATGGCCGGGTGGAAAAAGCCAGAAGGTCGCGCCGGTGAAAATAGGTTCCTCGGTCAGCGAGGCGATCGGTGCGATCTGGCCGGCGACAACGGCAAAAAACTCCCAGTGCGGCCGGCGGATGGGAGCGAACGGCTTGGACCCGAAAGGGCGCGGTCCGTGGCTGACGTAGCGGAGCATGGCGGCGACAAACAGAGTGAGTTGAGCCAAGTGGCGAGCGTGATCGCCGTGCGCACACAGATCAGACGGGGCCGGCGGCGGAATCGAAGCTGTCGTCGAGGCGGCGGCACCAGGCCAACTCATCGGTGCGCCCGCCGCCGAAGACCCCGTCTTCGCTGCGGTCTGGTTGGATATCCATCACGGCACCGCCGCTCCATTTTGTCGGGGTTTTCGCGCCGGCGTCGCTCGCGACGGACGAGCGTGCCGGGCGGGCGGCCCATACTGCCTGCCGAGGCCGGTGGTCAAGATGACGCCACTCCGGGGTTGTACGAGGCCAGGGATGAGATGGACCACGCAACGGCAGTCCGAAGGAAGAGCGGCGCCGAGGTGATCCCAGAGGCGTTCGACGATCATCGGGATGACATGGTCAGGACGTGTGATTTTTGAGCCACGGGTGGTTTTCTTCGGATGACGCAAAAGGGTAATTGCGCGCCGCAGATGCGGAGCTGACTTTGGCCTCACGCGTAGCGACCCGTCCCAAACCCGTCATCAAGGAAGACACCGTATGAAAGAAAACCAGCGTCTGGAATGGAAGGAGACTTGGCGGGATGAGTTCATTCGTTGGATCTGCGGTTTCGCCAATGCCGATGGCGGCGTTCTGCACATTGGGCGCAATGACCGTGGCACGGTGGTCGGCGTGCCGGATGCGGAGAAGTTGCTCGAGGATATCCCGAACAAGGTCCGCGACATCCTCGGAATTCTTGTGGCGGTGAATCTACGGCAGGAGTCCGGCGGAGAATTTCTGGAGATCGTGGTAGACGCCTATCCCCATCCCATCAGCTACCGTGGGCACTACTTCCAGCGCAGCGGCAGCACCAATCAGGAATTGAAAGGCGCCGCGCTCGATCGCTTCCTGCTCCGTCGTCACGGTCGCACCTGGGACGGCGTGCCGGTCCCGGGCGTCAAAATCTCCGACCTCTCAACGTCAGCCATTCGCCAGTTTCGTGAACTGGCCCGCACCAGCGGACGGCTCGATCCGGCCGACCTGCGCTCCTCCAAGGCCGCCCTCGTCGCCAAGCTCCAGCTCACCGAAGGCACCTACCTCAAGCGCGCCGCCGTCCTTCTCTTTCACGACGATCCCGAGAAATACGTCACCGGTGCCTTCGTGAAAATCGGCTTCTTCCGCTCCGACTCCGATCTCGCCTACCACGATACCCTGCACGGCGATCTCGTCACGCAGGTGGCCAAAACCATTGACCTCGTGCGGACCAAATACCTCAAGGCCGCGATCACGTATCAAGGCATCCAGCGCATCGAGCGTTACCCCGTGCCCGATGCCGCCCTGCGCGAAGCCGTCCTCAACGCCCTCGTCCACCGCGACTACGCCGTGGGCGCGCCCGTGCAGATTCGCGTCTATGAAGACCGCTTGCGCATCTGGAATCCGTGCGTGCTCCCTGATGGCTGGACGGTGAAAACGCTGTTCGGAGCGCACCCCTCGACTCCCTTCAATCCTGCGATCGCCAACGTCTTCTTCCGTTCCGGGGAAATCGAAACGTGGGGCCGTGGCATCGAGCGCATTGTTGCCGCCTGCACGGATGCGGGATCACCCAAGCCCAAACTCATCTTGGATGGCACCGGCATCGCCCTCGAGTTCCGCTATACACCGGAATATCTGAAGGCCGTGAATGCCCTCGACCCAGTCAGAGTTGAAGTCACCCCGGAAGTCACCGACCCAGTCACCGACCCAGTCACCGACCCAGTCACCGACCCAGTCAAACGGGTCCTGCTTCTGCTCGCACAAGGCGAACTCGCCCCATCTGCAATTCAGAAGGCGATTGGTCTGTCTCACCGTCCGACATTTCGTCAAAACTACCTGCGTGCCGCAGAGAATACCGGCCTCATCGAGCGCACCCTCCCGGATAAGCCCAACAGCCGCCTCCAAAAATACCGCCTAACTGCCGGGGGCCGAGCGTGGCTCGCCCAGCATCCGTCGCCAGCACCATGAAACCCGCCCTCGGCCATTTTCGGACCCTCCCGCTCAAGGACGCCGCCCTCGCGCTGAACTGGGCGCGACTTGCCGGGAGCCGGTTGGGCCTCCTGCCTGATGATGAACGACGAATGCCGAATCGCGTTTTCCTCACTTCGAAATTCGAACGTCATCCTTCCCGCTTCGCCTCCGCCCTCTGCGGCCAGCTCTCCGACAGCACGCAGATTCCCGTCTGCCTCTGGTTCTGGGGAGAAAATCACACGCTCGATTCAGCGAACGATGCGGCACACAGCTTGGTAGTATGACGCCATGAAAACTGCGGCCTTAGAAAACCCCAGAAGTCGCCAGGAGGAACTTGGACAGTTCCTCACGGCGACGCCTGTGGCTGACTTCATGGCTGCAATGTTCGGATCACGCGGGGGCGCTACCCGCATCACCGCTAGAGACCGGTGGGGGCTTCTGGTCAAAGCAATCATCGAGGTATTCTGCGCCCGCTGGACTCCCGGTGCGGCGATCCTCGGCGTCCGCGACGACAGGCGAAATATGGTCCATCTCGATGCGCAGGCCTGACCGCGCTCGGCGTCACCATGGATTCCGCCGCCAAGATTCCCGACGTTATCGTTCACGACACCAAACGAAACTGGCTTCTACTCATCGAAGCCGTCACCAGCGCCGGTCCGGTGGACGACAAGCGCCGCAAAGAACTCAAAGACCTGTTCGCTGGCTGCAAAGCGGGCCTCGTGTTCGTCACCGCCTTCGAAAACCGCCGCACCATGCAGACCTTCGTCTCGCACATTGCTTGGGAATCCGAAGTCTGGATCGCCAAAGAACCCGACCATATGATCCACTTCAATGGCGGGCGCTTCTTGGGGCCGTATCCCGACGCGATGCCAGCAAAGCCATGACCAACGCCGACACACAAAACATGATCGACCTCGTTGAACGACAAACGGGGTATCGCGTAACCGCCTAAACCAAAACCCCCTTTCATGGACCAAGCCCAACTCAACTGGATCACCCATTTCATCTGGGGCATTGCCGACGACACCCTGCGCGACGTCTTCGTCCGGGGCAAATACCGCGACGTTATCCTGCCGATGACCGTTCTTCGCCGCCTCGATGCCGTGTTGGAACCAACCAAAGCAGCCGTGCTCGAAATGAAGGCCGCTCTCGGCAAGGAAAAGATCACCAACCAAGACGGCGCCCTGCGCTCCGCGTCCGGCGAAGCCTTCTACATCCTCGCGCTGGAGCAGGAGACCGAAGGACTGCTCCACGAAATCACCAAAGTTGACATGCCATGAGAGAAATCCTCGGCAAAGCCAAAACCGTCCGCGAGCTGCTCAAGGGAGTGAAATACTCGATTGATTACTACCAGCGCGAATATAAGTGGCACGAAAAGCAGATCCGCGAACTCGTGGACGACCTCAGCGACAAGTTTCTGGAGGAATACCAGTCCACCCACCCACGCAGCAAAGTGGCCGATTACCCGCACTATTTCCTCGGCTCCATCATCATCAGCAAGAAGGACAGCGTCGGCTACATCGTGGACGGCCAGCAACGGCTTACCAGCCTCACGCTGCTGCTCGTGCTGCTGCGCAATCTACAGAGGGACCACGAGAAGCAGGTCAATGTGGACGAGCTGATCTTTTCCGAGAAGTTCGACCAGAAATCCTTCAACCTACACGTCGACGAACGCACGCCTGCCATGGATGCGCTCTTCACCGACGGCGGCGAGACCTTCAACGCCACCGACCGCCCTGAATCGGTGCAAAACCTCGTGCAGCGCTATCACGATCTGGAAACCTGCTTCCCCGAAGAGCTCCGCGCCGAGGCGCTGCCTTACTTCATCGACTGGCTGCTGGAGAATGTGCACCTCGTCGAAATCACCGCTTACTCCGACGACGATGCCTACACCATCTTCGAGACGATGAATGACCGTGGTCTGTCACTCAGCCCTACGGACATGCTCAAGGGCTACCTGCTCGCCAACATCGACGAAGCCAAGCGCACTACCGCCAACACCCGCTGGCGCGACCGCATCCGCGAACTCAACGATGCGGGCAAAGAAGTGGAATCCGATTGCTTCAAAGCGTGGCTCCGCAGCCAGCACGCCACCAAGATTCGTGAGCGCAAGAAGGGGGCGAAGCCGGAAGACTTCGACCGTATCGGCACCGAGTTTCACCGCTGGCTGCGGGATGCGGCCGACACCGTTGGCCTGGCGCAAGCCGACGACTTCTATCGCTTCATCGACCGCGACTTCGACTTCTACAGCCGCCAATACCTGCGGCTGATCGAAGCTGCGCAAAAGCCGCTGCCCGGTCTGGAGCACGTGCTCTACAACGCTCAGCACGGCTTTACCCTGCAATACATGCTGCTGCTCGCACCCCTGCGGCCCGACGACAGCGAGCCGGTGGTCATCCGCAAGATCGGCCTCGTGGCCCAGTATCTGGACATCCTGCTCACTTGGCGGCTGTGGAACTTCCGCACTATCGCGTACTCGACCATGCAATACGCCATGTTCGTGGTCATGCGCGACATTCGCGGCCTCGCGCCCGATGCCCTTGCGCACAAGCTGCATGAGTTTCTGAGCAAGGAAGGCGAGACCTTCGCCAGCAATGACCGCCTGCGAATGCACCAGCAGAACCGTTACCCGCTGCACCGCATCCTCGCCCGCCTCACCGATTATGTGGAGACACAATCCGGCCAGCCCTCTCGTTATCTCGACTACGTGAGCGAAGGCAAAACCCGCTACGAGGTGGAGCACATCTGGGCCGACCATGCCGAACGCCACACCGCCGAGTTTAGCCATCCCGCGGACTTCGCCGAGCATCGCAACCGCATCGGTGGTCTGCTGCTCCTGCCCAAGAGTTTCAACGCCAGCTATGGCGACCTGACCTACGCCGATAAGCTGCCGCACTACAACACGCAGAACTTGCTTGCCCGCTCGCTGCACGCTCAGTGCTACGACCACAACCCCGGCTTCCTGCGCTTCAAGGAGCAAAGCGGCCTGCCCTTCGCGGCCATGCCCGAGTTCAATAAAGGCGACCTCGAAAACCGCAGCCTGCTCTACCGCCAGATCGCTGAACGTATCTGGAATCCCGCTGACCTGCTGAAAGGAGTCACGGCATGATCGAGGGACTCAAGCCGTATGCGGAATACAAGGAGTCGGGGCAGGAATGGCTCGGCAGAGTTCCCGGGCATGGGGATGTCCGCCGCACCAAACTAATCCTGCGCGAAGTTGATTCGCGTTCGACCACCGGCAAGGAGCAGTTGCTTCGCGTGTCGCAATACCGGACGCGCCTGACCGCCGACTTCTTGACGGGCAAGCTGGACGTGCGCGAAGCCGCCGCCCATCTCCCCCGCCCCGCCTGCCACTGCCCCCGCCGGACCCGCCCCCGACGAGTCGCTGGAAGAAATCGAAACCGAGGATGACACGATTGAAGAAGAGTGATGCAAGAAGACATAAGTTTTCCTAGAGTGATCTCTGCACATGAAACCTATTGACCAAATCCTTATTAAACTGGCTGACCTGATCCAGCAGGGGCGGTTTGTAGAGTTGGAGACCGAGTGGCTGGAGCTCAAGCCGGTGCCGGTGGACGGTGGTGAATGGAAGGAACGGCACAAGAGTGTGAACGCCTTTCTCAACACGCGGGGCGGCATCCTCATCCTCGGTGTGAAGGAGGAGGGAACGGGGCCTGCCCGGCGCTATGTGCTCAGCGGATGGAAAGAACATGCTGAGTCGAATTTGAAGGAATTCCCGCGCCTGTTCACGGACCGGAAGGGTGTGAAGCTGGATCTCAACGACTGCTTTCCCCCGATGGAGTTACGCACGGTGCTGGGGGAGCGTATCGCCATCGTGTTTGTCGATGAGATGGCGGCGGACCGGAAGTTCGTTTTCCTCAACGGCACGGCCTACCGGCGCATCCTGACAGGCGACCACAAGATCACGGACCGGGAGGTGGAGGCGCAGGAGGAGTTCAAGGAAGAGGCGGCGCACGCCAAGGAACTGCAACCCGTGCCCGACATGTCGGAAGCGGACTTGGACCTGACGAAGTTGAACCAGTTCATCTTCCACCTGAATCAGCCGAAGCCCGTGGAGACGCTAAAGCCGGATCTGGCGGCGGCGAGGGCATTCCTGGAGCGCCGGTGTTTCCTCAAGGACGGCGGCGTGACGATATTGGGAGCGTTGGTCTGCGGAAACCATCCGGGAGACCGGCTTGGCTTTCGCAGCCATGTGCATGGTTATGTGGACCTGCCGCAGCGGATCGCGCAGGACAAACAGGACTATGTGGACAACGTGTTGCAGCTCATGGATGCCAGTCTGGGCTACCTGCTGCGGAACATCCAGGTGGGCATCGCGGCGGAAGGCGGTGGCACCGCGGTGCCGCAATACCCGGAAGAGGTGTTGCGCGAGACGGTGAACAACGCGCTGGCGCACCGCGACTACTCCGTGGACAAGCAGGTGATCATCGCCATCAAGCCCGGGGTGCATATCGCTATTCGCAATCCGGGGCGATTCCGGCAGAACCTGATCATCGAGGACGGCAATGCGGAGATTCCGGTGCGCCGCATTCTGCCGGAGGCGAAACCGCGCAACCCGAAGCTCGCGGATGTGCTGCGCGTGTATCGCAAGTGGGAAGGCCGCGGCATCGGCATGGCCACGCTGGTGAACCTGTGCCTGGAGAACCGTATTGATCTGCCTTACTACCGAATTTACTCGGAAGAAGTTTGCCTGCACCTGTGCGCGGGCAAGCTGCTGAGCGAGCGGATGGAACGGCTCTTCAATTCCTTTGACCGGCATATCGCAACCAAGCTGGAGGGCGGGAGCCTGACGGATGAGCAAAAACTGGTTCTGGCTTACCTGATCAAGTCGGAAT
>CAMBVX010000113.1 GCA_945871085.1 Opitutus sp. GAS368 | reverse complement strand
GCGATCTTGTCACCAAAAGCCTCCACGAGGTCCGCCACGAAACGCTCGCTCTCCGCCGCGCGCGTGCCGATTACCACGCGACTCACGCCGAACCCCAGCGCCCGCTCCACCGCCGCCCGCGTCCGCAGGCCCCCGCCGAGTTCCACCTTCATCCCGATCGCCGCGATCGCCTGCACGACCGCGAGGTTCTGCGGTTCGCCCGCAAACGCCCC
The DNA here is from genome assembly GCA_945871085.1 of Opitutus sp. GAS368. Lineage (GTDB taxonomy): Bacteria > Verrucomicrobiota > Verrucomicrobiia > Opitutales > Opitutaceae > GAS368. Next base: position 18,005 of record CAMBVX010000113.1, on the reverse strand, counting down.
GTCGAGATCCACCACGTGGACCCACGCACTGCCGGCAGCCCTAAACGCTGCGGCCACGTCAGCCGGATTCGCCGCGTAAATGGTCTCCTGGTCGGCACGCCCCTGCAGCAGTCGCACCGCGCGGCCGCCTTTGATATCGATAGCGGGATAAATGATCATACGCAGAAACGTTTTGCGCCCGGAGATCGGGGTGCGAGACTAAAACCCATGTCGACCTACCAAGTCCCCGTTTTCCTCTCGGAGCTCCTCCATGCCCGTTCACCCTCCGGCTACGAAGCCGAGGCCCAGGCCGTCTTTGATCGCCATGTGCAACCCGCCACCGATGCCTACACCGGCGACGCCCTCGGCAATCGCCTCGCGACCCTCAACCCCAAGGGCGACCCCGTGCTCATGCTCGCCGGTCACATGGATGAACTCGGTCTCATCATCACCTACGTCAACAAGGACGGCTTTATCTATTTCGACACCATCGGCGGTCACGACCGCACTATTATTTCCGGACGCCGTGTGATCATCCAAACGGCCCACGGTCCCGTCAAGGGCGTCACCGGCAAACGCGCCATCCACCTGATGGAGGAATCCGACCGCAAGAAAGTCCCCGAGATTCACGAGATCTGGATCGACATCGGTGCCCGCTCAAAAAAAGAAGCCCTCGCGCGAATTTCCATCGGCGACGTCGCCACCTATGATCACGAGTTGGATCTCATCCACGGCAGCATCGGCACCGCCCGCGCCTTCGACAATAAAGTCGGCGCCTACGTCGTTGGTGAAACTCTGATACGGCTCGCGAAAGACAAGGATCGGAAAAAGCTCGCCGCCAAAGTTGTCGCCGTGGCCACGTCCCAAGAAGAAATCGGCTGCCGCGGCGCGACGACGGCCGCCCACGCCGTCAATCCCCACCTCGCCCTCGCCGTCGACGTCGGCCACGCCACTGACCATCCCGATTGCGACAACCGCAAATATGGCGAAACGAAGCTCGGCGGCGGCCCAATCCTCTGCCGCGGCGCCAACATCAACCCAAAGATTTTCGCCCGCCTCGTGGTCGCCGCGAAGAAATTAAAAATCCCCTATCAAATCGAAGCCGACCCCCGCCCAACCGGCACCGACGCCCGCGCGATCCAGATGGGTCGTAGCGGCGTGGCCACCGGCCTCGTGAGTATTCCGCTCCGCTACATGCACACCCCCAGCGAGGTCGTGGATTTGGAGGACGTGGAGCGTTGCGTCCAACTCTTCGTCGAGTTCACCAAGAGTCTCGAAAAAGGCGACTACGCCCACTGGTAATCCTCTCTCAACCGCCCTCCTAAATTTCCTCCATGAATTTCCGTCTATTCCTCGCCTCGTTTTCCCTTTTTCTCGGCGCGCTCGTCACCACTTCAGCCCAGGTGACTCCAAACACCACCACCGGCCCCGTCACAGACCTCAAGACTCTCGTCGATCAGATTCAAACCAAGCTCCGGGCCGGACAAACCTCCGCCGCCGATCTCGCCTCCGAACTTGCCGCGTTCGATGCCTTGCTCGCCAAATACGCCGTCCAGAGGACCGACGACGTGGCCCAAATTCTCTACATGCAGGCGACGCTCCACGGGCAAGTGCTCAATGATTCGGAGAAGATGAAGGAACTGTTCAGCCGCCTAAAAACCGATTTCCCTGGCACCAAATCCGCCGCTGCAGTGGACGCAGCGCTGACCGCGCTCAATCGGCGCGCCAAAGCCAAAGAAGCCAGCGCTTCCCTCGTCGGCAAACCCGCCCCCCAGCTCCACTTCAATTGGACCACCCGCGAGGGCCTCAAGACGCTGGCTGACCTCAAGGGAAAAGTCGTCGTCCTGGATTTTTGGGCCACGTGGTGCGGCCCTTGCGTCTCGTCGTTTCCGCAGGTCCGCGAACTCACCGCGCACTATAAGGACCTCGCGGTGGTTGTCGTGGGCGTCACCAGTATTCAAGGCTCCATCTCTGGTCTCCAGCCCCAGCGCATCGACACGAAGGGCGATGCCCAAAAGGAGTATACGCTAATGGCCGACTACATCAAAGCCAAGGCCATCACTTGGACGATCGCTTTCAGCGCCGAAGAAGTCTTCAACCCCGACTATGGCATCACCGGCATCCCCCACATGGCGATTATCGCGCCCGACGGCACGCTCCGCCACACGGGCCTGCATCCCGCCATGCCGCACGCCGATAAAGTCGAAAAAATCGACGCGCTGCTTCGCGAATTCAAACTCCCCGTGCGCGCTACTGCCGTGCTCCCATAGCGGATTGAGCTCCGCGAGATGCTCCGGCTCTCGCCCATCTATTGTAGAACGAAGCCCGGCCTCGTCCTGCAAGAACTGCGCTCGTCTCGCCAAGAATCGCGGAGCAGTCCGCGTTCAAATGGTGTACGTTTGACCCATGAAAACGATTCTAGCACCCATCGATTTCTCCCCCGCAAGCGACGCGGTCGTCGCTCAGGCCACCGCCCTCGCTCACGCCGTTCAAGGGCGTCTCGTCCTCCTCAGCGTCGTGCAGCCACCGCTCATCACGAGCGACTATGGTCCGCTCATCGACAACATTGCTGAGATCATCTCCGCCGCGGAAAGATCAGCCACCGAACGCTTGGAAAAGGTTCGCCAGCAGGCTTTGAGCGCCGTCGCGGTCGTCGAGACCGAGATGGCGGGCGGACCTCCCGTCCAAGCAATCACGGACGCCGCTGCGCGGTTTTCGGCTGACTTCATCGTGATGGGTTCGCACGGCCACACAGCGCTCTACGACCTCGTCATCGGCAGCACCACCCACGGCGTGCTCAAACGTGCCAAGTGCCCCGTCGTCATCATTCCGGCAGCCTGACCAAAACCGACCCAAAGGACACTCGAAGGTCCGGTCGCTTCTCGGCGGCCCCACGAATTCTAACAATGAAACCGTCCACCTCGATCACGCCGGTGCTCGCTGATTTGAAGTCTTCCGTTCCGGCCAAATGGCAATGGCACCTGCACGCATTGTTGCTCCTACGTGCTCGGCTCCAGCGCCAAGCGAAGGAGCACTTGACCGAAGCGGAGCACCCGCGAAACGACGACAACGACTTCGCCGCGCAAGCCAGCGACGAGAGCGAATTCGAAAGCCTGATCTCCGAGGTCCACTCGGAAGAGGCCCTGCTCGTTGAGGTCGAAGCAGCCTTGGAGCGCCTACGACTCGGCACCTACGGAATCTGTCTTGCGAGCGATCAACCCATCCCACGTCCCCGCCTCCGCGCGGTCCCATGGACGCGATTTCGGCGCGAGGTGGCGGCAAGTCTCGAGAATTAAATCTCAATTATTCCACGAGAAATCGTAGAATGGCAGCGACGCACCAGTCCTCAAAATCGATGCACCCATCAGCACGGCGGTGCACTTGCCTCGCGCACGCCCACTGAAACGTCCGACCTACGATTTCAGATTCGCACAAAAACGAGCCAGCCGAGCGACCCCCTTTTGGATGATCTCATCACTGGTCGCATAACTCAGGCGGAGATAGCCCTCGGCCCCAAATGCGCTGCCCGGCACGGCGGCGACTTTTTCGGTATCGAGCAATCGATTGCAGAAATCGAGGTCCGTGAGACCAAAACTGGAAATATTCGGGAAGAGGTAGAAGGCCCCCTCGGCCAGCAGACACGACACTCCGGGAATCTTGTTCAGCTCCCCATGAAGGAGGCGGCGGCGGCGATCGAAAGCGACGAGCATCGCGGCCAAAGCGACCTGCGTTTTCTCCTTTTCCTTCAGGGCGGCGAGCGCGCCAAATTGCGCGAACGTCGTCACGTTGGACGACATTTGGCTCTGCAACTCGGACATAGCTTTGGCAATCGGGGCCGGTGCGAGCGTGGTGCCAATCCGCCAGCCGGTCATGGCGTAGGTTTTTGAAAAACCGGCGACGGTGATCGTGCGCGCCTCCACTTCCTTGCTGAACGTCGCAATGCATGTCGGCTTGGCATTGTCATACACGAGGTGCTCATACATTTCGTCCGAGAGGATGTAGAGATTGTGTTTCATCGCGACGGCCACGATGGCCTCCAGTTCTTGGCGCGAGTAGACCGCACCAGTCGGATTCGACGGGGAGTTAAGTATCAGGAGCTTGGTGCGCGGCGTGATGGCAGCCTCAACCATCGCGGGCGTCAGGCGAAAGCCGGTCCTGTCATCGGCGAGCACAAACTTCGGCGTGGCGCCGGCGAGCTTCACCATCTCGGGATAGCTGACCCAGAACGGCGCGGGAATGATCACTTCATCGCCGGGCGAACAGGTCGCGAGCACGCCGAGATAACAGCTGTATTTACCGCCCGGTGACACAATTACCTGCGAGGGCGCGGCCTTAAGCCCGTATTCCGCCAGATAACGATCGGCGATGGCTTGGCGGAGCGGCTCAATCCCAGGCGTCGGCGCGTATTTCGTTTTGCCGCCCCTGAGCGCGGCAATACAAGCCTCCTTGATGTGTTCGGGCGTATCGAAGTCGGGTTCGCCTGCAGCGAAGCCACAGACATCTTCGCCGGCGGCTTGCAGTGCTTTCGCTTTTGCATCGACGGCCAGCGTCGGGGATGGCGAGACGTTACGGGCCCAAGTGGAAAGTTGCGCGGGAGGATTGCTCATAGAAAAAGATGAAAACGAAAAGGTCGCCTCACGGAAAAGCAAGCCCCTGCGGCGGTCCCTCTTTTTTGATCACAAAAAAGCGGCGGTTCGGAGACCGCCGCTGATTGGAACCGGCGCACTGGCAACGGCTCGTTTCTTTACTTGGCCGACTTCGCCGCTTTCAGCGGCAGGCTCTCCAGCGCGTAGCGTAGCAACTCGCCGACACTTGCATCCTTTTGACGCGAAAAGCGTTTGAGCGTCGCGCGCTGCGCCGACGTCACGCGGACAGAAATCTGTTTGTGCGGATCACGCACGGGTGCGCAGTGCTCGAAATCGAACGTGTCGAGGGCCAGTCGCACAACTTCGCTCGCAGTTGTAAAGGCGTGGCCGCGGCGGCAGGTCTCAATTCTCTCGATGAGCGAAACCGGTAGGTCAAAGGTCAGTGGGGCGGACGATTTAGGTGTTTTTTTAGCCATGGTAAGTCGGCGTTGCTGACGCCGTAATTTCAGGAGCAGGCACCCTTCCCGCGCTGTCGGCAAACCAAAAGTTTATCCCGCCGAATTTATCTGAGAACCGCGATTTACCTGCGAGTCGACCGAGGCGCCCCCCCGTCACTCGCCGCCGACGCAGCCAAGGACAACTTGGTAACTCTCCACGGGAGTTGTCACCAGACGCCATGACTTCGCGAGAATCTCGGCCTCGATGTCGCGACTGTGACGGATGAGCAGGGTATCCACCTCGCAGGCAAATCCACCTAAAACGTCCACGTCGGCATCACCGACGAAAAGGGCGTTCTGCACCTGGACGTCGAGCCGCCGGAGGATCTCACGCAAGCCCTGCGGGTCCGGTTTGTGAGTCGGCAAATCGTCGCCGCAGACGACCGTTTCGAAATAGCGGGTCAGGCCGTGGTGTTCGAGGAGCCAATCCGTCGTTGCCCGATCACGTCCGGTCCAGATGGCGAGCGATACACCTCGGTTGCGGAGTTTTTCGAGCACCACGTTCACCCCGGCAAACGGGAGAATCATATGATGATTTTCGCGGTGAAATCTTTCCATCCGCGCCAGCGCCGCCGGCGTATCCCGCGGATCGTTGAGCAACCCCGGCATGAATCGCTCCGGCGGACCACCAAGTCGGGCGAAGATTTCCATCGTTGGGCGCAGCGGCCCAAATGGTTCGATCGCGTGGGTAATTGCCTGCAGCACGAGCGGAAGGCTGTCGACCAGGGTGCCGTCGAGATCGAAGACGACTGCATCAGTGGGAGAAGTGCGGCTCATGGAGAAATTTTCAAGATACGCTCGGTGGCGGGTCGGCTGACCTCGTCGACTAAGGTCGCCGGAGCAAACGTCGCGGAGGGCAGTGCGAGACCGAGAGCTGCCGCGGTCACCACGAGGCGCGTCTTGTCCCGGGTGATTTCGTCGCGCACTTCGAACGATTTGGGAATCCACTGCTCGCCCACCTTCTTGAGATCGATCAATGAAAGCGTCTTCGTCACGCGGCCGTCCCGGCCGATGGTCTCAATCTGAGTAGGGGCGTTATACTGGGTATCCAAATAGACCCTGATGGCACCAACCTCAGGATTTTTCGCTGCGAATGCGGATGGCGGGCGAAAAACAAAAACATGCGCGGGCCGCCCACGCATGCGCGTAATTCGTTCCAATGTGACGCCTGGCCAATAGAGAAACGGCATTTGCAAATCGAATGCCGTCAGATTCACCCCCGGAACGACCGGCTCAAACAGCATGGCGAAGTCCAATTGAATCACACGTTGATCGACGAGGCGCCAGACGGCGGCCTGACCGCCATTTTGAACGAGCAACCGATGTTGGCGCCCGTCGCCACCCGTCAGCGCAACGCGCGTGATACTTCCGTCGGCGTTGCGGCTGCCCCACATTTTGCCTTGAAAGGATTTTTCGTCACCACGACGCGGCAAGGTTCGCAACTCGAAATCAAGGAAGTAGTCTCCGGCGATGCCCGTTTGGCGAAATTGAACCAAGATCCGGGCCGTCTCCGCTGTGTCGGGCAATCCGACCTGCGCCAATTCAGGGGGGGCACTGACTGGCACCGCCGCAAACACGGACGCGGTCACAAACCCTAGAACGAAAAACGCCCGCCAAGCGATGGCGGGCGCAAATCTGTCATACTTCGCCATGCGCGCCTCAGGGCTTCTTCGGCGCTTCAGGAGCTGGGATGCTGCCGGCTGCCGGTGCGACCGTGTTCGGAACCGTCAGAGGAGCGGCCAGAGCAGGAGCCGTCGGGGCAGCAGGCGCGGCGGCCGGAGCTGCGATCGTCGGCAACGCACTGCCGGCCGCCTCAGCCGCGTGTTTGCTCTCGTAGATGCGCCCAAGATAGAGCGCGAATGCCAAGACGAAAAACATCACGGCAGCATAGATCGTAGACTTGCTCAACACGTTCCCCGTTTCGGCACCGAAGGCCGCTTCGGCAGCACCCCCGCCGAGAGCCGCGCCCATGCCGCCGTCTTTGGACTTCTGCGCCAAGACGACGAGCACGATAAATAGCGAAACGAGGATGAGGACGAAGGTAAGAATTCCGAGGACGATGCTCATGTGAAAGGTTGAAAAGAGCAGACGCGGGCGCGGGTTGTCAATGGCACTCTCTGGGCGAATTTTTACGCAGGGCTCAGGCCTCCACGCCGAGCTTCTCGAGGAGTCGCTGCAAGTCTTCATTCCCGCGATATTCGATGACAATTCGTCCTTTTTTCGGCGAGTGGAGGAGCGCCACCCGCGCCCCGAGGTGCGACGTCAGCTTTTTTTCGATACCGGAAACCGTCGCGGCATCCTTCGGCGTCAAGCCGCGCTTCGGCGGTTTCGTGGACGGACTCCCGTCGGATGCTTTGGCGGATTGCGTGAGCTTCTCCGTGCTGCGGACACTCAAGCCTTCCTCGATTACGCGCCGGGCGATGAGGGCGCGGCGGGCCGAATCCTCGACGCCCAGCAACACCTTCGCATGCCCGACGCTGAGCAGATTCTTGGCGACAAAGCCCTGCAGCTCGCTTTCGAGAGAAAGCAGGCGAAGTGAATTTGCCACGCTGGCACGGCCCTTGCCCACGCGCTCAGCGGCCGTTTCCTGCGTGAGGTCAAAATCACGAATCAAGCTCGCATAGCCGTGCGCCTCTTCGATCGCGTTGAGCCCTTCGCGCTGCAAATTTTCGATCAGGCCGAGCGCGGCGGACGAGGCGTTGCTCGCCTGCACGATCCGCGCGGGAATGGTTTTGATCTTGAGCTGCTGGTAAGCACGCCAACGCCGCTCTCCCGCGATCAGTTGAAACTTATCGCCGTGCTGGCGCACCACGATCGGCTGGAGCAGACCCTCGGAGCGAATGCTCTCGGCGAGTTCGCTGAGTTGCTCGGCGGGTATCTCCCGTCGAGCTTGATACGGACTCGGTTCAATCAGATGCACGCCGATCTCCCAATAGCCCGGAGCACCCGTGCCGGGGGCGGCCGGCGGAGTCGAGGGAGTTGGCGGGGCGATGGGGGCGGCGGGCTTGCCGGCGGCGATGAGGCCGCCGAGGCCGCGACCGAGGCGGGATTTGGGTGCTGCGGACATGGATTATTTACCGGAGGGGATGATGAGAGTCTGGCCGACCTTGATCAGCGAGGGATCGGAAATTTTATTGGCGCTGACAATATCCTGCTGTTTCACACCGGTCTTTTTAGCGATGAGCGCGAGGGTATCCCCTTTTTGCACGAGGTAACTCGCACCCTCTTTCGGTGGCGCGTCCGCCGGAGTGACCGGTGCCGGGATCGGTCGAACCGCCTGAGATTTAGCCAAAGATTCGAGTGCGGTATTGGTCTGTTTACCGAGTTTTTCGAGCTGGGTGCGCACAATGAGGAGGGTCTCGTCCTGCGAACTGGTCACGGCAGATTTGACCGTGCGATTGAGATCGGAGACGGCCTCGTTCAATTGCGCCACCGTCGCATAGGCGCGGGCTCCACCTTTGGATTTTCGGCGCAGCTCGGAATTTTCCAACTCCAGTTGTTCAACCCGCAACGAGAGTTCGCCGACCCGCTGCACCAAACCACGCACATCTTCGCGCAGATTGGCCACCTCCACTTGTGCAGCGGCGTTTTGCGCAGCAACGGTCAGGGCGAGCGCAGCGCCAAAAAGCAAACGGAACAACATGACCGCGCAGCTTGGGGAAACGTTTTCCAAAAACAAGTGAAGAGAGCTGGCACCGCAGAGAGCCGCCAACGAAAGGCGACCACCCCAATCCTGCCGGATTGACCGCCGCACTGGTCGCGATTGTCCTCATGCCATCATGATGACTTGGAGGTTCTGGGTGAATGGTCTGATTGCGCTGGTGGTGGTAAAAAGCCTCGAGCCGTCGCTCCGCGCCGAAGTCCCGCGCGCCTTGGCCGCCGCCCTGCAAAATCTGCGTGAGCAGCGCAGTTACTCTTGGGAAATTATCAATGCCGACCCCGGCCCCGTCGCGCAGAGCACCGAGACTCGGCGCGGGCGCGTCACGACCTTGCAGCAGAATCTTGCGCCGCACGTTAAGGCCAGCCTCGCCAGCAATGGCGCCATGCTCCTCAAGCGCGATTGGCCGGACGGCGTGAAGCTCGACACGTTGGTGACCGTCGACGGCCAAATCGTCACCGGCACACCCGACGGATGGCTGACCAATCAAGAGGTGTTGACGGCCATGGCTGACGAGCGGGTGAACAACAACACGTCCTCCGCCCGTTACCAGTGGCTGCGCCGCGCCGATCGACCGGATACGAGGCGTCCTGATGAAGAACTCGCGGCCGCCGTGAAAGCCGCCAGTGAGTTCGAGGTTTCCGGAGATACCTACGTCGCCCGGATTCGCCTCGGCGAGAGCGCGAGAGAGAACATCGGACTATCGGCGCTCGAGATCACGCTCACCATCACGGTCCGTGGGGGCGTCGTGCGCGACTATCAACTGACCGTCCAAGGCTCGCGCGCGCTGGCGCGCGCCGGGGTGCAAGTGCCGGTCAGCGACGACCGATTCGTGATCTTCACTTATCTCGCGGTGCGAAAGCTCGACGTGCCCGACGAGGCCTGGGCCAAGGTCCGACCGACCAAATCCGCACCAGCGCGATAGCCGCGCTGCGCGTCACTTTACGAGCTCACGCATCGGTCGCGACAGCAACGTCGTGCCCGGCGGAATGGGGCAACCGCGCAAAAATTCCATCGCCGGCAGCATCCGTCCGCCGGCGCGCTGCAAGCGGCGCACGCGCAAAACACCATGACCGGTCGCAATCAGCAGGCCGTCCGCATCGCGACCGATGACTTCACCTGCAGTGCGCGTGCCTTCGGTCGAACCGACCACGTCGGCGAGGCCAAATTTCACCGTTTGGCCGTTGATCTCAACGGTGCACGCGGGCCAAGGAAACAACCCGTTGATTCGCGCAGCGACCGCCCACGCTGTCGCGGTGAAGTCGAGTGCCCCATCCTCTTTTTCCAACTTGCGACAGTGCGACACCGCGCCCTCGTCCTGGGTCGTAAACGCGAGCGTACCCGCAGCCAGACGCGGCAGCGAACGCGCCACGAGCGGCACGCACGCCGCAGCGAGTTTCGCTTCCACCTCCAGTGCCGTATCCAGCAGTGCGATGCTTACCCGTTCGACGTCGGCCACGGGCCCCGCGTCGAGTTTGCGCACGATCCGCATCAAGCTGACGCCCGTTTCGCGTTCGCCGCCGGCGATCGCCGACTGGATGGGCGAGGCGCCGCGATACTTCGGCAGCAGCGAGGTGTGCAAATTTAATGTGCCCAGTCGCGGCGTGCCGATGAATTCGTCGCGCAGGATGTGGCCATACGCCATCACGAGCGCGACATCTGCGCCCAACGCGACCAGTTGCGCGCGCACCTCTTCGGTGAGTTTTTCCGGCTGGTAAACGGGCAATCCCTGCGCAAGCGCCCAAGTCTTGATTTCATTCGCCGTGATCTTCTGCCCCCGCCCCACCGGACGGTCGGGCTGCGTGAAAACACCGACGATAGTTGTGACGCCACTCCCCTCGCCCACCAGCCATTCGAGCAGTGGCCGCGCGATGGGATCTGACCCCAGAAACACCAGTTTCAGCGGGCTCACGTGAGCTTCCTCAACCACTCTTTCACGGCCGGCGCGAGCGACGTCGCAAACGCCGCATCGGTATCCGGCTTCGCCAGACCGTCGAAAACTCCCCAATGCTCAACGTGCGTCACACTCTGGCCGGGCGCGAGTTTCACCAGCGGACTCAGCGTCTCGAACTCAATCATCTCTCCATTGGTGAAGGTCTCGAACGCACAGCCGAAATCAGGGTAAACGGCCCCCGCGATCACCGGCGCATATTTGACGAACGTCGTTCCTTCCAACCAGTAGGCCGACCAGCCGGGATAGTTGGTGATCCCAAATTTCTGCGCGACTTTCGCCTTGGGCACATCGATACCGACGAAGTCCCGGTGAAAATCCCACAGCGGCAAAGCGAGGTCCGTGTAACTCCACGGCACGAAGGAATACGTCGGCAGCAAATCGCCCTCGGCGTGATTCCCCTTCGGCAGCAAGGGCAGCACGCCGTAGCCACCCGCCCGAAACATCGTGAGCGCCCACGCCGCCGTCTCGACCGGCCACAGTCCGTGATTCGTCAGAGCGTGCGTCACCTTCACGGTGCGCTCCCCTTCGAGCTCAAGTTTCATCGCCTTCTGCATCCCGGTCTTCGGCTCGACCGGCTGCGCCAGCGCGACGCCGTTGCGCAGCGGCTTGACCGCGAGCGGTTCATCGTCGGGCTGGTAGGTACGCACAATGTCCTCCGGCGAGTGCCAGAGGCGATGGCCACCCCGGACCGCGAAGCCCTGCGCACGCGACGTCTCCGCCGGGAACTGAATAAAAAGATTACCCGCCTTACCCTGCTTCGAGCGGAACTCGACGACGCGGGGGCCGACCGACGTCGTCACGACCAGTTCAAGGTTTTTCGTGGCGAGTGAGATCGCCTCGCCACCCTGGAAATCAGCCTTCGAGTGTTTCATCCTTCGTGCCCTCGTCCGCCCCTTCGCTGGCCTTCCACTTCGGAGTGTGCGCGACATTTCTCGCGCGCTCCTGCGCCTCGCGGATCGCCGAAAATGACATCCCGGGGTCATGTTTTTCTTTGCCGACCAAATCGAAATAGATCGGGCAACCCGCGAGATCGAACTCCGCGACCAAGCCGGCTTCGAGGTAACGGCGATACTGCTCAGTGAGCTTCTCCTCCCGGTTACAAAACAATTTCATCCGGAACGGCCGCGTGCCGGTCTGCGTGACGTAGTAGACGCGGAAGCGTTTTCCGCCGACGGCCGGAGGCGGCGTGCGCTCGGAAAGAAACCCGATCACCTTGTTCAGCTTCGCCGTCGAGATCTTCGTATCGAGCATCCGGTTCAGTTTCACCGCCGCATTGAGCATACGATCCACTTCGTAACCGCTGACCGCCGAGACGTAAATCAAGGGTGAGCCTGGCGTAAAATAAAGTTTTTCGAACAGCGCCTTTTCGTATTTTTCACGATAGTCGCGCTCGCTCTTGTAGGGGTGAAAGCCGCCCTGCTTTTTGAAGGCTTCCTTCACCAAATCCCATTTGTTCACGACCACGACGATCGGTTTTTTCTCTTTGATCGCCTCACCCGCGATCGCCTTGTCCTGCTGCGTCACGCCGTCCATCGCATCCAACACGAGGAAGACCACATCGGTATTCTTAATTGCATCGAGGGAACGCAGGCGGGAAAAATATTCGACCGGCGACGCCAGCTTCGTCGCCGCCTTGATCCCGGCAGTGTCGATCAAGCGAAACGGATATTTTTTCCCGTCGCGGCCCGTGAACTCGAAGGCAAGTTCCACGGAGTCACGCGTCGTGCCGGGCACCGGACTGACAATCAATCGGTCGCTCTGAAGCAGATTGTTGCTGAGCGAGGATTTCCCGACGTTCGGACGGCCGATGAAGCACACGGTCAGTGCCTTCGCCGGATCACGCACTCCGTCACCTTCGGTTTCGATCGGCCCAAGGCCATCGATGATCGCGTCACGCAGTTCACCCTCGCCCCGCCCGTGCTCTGCGGAGACGCGGAGCGGTTCGCCGAGCCCCAGTCGATAGGCTTCGGAGAGCTGAATCTTGTCGTCGTCGAAGTCGGCCTTGTTGATGACGAGGCGGACTTTTTTCTTACTCTTGCGCAACATCGCGGCGATCTTTTCGTCGAGCGAGGAGAGGCCCGAGAGTCCGTCGATCACGAAGAGGATCAGCGCCGCCGTCGCGATGGCGAAATCCACCTGCTGTTCCGACGCGGCCGTCAGCGCCGCCGGCGTGTCGATGCCCTTGTAGCCAATGCCGCCGGTATCCAGCAACGTGTAGTCGCCATCACGGATTTCAGCCGAGATGACGTCGCGGGTGACGCCCGGTTGGTCGTGGACGATGGAAATGCGTCGCTTAGCGAGCCGGTTGAAAAGGCGGCTCTTGCCGACATTGGGTCGGCCGACGATGGCGACAGTGCGTGACATAGTGGTGGAATAGAAACGCCGGGAAGGCCGCGAAGAGAAGAACATTCCCTCCGGCTGACCCGGCGCTTCGGCTGGATTTACTTCTTCACCGACTGCACAAACCGCTCGGTGCGGTCGCAGGCTTCGATGATTTGGTCGTAGGCCGTCGCGAAACACGCGCGGACATGGCCGATGCCGTTTTCACCAAAAGCGCTGCCGGGAACGACGGCGACTTTTTGCATCGTGAGCAGGCCGGTCGCGAATTCCTTCTCCGTCAGTCCCGTGGATTTGACGCTCGGGAACGCGTAGAACGACCCGCGTGGCGAATGACACGTGAGGCCAATTTCGTTAAAACGCCGCACGATCAGGTCGCGACGACGGTGATATTGCTCACGCATCTTGAGCACGCTGTCCCAGCCGTGTTTGAGCGCCTCGAGGGCCGCTTCCTGCGCGATGATCGAAGCGCACAGCATCGTGTATTGGTGTACCTTCATCATCGCATCGATGAGGGGAGCCGGTCCGCATGCATAACCAATCCGCCAGCCCGTCATCGCAAAGGCCTTCGAAAACCCGTGCAGGAAAATCGTGCGTTCAGCCATGCCCGGCAGGCTCGCGATACTCGTATGCGTTCCGTCAAACGTGAGCTCGGAATAGATTTCATCGCTCATGACCAACAAATCCTTCTCGCGGCAAAACGCCGCGATTTGTTCAAGCTGCGTGCGGTCGCAGGTGCCACCCGTGGGATTGCACGGAAGGTTCAGCATGAGAATCTTCGCACCGGGCTGCCACGCTGCGCGGAGGGCCTCGGCGGTGAGCGCAAAATTATCCTTCGCGTAGGTCGGCACCGCGATCGCCTCCCCGTGCACGAGCGTGACGCTCGGCGAGTAGGACACGTAGCACGGCTGGTGAAACATCACTTTGTCACCAGGATTGCAAAACGCCCGCAACGCCAGATCGAGCGCCTCGCTCACGCCCACCGTCACGATGATCTGATCATCGGGCCGATAACTGACCGCGAAGTGTTCCTCGACATAGGTCGCGATCGCGCGCCGTAGTTCGATCATCCCAAGATTCGACGTGTAATAGGTCTTACCGCGCTCGAGCGCGAAGATCGCGGATTCCCGGATGTGCCACGGCGTGACGAAGTCAGGTTCGCCCACTCCGAGTGAGATCACGTCTTGCCCCTTCATCTTGGCGACGAGTTCGAAAAAATCACGAATACCGCTCTTCGGTAGCGAGGCCACGTGGCCCGCCACCCAGCGTTTTGGGTCGGTGCTAGTGCTCATAGTGAGGGGACGCGTTTAGGGCGCGACGTTGAGCCGTGAGCTTTGCGTCTCGCCGCCGTCGAGCAGGAAGCCCTGCTCCTTGTAGCAACGCAGCATGAAGTGCGTGGACGTCGCCTGCACACCCTCGATCGTCGAAAGTTTTTCGGAAACAAACGCCGCGACCTTTTGCAGCGACTGGCCTTTCACAAAGACGAGCAAATCGTAGCCGCCCGACATCAGATAGCACGACTCAACCTCATCAAACCGCGCGATGCGCTCGGCCAAACGGTTGAACCCACCCCCGCGCTCCGGTGTGACCCTGACCTCGATCACGGCGCGCACGGCATTGGCAGCGGCGGCCTCATGGGAAAGATCGAGCACGGGACGCCAGCCGAGGAAGATTTTGTCCTTCTTCAACTGTTCCAGATGCTGATTAACCTCGGCTTCCGTTAGCCCCGCGACCGTCGCCATTTGGCTGGTCGTGAGGTTGGTGCCTTCGATCAAGAGCTTGAGAACAGGGTTCATAGAGTCGGCGTTTATCCGCGACGCCGCTGCGTTTGACGAGGATGAAAACAACCGGAAAGTCTTCAGAACGCGCCGAATGCACCGAATACAGATGGTGGAGCTTCCGCCCCGATACCAAACATGAAAATTTTGATTGTTGATGACGATCCCGTTTCCCGTCGCATCCTGCGCGAAATTGTCGCGACCATGCCTGGTCATCAGGTCACCGAAGCGCCCGACGGCGGCGTCGCGTGGGAACTCCTCGATCATCCCTCCCGCTACTTCGACGTCGTATTTCTCGACGTATCGATGCCGCAAACCAACGGATTGCAGCTGCTCAAAAGAATCCGCGACTCTCAGCATCTTTTCTCCACCCGGGTGGTCATGTGCACGGCGACGAGTGACCGCGCGACCGTGTCAAACGCCATCCAGCTGGGCACTCGACATTTCATCGTGAAGCCGGCCACCGCGGGGTTGGTTCAGACGAAACTCCGGGATATCCAAGCCAAGATCGATGCGGAAAATATGCCGAGGACCAAGGTCTCCGGCGTTGTGACAGTCTGATTCAGTCGGCTGGACAAGCCGAGCCATCCGCGGCCCCACGCAGGACGGTTGCTTCGCGCCGGGAATTCCTTCAACGGTGGGGTTCTATGTTTGAATCTCTCACGGAAAAACTCGGCAGTGCCCTCCGCAATCTCCGCGGCGTCGGCAAACTCACGGAAGAAAATATGGCGGAGGCGCTCAAGGAAGTGCGCACCGCCCTGCTGTCCGCCGACGTGCATTTCAAAGTCGCGCGAGAATTCGTCGAACGCGTCCAGACGCAGTGCGTCGGCCAAGAGGTCCTCAAGGGCGTCGCCCCGGGCCAACAAATCGTCAAAATCATCCACGACGAATTGGTCAAACTCCTCGGCGAAGGCTCGACGGCCCTCTCCGGTGCCCGTCCGCTCAAGATCCTCATGGTCGGCCTCCACGGTTCGGGCAAGACGACCTCTTCTGCCAAGCTCGGAAAACTCCTCAAAAAACGCGGCTACCGCCCCTTGGTCGTCGGCTGCGACATCTATCGCCCCGCCGCCATCGACCAGCTCGAAATCCTCTCCAAGCAGGAAGAGCTCGGCTTTTACTCGGATCGTACCTCCCTGGACGTCCCCGCCATCGGCTTTGCGGCGTTGGCCGCAGCGCAGACCACCACGGCCGACTGCATTATCTTCGACACTGCCGGTCGGCTCCAGATCGATCACGAATTGATCGAGGAAGTAAAACGCCTCCACGCGCGCGTGCAGCCCGACGAAGTTCTCCTCGTCGTCGACGGCGCACTGGGCCAAGAAGCCGTCAATGTCGCCAAAGCGTTTCACGACGCGCTCTCCCTCACGGGCCTGATCCTCACCAAAATGGACGGCGACGCCCGCGGTGGAGCCGCGCTCTCCATCAAGTCGATCGCCAATGTTCCAATTAAATTTATCGGCACCGGCGAAAAAACCGCCGACTTCGACACGTTTTACCCCGAACGTCTCGCCTCCCGCATCCTCGGTATGGGTGACGTCGTGTCGCTGGTGGAAAAGGTGCAGGAGACAATTGACGTCAAAGAGGCGGAAAAAATGGCCGAAACGCTCCGCAAGGGTGATTTTAACCTCGAGGACTTCCTCGCGCAAATGCAGCAGGTGAAGAAAATGGGCTCCATGCAAAGCATCATGGGCATGATGCCCGGTATGAGCGGCATGCAGCTCCCCGAGGGGGCCGATAAACAAATGGCCCGCACCGAAGCCATCATCAAATCGATGACGAAGCAGGAGCGCCGCAAGCCCGAGATCCTCAACGGCAACCGTCGCAAGCGTATCGCCGACGGCTCCGGAGTGAAAATTGTCGAGGTCAACCAGCTCCTGAAACAGTTTCAACAAATGCAGCAGATGATGAAGATGATGAAAGGTGGGGGTGCCAAGAAGATGATGAAGCAGATGGAAGCCATGCAGTCTAAGAGTGGAAAATTCGGATTATAGGTTCGGCAAAGTCAGCAAAGACAAAAAACGTTTATACTCGACAGTTATACTCATCCTGCTATCATAGAATGAATGAGTGACTCATCTCCGGAACCGGGAGAAACGAAAACCCCAACGTGGGTAAAGACGGACCGCGAGGGCCTTTACCTGCACGCGCCCACCGGCGCCTACTACCAGCGTTATCGTCTGCACCGAAAGCAGCGTTGGAAAGCGCTCGGCACCAAGGTGCTCACCGCCGCTCGGATTAAGAGCAAGCAATTCATGAC
The DNA here is from genome assembly GCA_945871085.1 of Opitutus sp. GAS368. Lineage (GTDB taxonomy): Bacteria > Verrucomicrobiota > Verrucomicrobiia > Opitutales > Opitutaceae > GAS368. The sequence continues at coordinate 959 of CAMBVX010000113.1, read as the reverse complement.
CGACATCGAGAAGGCGCGGTCGACAGAAAAGTCCGGCCCCGACCTCGAGACCATGGGTGATTGCGACCGGCTTTTGCGCAGCCAGCTAAAGGACAGTCTGCAGACGGCCCGCACCAAGAAAAACTACCTTGACCAGCTCGATGCAGTAGCGAAGTGGTGGCCGTCTGGCACGTATGACAAGACCCTGCCAACGGCGGTCACCCATGATGTCTTGGTAAAGTTACGCACCGCCCTGCTCCACGCCAAATGGAAGGTCCACAACGCCCGCAGGACCAAGCACGGCTACAGCAACGCCCATGTAAACCAATGCCTGTCACGACTGAGCAACGTGCTCGAGATCGCCCGACTTAACGGGCTCAGTACGAGCGACCCGTTCGCCCAAGTCACAGGCTTGCAGGGTCCGGTACTACTGCCCGTCCACAGCCGCACGCCGGACTTGCCATCCAAGGCAGACATGGACCGGATGTTTGCCGAGATGGCCCGCGTGGTTCCGGGACCCAACGAAGAGCCCGCATTCACGAAGTGGAGACAGGACCGGGCCATTGAGGCGTCAGAGCACTCCCGGTTCTTGGCATATAGCGGCATGCGCCAGCAGGAGGCAAACCGGATGACCTGGGACTACGTGTTGCCCAACCACCTGCGTGTCCAGGGAATCGTGACCGCCACCGACGGCCGTAGAAAACGCCAGACGAAAACCGACGCGGGGCACCGCCTCGTGCCGATTGTCGCCGCCATGCGAGCGCTCCTAGATGAGATCCGCGCACGCCGGCCCAGCGCCACGGGCCGCATCCTAGTTCCGCGCTCGTCCCTCAACGCCATTGGTGCGGCCTGCAAGCGCCTGGGACAGCCACGGCTAAAACAGCATGACCTCAGGCATTATTTTGCAACGGTCTGCATCGAGGCCGGCGTGGACCTGCCCACCCTCAGCCGCTGGCTGGGCCACAATGACGGAGGCGTGC
>CAMBVX010000112.1 GCA_945871085.1 Opitutus sp. GAS368 | reverse complement strand
CACAGTTGGCGCGTCGGGGATCGCCGGAAAAGCCGCCTCCGCCGCCGTCAGAAAACGAACCGTGAAAACCAAACCAAGCGCCGCGCCCAGCCGGACCGCACGCACGTTTCGAGGGAACAGAAGGGTAGTCATACTCCCGCTCAGACGCTCAATCCCGCCGAATGTTTCCTGCGTCGCAACCCGCCCAAGGGTTTCCCTGAGAGCCTGCCATACACTTCGTCGGCGTGCTCACTCTCTCCGCCGCCTTTTTCCTTTGAAACACCCCCTTCCCCTCGCACTGTCCGCCCATGGTCAACGCCCTCACGGCCTCCGGGGCCAGCTCCCAACTCGGCCACCTGCTTGATCGCGCGGTTATTGGAAAACATGCCTTTTTGCGCCGCGGCAATCGCCTCGTCCGCCTCGCCCCCGTCACGACCGACGCCACCACCGCGTCCGCCAAAACCAAACACGCCGCCCTGCGCCCGTTCGGCTATTTCAAGTTCGACGACGCCCTGACCGCGTTGGCCAACCGCGCCGAGCCCTCGTTCACACCGCTCGACCCAACGTGAGCGTTAAACGTTCAGAGTTAAACGATGGGCGTTCCGGCGCAGCCGGTCGAGCCCTCTTCCTCAGCTACGCGTCCCAAGACGCCGTGCCCGCGCTGCGCATCGTGAGCGCTCTCCGCGCCGCCGGGGAAGCCCAAGGGGGGGAAGCCCAAGGGGTCAAACTTTGCAATTTGCAATCTGACGTGAGGCAACACCCGCAAAGCGATGTCCCTCTCCAACCTACTCAAGATAGCACCCAGACCGGTTCGGAGAACCGGTTCCACCCAAAGTTCCGAGACTGAGTTTGCCAAGGCGGCCAAATCTCCCTTCGTTTCGCCCATGAACTCCGCGCTGGCCACCGAGATTCGCCGACTCACTCCGGTGGAAAAACTCCAACTCCTGGAAGCTCTCTGGGATGACCTCGCTACCGACAAAAACCCGTTGCCCATTCCCGACTGGCATCGGCAGGAACTCGCCGAGGACCAAGGCCGTTATCAGGCCAACCCGACCGAGGGTTCGCCCTGGCCGGAAGTGAAGGCTCGCGTCACTCGGGCGTCGTGACTCCGCGACTGATTGTTGCGCCGCTGGCGGAGGCTGATCTCCGCGAGGGTTTTGGGTGGTATGAAGAACGCCCCGTCGGACTCGGCCACGCATTTATCGAGAGCGTCGAACGAAAACTCGGTGTAATCGTCGCCTCGCCGCAGATTTTCCGTCAGCAAATGGGTGCCTATCGACTCGCTGCGACCGAGCGCTTTCCTTACGCGATTTATTTCATCTGGGACGAGGCACGCGGCCTCATCACCGTGCGCCGGATTCTCCACTTCAAACAAGATCGCGGTCCTCGCCTCGGAACGGGTTAGGTCTCCTCATCGTTCTCCTGTCTTCCTCCCGTTCGTAGACCGATCTAAATCTAGGCTTCACCGAGAGAAAGAGAACGAGAACGATTAAGAGAATGATGCCGAGCCGAAGCACGGAGCGGCGTCCGGAGCCCCCTCCTTTCCGCCTATTCTAATCGTTCTCGTTCTCGTTCTCGTTCTCGTAATCCTACTCGTTCTCTCTCCTGTCTTCCTCCCGTTCGTAGACCGATCTAAATCTAGGCTTCACCGAGGGAAAGAGAATGAGAACGATTAAGAGAACGATGCCGAGCCGAAGCACGGAGCGGCGTCCGGACCCACCCCCTTTCCGCCCATGCCGACTTCCGCGCTTGCCTCGATTCCGCAGACTTACCCCGAACTGTTGAGTGCGGTGCGCTGCGTGTTGATCGACGGCCAGCGCGAGATCGATCGCGTGTGGGTGCGCAGCTATCACGAGACCGGGCGGCTCATCACCGAGCACATCCTCCTTAACGAGCGGGCCGACTACGGCGCCAAGGTCTATCACCGCCTCGCCCGCGACACCGGTGGCAGCGAGCGCCGGCTGTACCAATGCGCCCAGTTCTACCGCTGTTTCCCAATTCTGCAGACGTCTGCAAAATTGACCTGGAGCCACTACACGACGCTTTGCTCGGTCGAAGATCCGAAGCAGCGCACGGCCCTCGCGAAGCAGGCCGAACGGCAGGGCTGGGTCGTCGACGAATTGGAAGCGCGTGTCCGCGCGATCAACGCTACCCTCGAACTGCCGTCCGGGGAGGTCACCCGCCCGACCGGCTCAGGGCCAGTGGCGGCGAAGCTCCTCACCCCGAAACGCGGGCTCGTCGGACGTTATCGCGTCATCGCGGATGACGAGGGCGACCTGGTGATCGATGTCGGCTTCAAGCTTTCCCTCCCGCTTTCGGCCGCGAAAGCCCGCTCCCGCACGGCGGCCCAAATCGTCGACGTCGACATCGACGGCAACATCTGCGCCGTCGACGGCGGCAAACCGGCCGACCTCTTCACCTATGCCGTGAAGGTGCGACGCGTGATCGATGGCGACACCTTGGAAATCGTGCTCGCGCTGCCCCATCTCACCGTGCGCCTGAAGCTGCGACTGCGCGGACTCGATTGTCCCGAGATACAGACGCCCGCAGGCAAAGCCGCAAAGCGCGCCGTCGAAACGCTCGTGCGCGACGCGAAGTCCGTGACGGTCTACACCAGCCGGGCGGACAAATACGATCGCTACCTCGCCGACGTGTTTCTCGCCATGAACGACGGCACCGAAATTTTCCTGAACAATTTTCTCCTCGAGCACGGCCACGCCGGACGAAAAGACGCGTGGGAGTTCGCCGACTGGCAAAAGGTCGAGCAGCGGTGATCGATCCGCCGTCGGGCGTAAGTCTTGCCCGTGCGCCAAGCCCTCTCGGCCAGCTCGCGGCGAGGAGCCTCACGCGTGATGGGCTCTGTGGAGAATGGCGCTTAAGTTTCTTTCCGGACGGCGACCGTTGTTACCTAGCAAAACACGAGGTCGTCGCGGATTTTTGGCAGGGGAATGGGTGGCAGGGGAATGAAAACCCAAGGAATTTATTCCCGTGCCACCCACTCCCTTGCCATCCTGCCCCAGCGCCCTCCGCCGAAAGTGGATCCGCAACCGCTCATGTAGGACCGTGAGCCTCGCCCTCTCCACGGCGCAATGCGGGTTGCGGCATCTGCCATCGGAGGCTGTGCAGTGGATGATCAGCGCCCACCATGTCATTACGCTGACGTCAGTCCGGACAACGACAGGAAGATTCGGGACAAAAACATAGGGCGGAACCACAAGGTGGACCGAACGTGAACCTGCAAACAGCTCATTTTTCTGTCGTGAATGTTCCTGTCGTTCCTGCTTCGGCGTTGAGCATTTTATCGACCTCAATGAACGCGCACGACCGCGCGCGACGCCTCCCGAGTCGTTACTCCTCGGGATTACTTAAGCGCCAGTCGACTCTGTGGACTCTCTGACCGTTCGCGGATTTCCCGAGTAGCGCACGTCGGCTCCGGGCGTTTCCACGTCTCTTGCGTTCGAGAGGGGCGGGCCTCGTGCGCGTCTTGATCTGGCGGGCGCACACCCGGTGCGCCCCTCCGACATCCACTCCGAATGGCAGCGATTTTCAAAAAAACTGAGCTGCGCCGCCAATCGCGCCTCGCCGCCAGGCTCGCGGCTTGCCGTCATCCTTGAGACCACAAAAGCTCTCCGCGCCGATGTCCTCCGTCGTCTCACCACCCACCACCGCCGCGCGCGTCGCCGATCCCTTCCCCGGCTACATCCCCACCGCCGGGCGTTACGACGAATATCGCGCGCCCGACGGCTCGGTGCGTCCGCACTGGGCGGAATTTTTCCGCCTCCTCGGCCCCAACGCCCCCGCCACCCTCCGCGCCGCCCACGCCGCCTGCCAACGCGCCATCATCGAGCAGGATGTGAGCATGAACGTCTACGAGGGCGGGCGCTCCGGTGCGCAGGTGTGGCCGCTCGATGTCGTGCCCCTCCTCGTCGCCGCCGATGATTGGGCCACCCTCAGCGACGGCCTGCGCCAGCGTGCCCGCCTCCTCAACGATCTGCTGCGCGATCTCTACGGCCCGCAAAAACTTCTGCGCAGCGCCTCGCTTCCCGCCGCGCTGGCCCTGGCCAATCCTCATTTTCTCCGCCCGTGCGTCGGCCTCGGTCGTCCGAACGACGTGATGCTCCACACCTACGCGGTCGATCTCGCGCGCTCGCCCGACGGACGGTGGTGGGTCCTCCGCGACCGCCTCGATGCGCCCTCGGGCCTGGGCTACTCGCTGCAAAACCGCATTCTCACCCGCCAAGCGCTCCCGCAGGTTTTCCGCAGCGCGCCCGTCGAGCGGCTCTACGAATTCCTCCGCGGCTTCCGCGTCTCGCTCGAACAGCTGGCCCACGTCCGTCCCGGCGAAGAACCGCGCGTGGTCTTCCTCACACCCGGGCCGGCCAACGAGGCCTACTTCGAGCACGCCCACCTCGCGCGCTACCTCGGCTTCCCCCTCGTCGAGGGTGCCGATCTCACGACACGCGATGCCCAGGTCTTCCTCCGCACGGTCGGTGGCCTCCGCCGGGTCGATGCCATTGTCCGCCGCGTCGACTCCGCGTTCTGCGATCCGCTCGAGTTGCATGGCCACTCCTTGCTTGGCGTGCCCGGCCTCGTGCACTCCGCCCATCACCAACACGTCGCGCTCGCCAATCAACTCGGTTGCGGCGCCCTCGAGACCACCGCGCTCCTCGCGTTTCTCGATCCGCTCTGCCGCGAAGTGCTCGGCGAAAAACTCGCCCTGCCCAGCGTCGCCACGTGGTGGTGCGGCCACGAACAAGCCCGCGATTACGTGCTCGAAAATCTCGATACGCTCGTCGTCAAGCCCACCTTTCGCTCCACCCATCTCTCGACGACGCGGTTCAGCTCGTTTCTCTCCGCCACCGAACGCACTGCGCTCGCCGCCGACATTCGCGCCCGCCCGTGGGCCTTCTGCGGCCAGGAGCGCGTCCACCTCGGCTCCACTCCGGCGTGGATCAACGGCTCGCTCCGCCCCGCGCCCTATATTCTCCGCGCCTTCGTCACCTGGCAGGACGGCGACTACCGCGTCATGCCCGGCGGCCTCACGCGCTTCCATCCCGCCGGGGATGACGCGATCGTCACCCTGCAACACGGCGGCCTGACAAAGGACACGTGGGTGCTCCACCCCGGCACGCCCACGCCGCCACCGCCTGTGAGCGCGCTGGCCGATATCATTTACCGGCCCAACGACACCCCGAGCCGTCTCGCCGATAATCTTTTCTGGCTGGGCCGTTACCTCGAACGCACCGCGCGGCTCACGCGCCTCCTCGAAAAATTGGACCCGGTCCGGCGTGACGAAATTGCCGCCCTCGACCCCACCGTGGCCGATGCCGCCGTCCGCCTCCTGCTCGAAATGCAGGGCGCGACCATTCCGCCCAAGACCTCGGGCGAACAACTCGACGCGCTCCTCGACGACACGATCGACGACCCGAAACTCTTCGGCAGCTTGGCCAGCAACCTCGCGAACCTCATCCGCAATCTCGACCACGCCAAGGTCCGCTTGCCGCCCGAAGCCTGGCGCAGTCTCCGCCACCTGCGCGCCGCACTCGAGTCACCCGAGCCGCCCACGCCCGCCGACCTCATCCCGCACCTCACCGCCCTCAAGACCATCGCCAACGAATCCCTCGCGCACGACACCGCGTGGCGCTTCCTGATGCTCGGACGTCATCTCGAGCGCGGCCAACAGCTCCTCTTCCTCACGCGCCACCTCCTCGGCCGCACCGCTCCCACGGAGTTTCGTCTCCAGATGCTCCTGCACTTTGCCGACTCGCTCTTCAGCTATCGCACGACTTATCCGGGCCCGTTTCAGTTTTCGTCGGTCCTGACGTGGCTTTTCGCCGCGCCGGAGAATCCCCGAGGCCTGCGCTGGATCGCCGAACGCATCCACGAACACCTTACCGCGCTCCCCGAGGATCTCGCCCCGCGCGCAGTGGCCGGACTCCGCGCCACGGCCCTGCGTCTCGTCAAACGCGGTCGCCACCTCGACGTCTCGGCCCTCGCCGCCACGCCCGCGCAGACCGTCGTGTTTCTCAATGAAAGCGCCATCAACGTCGCCGAACTGAACGACGTCCTGACGCAGGTTTACTTCATCCATACGGAGAATCACAAGTAACGCGCTCCGTCCCGCATGCCGCTCTACCACGTCACGCACCACACGCGCTACCGGCACAGTTCTTCGGCGACCGCCGCGTGGCAATCGCTGCGCCTCCAGCCGCGCGACGAACCGGAGCAACACTGCGAAGGCTTCGAGTTTGAGATCCGCCCCACGCCCACCGATCTGACCGCGCGCCCCGACGTCTTCGGTAATCACCACCATCTCTTCACGCTGCGCGAACCGCATACCGAACTCGCGATCACGAGCCGCAGTCTGGTCCGCCGCGAGGAACCGGCGCTCCCGGTGCCCGGCGCTACACCGCCGCTTTCGGCCGCGCGCTCCGAAGTCACCACGGTCATCGCCAACGGCTCGCATTTTTCCCTCGAACAATTCCTCCACGCCTCACCTTACGTGCCGCTCTTGCCCGCCGCCCGCGAACTCGCGGCTGGCTTGGACGACGCAGACCCGCCCGTGTTCGAGTGGCTCACTGCCCTCGGCGCGCGGTTCGGGAAGGAATTTAAATTCGACCCCAAAGCCACGACCGTCTCCACCCCGCTCGCCGAGGTCCTCGAACATCGGCGCGGAGTCTGCCAAGATTTCGCCCACCTCTTCATCAGCTGCGTGCGCCAACACGGCCTCCCCGCGGCCTACGTGAGTGGCTATTTACTGACGACGCCCCCGCCCGGCAAACCCCGCCTCCGCGGCGCAGATGCCTCACACGCGTGGGTCGCGGTGTTCATCCCCGGCAGTGGCTGGATCGACTACGATCCGACGAACACCTGCTTCGTCGCGACGGGCCACATCGTCGTCGCGCGCGGCCGTGATTTTTCTGACGTGAGTCCGGTGACGGGCCTCTTCACCGGTGGCGGCCTGCACACGCTCGCCACCGCCATCAACGTGGAGCCGGCGGAAGAGGAGTCGTAGTTTTCGCGCCACGTTTTCGCCGGATCATTTTACCCTGTTCACCATGCCCCGCACCTCTCGCCCGCTCTACACCCGCGTCCGCGAAATTCTCGAATCCGCCCGCACGCGGATGGCGCGCTCCGTCAACACCACCCAAGTCGTCGCCAACTGGCTCGTCGGTCGCGAGATCGTCGAAGAAGAGCAGCAGGGCAACAAGCGAGCCGACTATGGAGAGCGGCTCATGCACGCCTTGTCCGCCCGCTTGCAGCGCGAATACGGCGAAGGCTACGGCCTCTCGAGTCTCAAGAGCATCCGTTCCTTCTACCTCGCCTACCCGGAATTGCTCAGCGGCGAAAAAGGCCACGCACTGCGTGGCCTTTTGTCTCTCTCTTCAAAAAGCCACGCACTGCGTGGCCTTTCTTCCCTTGTCCCCTCCTCTCCGCTGAGCCATCCGGCGCGTGGCCGATCTTGGTCCCCCGGTCAGCTCCACGCCAATCTCTCGTGGACGCACTATCGCACTCTGCTCCGCGCCGAGTCCCCCGCCGCCCGTGCCTTCTACGAAATCGAAGCCAGCCAGCAGTGCTGGTCCGCCCGCGAGCTCGAGCGTCAGATCGCCAGTCTCCTCTTCGAACGCCTCGCGAAGAGCCGCGACAAAGCCGGCGTCCGCCGCCTCGCGACCAAAGGTCAGGAAATTCTCTCCCCCGCCGACATCTTCAAAGATCCCGTCGTCATGGAATTTATTGGACTGCCTGAGTCTCACCGCCTCGTCGAATCCGATGTCGAGCAAGCCCTCCTCAATCAACTCCAGTCCTTCCTCCTCGAACTCGGCAAAGGTTTCGCCTTCGTCGCCCGGCAGCAGCGCCTCACGCTCGACGGCGACCACTTCTACATCGACCTCGTCTTCTATCACGTCGTCTTAAAATGTTACGTTCTGCTGGACCTCAAGGTCGGCAAGCTCACCCACACCGATCTCGGCCAGCTCCAGCTCTACGTGAATTATTTCGACCGCGAGAAACGCACCCCCGGCGACCACCCCACGCTCGGGCTCATCCTCTGCACCGACAAAAACGACGCCGTCGTGAAATACACCCTTGGCGATGAGCAGCAGAAAAAAATATTCGCCAGCCGCTACAAATTCCATCTCCCCACCGAAGCCGCCCTCAAAGCCGAGGTCCGTCGCGAGCTGAAGCAGTTCGGCCAGCCTCCGCCCCCGGCCTGATTCGGTCGTTGGCAGGGCAACGCGCCTACCGTTGACGGCAGGCTATCCTTTGGACCGCGCCCGCTGTTGCACGGTGTGTCAGCCCGTGCTGGTCACTTTTTCCCGCTATGCCAGTGTGCGCACCTGAAGCTCAGCGCTACGATGCTCCGGTTGGCCAGACGTGAAATTTTCAGGGTATCATGTTCCGGCTTAGCCAGCCGTCGCGACCTGCGGCTCTCGTTCTACCGCGCGAACATAGAGCGTGATACCCACCCGTTCGATATGTTCGCGCAAGGACGGCGATACGATCTGAGCAAACGGCATCACGTCGAAATGGTAGGGGAGCGGCAATTCGTCGAGCTCTGCGGCGATCGCTTCGGCGCGTAGTTCGTCCACCGCGCCCCCCAGCACGAGATCAATATCGGAGTTGGTCTGGTGGGTTCCCTTCGCACGGGAGCCAAACAGCCTGACGTCGGAAATTTCCGGATGCCGCCGGAAGACCCGGTTCAATAATTCCAGCTCCGCTGCCTGAAGAGCCGGTGCGGTCATGACTTCGCCCTCTCGGAAAAATAGCGGTGCAGCTCCGCCATGGCCGGCAGATAGCGGGCCGCAATGGCCTCCACGGCTTTTTCAAATTTCGCCGCATCGTAGGTATGCGAGAGCAGATTTCGGTGATCGAGCATATCGATCCAAACTTGGCCATCGGCGATCACTTTGGCGGCAAAGGCATCCTTGAGCACTTGCCGGGGCGTGACCGGTGAAAAAATCATGCCACCGGCCTCTAGGAAATCTTTGACCGTCTTCCAGGCCAACTCGAACGAATACTCAAATCGTTGCACCGCGCCTTCCTTTTCGAGCGCCGACAGAGCTGACGGCCCGTGTGCCAACGCTTCCCGCAACAAGCCGTAGGCCCGCTCAAAGTTTTGGAACCGTTGCTTCCAGCGAATATCCGGTGTCATCCCCGTAGTTTTATGTGATCACTCTCGTCTGTCGAATCTCTAAACCTTGATCTCAATTCGCTTCCCGCCTTCGGCTGCCGATTTGTAGATCGCTTCGACAATGATCATATCCCGCCGGCCCATTTCGCCCGGCACGTCCGACTCGCGGCCCTCGCGCACGCATTGCGCGATGTGGTCGAGCTGGCGCGCCTGTTGGTTCACCGCCGGCTCGAAACTGATCTTCCCCTTGCTCGAATCGCCCTGCAGGCCGTTGTAGGAAAACGCCGGTTCGATCTGCACCCAACCTTGGTCCGACTCGCCGCGGAAGCGGTTGATGCCGCCGTTGTAGCTCGTGATGAAATCCGCCCGCGTCCCGTCGGCATACTCCATCGCCCACTCGATGGTTTCTTCCACGTCCTTGAAAAAGTCCGGCCGCTTCTTCGGCTGTTCCTTCGCCGCAATCGCCACCGGCACGGCCTCGCCCGTCGCGAGCCCCGCCGCTTGGATTGAGTAAATACCCAAGTCCATCAAGGGCCCGCCACCCGCGAGTTTTTTCTCCGCCCGCCACTGCGGCTGCGAGAGCGTAAAGCCGAACCCACCGCTCATCTTTTTGAAAGGACCGAAGTCCTTTTCCTTCGCGAGCCGCGCCACTTCGGCGAAATACGGATCGAAGTGCAGCCGGTAGCCCACCGAGAGTTTCACCTTCGCCGCCCGGCACGCCGCGATCATCGCGTCGCACTCCGCGACGGAAATCCCCATCGGTTTTTCCGTGATCACGTGCTTGCCCGCCTTCGCCGCCGCGATCACGTGCTCGCGATGCAGCGCGTTCGGTGTGACCACGTAGACCATGTCGATCGTCGGGTTGTCCGCGATCCGCGCCATCGTGTCGTAAGAATAAATCGCCTTCTCGGGAAAGCCGAAGACTTGCGACCAGTTGCGCCCCTTCTCCGGCGAGCCGGTGATCACGCCCGTGATCTGCACGTTTTGGGTGAGCTTGAGCGCCGGCGCGAGTTGGCCCGACGCGTAGCCACCGAGCCCGAGGATCGCGATGCCGAGCTTCGGCGGCGGCAACTCCGCCGCACGGCCATGCGGCGCGAGGGCGACTGCGGCGGTGCCCAAGGCGGCGCGACCGATGAATTCGCGTCGCGTGACGCCCGGTGTCGGCTCGCCCGCTTTCATTTCACGACTGGCCGTAGCACGAGATTGCGATACGCCACCGAGCCGTGATCTCCCTGCAGATAAATCGGGCCGGGCTTAAACTGATCGGACCACATCGCGCCACCGGTGCAGCCTGCCGCCGGTTGGTTGTCGATGATCGTCTTGCCGTTGAGGATGACGGTCACATGACGGTCGACGAGTGTCATTTCGAGCGTCTGCCATTCACCGGCCGGCTTTTCCGCTGCGACGCTCGGTGTGATGCGACTGTAGAGGGCGCCCATATTGTGCGAGTCGAGCGCTTTGCCGAAGGAATCAAAAACTTGGATTTCATAGATGCCGCGCAGGTAGACGCCGCTGTTGCTGCCGGCCGGGACGTTGACCTCAAGCTTGAGGTTGAAGTCTTCAAATTCTTTCTCCGTGCGGAGATTGGCGGTGCGTTTCGCGGGGGTGCCCGGGGCGTGCTTCGGCACCCTGTTTGACAACACGCCGCCCTCAACCTTCCACGCGCTCTCGACGTTGGCCTCCTTCGGTTTCCAGCCGGCGAGATCCTTGCCGGTAAAGAGCGCGATGGGCTCGCCGAATTTCACTTTCTTCAAATCGGGGCGCGCCGGCAGTGCCGGGATACGTTGGCCGGAAAACTCCGCACCGTCGTAGGCCGTGCCGTTTAACTTCGGGGCCAGTTGGGTGAGTTTCAGCGTATCGCCTTCGCCGAGTTTGGCTGTAATCGCTTCGGTGAATTGTTGTGTGCGCACGACCTTGCCGGTGGCATTTTTGCGCTGCACATCGCGGGTGCGGGTCACGATCAGGCTGTCTTCCGTGAGCACCACGCTCGACACCGGCACCACACTGCCGCCGCCCCAGAGGATCGAGCCGTCGTAGTAGCCTTTTTCTTTGGTCACTTCGAGCCAGCCCGCTGCGCCGTTGGGTAGCGTCAGCGCCCAGCGGCCGAGAAATTTCTCGTTGGGCGCAGCGGCCAATCGGCCCGCACCCAGCGCCACGACGAGCGCCGTCAATTGCAACACCACCGGGACCACACGTGAGGTTTTCATAGGGAAGAGAGAATCGACCACCACTCTGCGCCGCGCCGCCTCCGCGTCGAGAAACAATCCGCTCGCCGTGCATCCTTCGCGTTGCGTTATTCGTCCTACCCCTCGCTCCATGAAAATTCCCCGTTCGCTTGCTCTTCCTCTGTTTGGCGCGCTTGCCGCCGGCGCCGCTCACGCCGCCCCCGCTCCGCGCGCCCTCTCCTTCGAGAAACTCACGCTCACCTCCGCATACTGGTGCGATGGCGTAAATGCCGCCGATCTCAATGCCGACGGAAAAACGGATATCGTCGCCGGCCCGTTCTGGTATGCCGGCCCGGACTTCAAGACCCGCCACACATTCTACGAGCCCGTGCAGCAGGAACTCGAAAAAAATCCGACGAACTCGATGTTCTCCTTCATCGCCGATTTCAACGGCGACGGTCGCCCCGACATTCTGGTCCTCGGCCGCGTGCTCCATCACCAGGCATTCTGGTATGAAAATCCCGGTGCGGCCGAGGCCACCAAGCCCGACGCCCGCTGGAAAAAGCACTTCGTCGCCCACCGCGTGTTCGGCGAAGCCCCACTGTTCGTGGATGTCGATGGCGATGGTAAACCCGAGCTCGTTTCGATCTCCGGAGAGACTGCCGCCGACAAAGTAAAGCAGTGGGGTTGGTATGCACCCAACTGGGCCGAGCCCACGAAGCCGTGGAAATTTGTCCCAGTCACCGACAAGGCAGAATTCAACCACTACTACCACGGCGAAGGCATCGGCGATATCAACGGCGACGGCCGCGCCGACCTCGTGCTCAACGAAGGCTGGTGGGAGCAACCGCCGAAAAATTCACCTCCCGGCACACTCTGGAAAAAACACGCGTTCACCTTGAGCTCCGACCGGGGCGGCGCCCAAATCCTCGTGACGGATGTAAACGGCGACGGGAAAGCCGACATCGTCACCGCGCTCAACGCCCACGGCTGGGGCCTCGCATGGTTCGAGCAAAAACGCGACGCCGCCGGTGCGATCTCATTCATCGAACGCAAAATGATGGGTACGCGCGAAGAGGAAAAAAAATACGGCGTCGCCTTTTCGCAGCCCCACGCACTCACGCTCGCCGACCTCGATGGCGACGGCCTGCCCGACGTGATCACCGGCAAACGCCGCTGGGCCCATGGCCCGACCGGCGACGTCGAGCCCATGGCTACGCCCGTCAACTACGCCTTCCTCCTGCGGCGCGACGCCGCCGCACCCGGCGGTGCCCGCTTCGTCCCGCAACTCATCGACGATGCCTCCGCCCTCGGCACGCAGGTCGAGGCGATCGACGTCAACCGTGACGGCGTCCCCGATGTCCTCACCGCGTCCAAACTGGGAGTCTTTGTTTTTCTCACGAAACGGCAATGAACACGATCGCTCCTAAAGTAGGGCGGATTTCAGTCCGCCTTCATCGCTCCGAATGGCGGACTGAAGTCCGCCCTACTCGGAGCACAATTCCGCGGATCGCTTGCTTCGTCGGCCTCGCGCTCCTCGCCCTCGCGCCGCTCCCCGCCCAGCCCGCGCTCGCGCCCGGCGAGGTGCTCATCGAACGCGTCATGTTGCCCGACGCCCGCGCCGGCTGCTTCGCCTTCGGCCTGCCGGGTGGCGTGAACTTTTGCTACGACCCGACGCGCGGCGGCCTCAACTACGCGTGGACCGGCGGTTTCATCGATCTGACCGACGTCCGCCCCGTCAATAAACTCATCAAAGCCGCCACCCTGCTCGGCCCCGTCGTTTATCGCGAGACCGGCACGTCTCCCCTCCGCCGTGGCGACGCGAACCGCGCCCCCGTGGTCGAGTTCAAGGGCTACACGCTCCGCTCCGCGTCCGTGGAACTCCGCTACACCGTCGACGGCGCACCCGTCGCCGAAACCATTTCCGCGCTGCCCAACGCCGCCGGTCTACGCCGCACGTTCCGCTTCGACCGCGCGGGGGCCGATGCCACCTGGTCCTACGTCGTCGCCGGGCGCCCGGCGCTCACGCTCACCAAAGACGCCACCGGCGCCCTCCTCCTCGACGTGCCCTTCACCTCCGCCACGCCATGAAGCATTTTTTCCGCTCCCTGCTCCTCATCGCACCGCTCACGCTCGCCGCACCCTTCGCCCACGCCGGTTACCGCATTGAAAATATCCCGCGCCCCGCCGAGCTGCGCGGCGGCATCGTCGGCGTCGGCTTTTCTCCGACCGGCACGCTCGTCGTCACGACGCGTTACGGTGAAGTCTGGATGCGCGCCCCCACCGGCGCCTGGCGCTGCTTCGCTCGCGGCCTCAGCGAGCCCCTCGGCCTCGTCGTCGAGTCCGACCAGGTGGTCTTCATCGCGCACCGCCCCGAACTCCTCAAAGCCACTGACACCGATGGCGACGGCCGGGCCGACACCTTCGACGCCCTCGGCGGCCAGTGGGGTATCTCGCACAACTACCACGAGTTTTTCTTTGGCCTCCGCCGCGACTCCGCCGGCAATTTTCTCGGCGTCATTTCCAACAGCTCCAGCGGTGACAAACTTCCGATCACCCCCGGCGAAGTGCGCGGCCGACTCGATCCTTCGCCCCTGCTCGAAACGACTGGCCAATACTCGAGTCTGCCGTGGCGTGGCTGGGCGGTTAAGATCGCCCCCGATGGAAAATTCACCCCGCTCGCCAGCGGTTTCCGCCAGCCCAACGGCGTCGGCCTGAGCCCCGACGGTGACTTCTTCGTCAATGAGAACCAAGGTGACTACAAACCCTCGTGCGGACTTCTGCACGTGGCCCAAGGCGATTTTCACGGCCACGTCGCGAGCCTGAAATGGGAGCCCGGCTTCGACGCCAAGACCTTCACGACCGAGCAGGCGTGGAAACGTTATAAGTCCCCCGCCGTCGTCTTCCCTCACGGCCCGATGGGCGTCTCCGGCGGCGAGATCCTCTGGGATACCACCGGCGGAAAATTCGGACCTTTCGCCGGACAGGTATTTGCCGGCGACTACACCAAGATCGTCATCCGGTCGGCCCTCGAGAAAATCGCGGGCGAGTGGCAGGGCGTATGTTTCCCGTTTCTCGGCCGAAACGAAACGCCCACCTATACCTCCGGCGAAAAACTTCTCGCCGGCATCACGCGCAGTGTTTTCGCGCCCGACGGCAGTCTCTACCTCGGCGCGGCCGGCGGCTGGGGCGCGGGCGCCGATGGACTGCAACGCGTCGTCTGGGATGGCGAGGTCTCGCCCGAAGTCCGCAACGTGACGCTCACCGAGCGCGGTTTCCGTCTCACGTTCACGCGTCCGATGAAAGCCACGACGCTCGCCGCCGCCGCGAATTTTGAGGTCAACCGCTTCCGCTATTATTACCAATACAAATACGGCTCCCCTTGGGTCGACGAGGCCCGCGTCGCCGTCACGGCCGTGCGCGGCAGCGCGGACGGCCTCTCCGCCGAACTCACACTTGCCGAACTGAAACCCGGTTTCGTCTACGAGCTCTCCGTCGCCGCCCTGCGCACCACCGCCGACCAACCGCTCGCCAACCCACTCGCCTACTACACCGCCAACCGGCTCCTGAATGGTGAGCGCACCGTGGGCGGCACGACGCGCCTCCCGCGCGCGGGCGAAAACGCCGCCGACGCAAAAGCCGCCGTCGCCTTCGCCACCACGTCACCCGCCGAGCTGGTCGCCGCCGGTGAAAAAATCTACCGCCTCTACTGCGTGCCCTGCCACCAACCCGACGGCCGCGGCGTCCCGGGCGGCGCCGCCAATTTCCGCGACGACAAAACCCGCCTCGCGAAGCCCGACGCCGAACTGCTCAAGATCATCAGCGACGGCGTGGAGCTGAAAGGTATGCCCCCGTTTGGCGCGATGACCACCGCCGGCCAACGCAAAGCCGTGCTCGCCTACCTCCGCGCGACGTTCGGCGAGAAATAGGCGGCTGGCACCTCGTCGAAATAACGCAAAAAAACCCGGCGCGGTGAGGCGCCGGGTTTTGAAAGCATTCCTTTATTCCTTCTTGCCGCGCGCCCGCCCGCCACCGCCGCTGCTGCTGCGGCGTGCCGGCTTCTTCTCGTCGCTGTCGCCCGCTGCGGCCGCGAACTTCGAAACCTTGGCGTTGACCCAAAGTTCGTCCTTCGCGTTTTTATTCAGCCAGAAAATCTCGCCCGCGTGTTCGACGAACACCGGCTTTTCCTTGGCCTTACCGGGCACGTTCAGCCCGGCGCTGACGAGTGCAGCCGTGAGATCGACGGCCGACTTGCTGAGTTCATCCGCGACGCGGTCGAGCTTGCCGGCGAAGCCGCCGGTGCGGGTCGCTTTCAAGAGCAGACGCACGGCCGCCAAGACGTTGCCCGCCGCAGGAGCCTCGACCGTTTCGGCGGCCGGAGCGGGCGGTGCTTCGGCACGAGGAGCGGGCGTCTCCACTGCAGGCGGAGGCGGCGGCGTTTGCACGGCGGGCACCTCGTCCATCGTGACTGGCGCGGGGGCGGTTGCGGAGGCGGTTGCGGAGGCGGTTGCGCTGGCGGGGACGAGGACTTCACCGGGTTCCTTATCGCGACCGTTGATCCACACGCCGCCGCGCGAATCTTGGTTCACCCACCACACTTCTTCGCCGAACATCACGAAGACGGGTTTGTCGTTCGGATTGGTCGGCAAATTCAGTCCGATGGCGGCGAAAGCGGCGACGAGTTCGGGCTCCGCGCGGCGCAGGGCACGCGCCAAGAACGACGTGCTACCCGAACCGCCGGGGCCGCGCCGATTGCGGCGCATGTGCGGACGAATTTTATCCAGCAACTCGACGCTCGCGGGTAACGGCGTGGTTGAAACGGCCGCGACCAGAGCGACCGCGGAGGCCGGTGCCACCGCGCCGACGGAATCAGTCGCTGCGGTTTCAGGTGCTGCGATCGGAGCTCCGTCGGTTGGCGCGACGACGGGCACCACGGCTGCAGCCGCAGCTTCGCGGCGCGCCCGGGTTTCAAAATGCGGCCGGGCGACCGGTTGATCGGCGACGGGGGCAGGCGCGGACGATGGCTCGGGCTTCGGTTCTTCGGCCGGTTGCTCGATGCGCGTGGCCTTCACATTGCGGAAGACCGGACGCGGCTTCTCCTTCGTGTTGATCCAGAGTTCGCCGCGGCGGTTGATGTTCAGCCAATACAGATCGCCATCGTATTCGACATGTTCGGCGCGAGAATCTTCATCGGCGGGGAGCACAAAGCCGCACTCGACGAGCGCGCCCTTAATATCGTCCTCGGTCTGGTCCCATTTCTTCGCGAGGTAGTCGGTGCCCACGCTCATGCCCGGGCCCCGCTGATTGCGGCGGAGGTGCGGTTTGATGGCGTCGAAAAACACCGGGAGTTCCTCTTCCTCGGACGCGGTGAGCTTGTCCCAATCGTCCTTGGCCTCGTCGTGGGCCTCGGGATCGTCGTCGCGGGAGGTGTCGACCGGCTTGCGGAAACCGTCGTCCGGAGCGGATTTTTCCTCGAGAAAACTCGGCGGCGGGGCCTCGGCCCCACTCGTCGCCGGCGCCGGGCGCGTGGCGGCCTCGAATTTCGCGGCAAACTCGGCGCGGAGCTTTTCGGCCTCGGCTTTGGCGGCCGCGGCCGCGGCGTCGGCGAGGGTCCAATCGCGTTGCGTGGAGCGCCGCGCGAGGCCGGTGAAGGCGAGCAGATTGTCGGGCGTGGAGTGATATTGAATGATCTCCCACTCGTCGCGGCCGAGATCGTTCAGGAATTTCTCCAACATTGCGGGCGTGGCAAAGCCACCTTTCCCGCTGGTGATGACCTTATATTCCCAGAGTGACATAAAAATGAAATGGTAGGGGGCTGAAGCTGACCCATCCCAAAAGCCCGCCCCATTGCCGAGCCAAATCGCGCGACGAGACGCGGAGCAGCCGCCTTCCGGCGCCAACCGCAGGGTTTTTCCGGTCTAAGCTTCCCTCGCCTTCGTCCTCATGTAGACCATCCACCGGCCGTCGCCTCCTCTCCCTTGAATCTTCGACTCACCTTCGCCGCGCTCGTCCGTAACGGTGTTAAACCATGAGGCCTTGTCCACGACCGGGCAGGAGCCTACCGGCAGGCGATGGCAGCCACCACCCACTTCCCTCGCGCGCCAGCGCGCGCCTACCTGCTCTCCTCGCCCTCCTTGTCGCCGCGAGCGCCGGCGAGAGGATCGCGCAGGCGCAAACCGCCACCCTCCCGGCGGAAGTCGTGACCGCGTCGCGCACGCCGCAGCCCGCGGAGCAAATCGCGGTGGCGGTGCGGACGTTCGACGACGCCACACTCCGCGCCGCACCCACCGCCACCCTCGACGGTGCGCTGCGCTCCGTGCCGGGCTTCAGCCTTTTTCGCCGCAGCGACAGTTTTTCCGCCAATCCCACGGCGCAAGGCGTCTCGCTGCGTGGTCTCGGTCCGAGTGGCGCGAGCCGCTCACTCGTCCTGCTCGACGGCGTGCCGCTCAACGATCCTTTCGGCGGCTGGGTCGCATGGACCAAGGTCGCCCGTGAAAATCTTGCGCGCGTCGAAGTCGTTTCCGGCGGCGGCGCGAGTGCATGGGGCAACGCTGCGCTCGGCGGCGTCGTACAGATTCTCACCCAACAACCCTCCGCCCAAGCGACCGCGGCCAACGTCACATTCGGTGATTTCGGCACGCGTAGCGCGGAGGTGGTGCACTCGCAGCCCGGCGCGCTCGGTACCTTCGATCTCGGCGCGCACGCGTTCGCGACGGATGGCTTCGCCCTGATCGCACCCGAGCGGCGCGGGCCGATCGACGTGCCGGCGTGGAGCCGACACACGTTGCTCAATCTCCGCTGGCGCCAATCGCTCGGCGAAAAACTTTCCTGGAACGCGGCCTTCCGCAGCTACCAAGAACAACGCGGCAACGGCACGCCCTACCAGCACAACGGCACCCGCGAGCGGGCCCTCACGATGAATTTCGCCGGGCAACCGGTCGACGCCTTCACGTGGAAAGCCACC